>JBPYFB010000618.1:0-3189 GCA_051986465.1 Rugosimonospora sp.
CCCGCCGGTTTGCCTTTGCCGGCTCAGGCCGCCGGGGGTAGCGCGGCCGAGCGCAGCGCGGCCACCCGCTCCCGCGACGTACGCAGCGACGTCTCCAGTACCCGCAGCCGCCGCGCCGGGTCCATCAGATTCAGGCCGATCGCCGCGAGATCCTCCGGGCCCGGAGTCAGTACCAGCACCCGCGCGCCGGCCGCCTCGACCCTGCCCACCTCGCGGGTCAGCCCGTTGGTGATCCATTGCCGGACCAGCCGCTCCGCCCGCAGTGCCGGGTTGCGCGGCCGGTCGGGTTCGTAGCTGGCCATCGGCGCGAGCACGTACACCTCGTCGAGCCCGACCTTGGCAAGCAGGTCGAGGGAGGTACTGGAGCGGACCCCGCCGTCCACGTAGCGCCGCTCGCCGATCAGCTTCGGCTCGTACCAACCGGGAATCGAGCAGGAGGCCACCACCGCGTCGGACAGCGGTGCGGACGGCGCACCGGGCCGGCCGAACGCCACCCGGCGCCCCGAACCGTAGTCGACCGCCACGATCCAGGTCTGCCGCCGGGGCCAGGCGCTGTCCAGCACCCGGTCCTCCGCGTGGACGAGCAGGCCGTGTACGAGGTTGGCCAGGCCGCGGTGGCGGGCCCGCCCCTGCGGTACCAGCGCGCTGACCGCCACCCACGGATGTGTACGGCGCGGCGCGCGGGCGGCGTGGACCAACAGGCCGGGCGAGCCGAGGCGCATCCGGGGCAACGGCGGCCAGGCACCCGCGTCGCGGTCCACTTCGGTGAGCAGCGGTATCTGCCCGGTCGGGTACCCGCGCTGGTGCGCCACGATCTCGTCGATCGAGATCCCGCAGCGCAGTGACGCGGCCATCACGCTGCCGGCGCTGGTACCGACGACGATCTCGGCCTCGTCCAGCGGCCGCCCGACGCGCTCCTGTACGGCCGCCAGGGCCCCGGCCGTCCAGGCCGCCCCGAGCATGCCGCCGGCACCGAGCACGAGGCCGAAGCGTGGCCGTCGAGTCCGCGTCATCGGCGCCTCCACGGGCGGCGTAGGAATTTGTTTACCACGATGACACAAACTGGCAACAACGCCGACCCGCCCGCGATCTTGTAAGAGTCGGCACCGCATCCGATGCCGTCGCCACCAAGATTCGGCTCTGTGGAAGTATACCGTTTGCTATACTCGTCCAGTGCGCCGAGACGAGTGGGCGGTCTACCTCGTCAACGAGGTACGTGACTGGATCGACGGGCTCGATTCCACGAGCCATGCCCGGGTGGTGCAGGCGATCGACCTTCTCGCCGAAGCGGGGCCGGGCCTCGGTCGCCCCATTGGTAGATACGATTCAGGGCTCGTCGATAGCCAACCTCAAAGAGTTGCGCCCTGGCACCGTGCGCATCTTGTTCGTCTTCGACCCATGGCGGTCCAGCATCCTGCTTGTCGCTGGTGACAAGGCCGGACGGTGGAACGAGTGGTACCGCGATGCCATCCCCCTGGCAGAGCAACGCTATGAGGCATACCTGAAAGAACGCGCCGAGGAGGAGGGCGGACTGCAATGAACAACTACGTCCGCTGGCAGGACATTCGCGCCGCCGAGGTCGAGCGGGCCGGCGGCGAACAGGCTGTCGAAGTTGGCAAGCAGGAACTGCTCGCCACGATTGTCGGACACCGCCTCGCCGAGGTTCGTCGTGCCCGCGGCCTTACGCAGCAACAGGTGGCCGATCGCATGGGGGTCACCAAGGGTCGGGTATCGCAGATCGAACAAGGAAAGATCTCGGGCCAGGACGTTCTCGCCCGCTACGCCGCCGCTCTCGGCGGCCGCCTCCACCAAGCCATCTACTTCGACGACGGAGACATCACCGCCATCGCCTAGCAGGCTGCTGTCTGAGATCTTGTATGAATCGGCACCGGATCCGATGCCGTCGCCGCCAAGATTTGGATCAGGTCGTCAGATAAGCCCGCGCTGCCGGGCGCGGTGGGCGGCGACCGTGGTGCGGCTCGCGCATGCGTTGCCACAGAACCGCCTGCTGCGGTTGCGCGACTGGTCGACGAAGAAACGGTCGCAGCCGGCGGCGCTACAGCGGCCGAGGGTGACGTCCGGGGTGCCGCAGGCGATGTGGGCGAGGCCGGCGGCGCAGGTACGGCCCAGCCACTCGGCAGCGGGTGCGCCGTCGCGGGCGTAGTGCAGGTGGGCGGTACCGGGGCCGTCGTGGTCGCTCACCAAGAGCTTCGGCGGGTACCGGGAGAGCAGGTCGTTGACGGGTGCCATGGACGCCTGGTCGCAGATGGCGGCGACCGCGTCGCGCAGCACCGGTACGAGGCGGGCCAGCTGTTCCGGATCCGGCGCGGGTACGCCGTGCTCGGTGAGCATGGGCGACGACGCCGCGATCCCACCTTCGTTGACGAGGTCCACGGCGAGGCGGGCCACGTTGCCCATGTAGTCCTCGTAACGCACTTGACCACCTACCTCGGGCCTGGCACTGTAGGCCCTGTGACGGATGACGCCGCCTACCGTACCGCGCGAGCCCTCCAGCGCGCCGGCGAATGGGATCTCGCCCTCGCCCAGCTACCCCAGACCCGCGAAGGCGCCGAACTGCGCGCCGAGATACTGACCGACCGGCACCTGTGGCGGCTGGACCCGCTGGGCGAGGCGCTCGCCGCGATCCGCGAGATCGGCACAGACCCCGCCGGCAAGGAACTCGGCGCCTACCTCACCGCCCAGTTGGAATACTGGCGGCGCCTGCTCAAGCAGGGCGGCGACCCGCTGTGCGCGGACCCGGTCGAGGCGCTCGCCGGACTCGAGCGGCCGCGCGGCTGGGTCGGGTTCTGGCACGCGGTCATGACCGACAACCTGCGGGAAGACCACGCCGCGGCGCTGACCGGGTACCTGCGCGCCCGCGAGGTGGCGCAGGCCGTTGGCGACCCGCTGCTGGAGTCGTACGCGGTGCGCCACATCGGCGGGACCGCCATCGCGCGCGGCGACGCGGCTGCCGGCATCGCGCTCCTGCGCCGCTCACTGCACCTGCGAGCGGCGTGCGGAGCGCGGCCACACGTGGCGGCGGCCGCGGCGATGTTGGCGGACGCGCTGGGCCCCGGTGACGAGGCCGACGAGCTGCGCGCGATCGTGGCGGTCACGGCCGAGGAGCTCGACCTGACCTGGTTGAAGCGCAAACCCGACTAAAGGCGATCAGCCGGTACGCACCTCGGT
>JBPYFB010000619.1:0-5318 GCA_051986465.1 Rugosimonospora sp.
CGTCGGTGGACTGGTCACCGCCGGCCTGTCATCGCGGTTGAGTACGTCGTTCACGTTGCCGGGTGAGCCTGGCTACGAGGCGAACCGGGCCATCCTCAACGCCGTCGGCGGTGGCGGCTCGCAGGACCCGGCACTGATCGTGGTCACCCTGCCGGCAGGCGGGGACGTGACCTCCGCCGACGTGAAGGCCGCGCTCGCGCGCGGCGACCAGGCGTTGACGCAGTCGCTCACGGTTCCCGGTCGTCCCCGACCGCGGGTCGTCTCCTACGCGACCGCGGGAGACCGGGTTCTGGTGAGCGCCGACCACCGCACGACGTTCGTGCTGGTGTACCCGCCGAGCGACGGCGGCCTGGACGTCCCGCCGCTGGAGGAGTCGGCAGCCCGCACCTACGCCCAGGCGGCCGGTCTCGGCGCCGGCAGCACGGCCGGAGTGACCGGAATCAAGGAGCTGACCGGGTCGGGCACCGGCGGCGGGATCGGGGTGGTCGCCGAGACGGCGATCGGTGCCCTCGGCGCGGTGATCATCCTGGCGTTCGTGTTCGGCTCGTTCATCGCCGTACTGCCGGTCATCACGGCCTTCGTCTCCATCCTGACGACCTTCCTGCTCGTCGGCGGGCTCACCGAGGTCGTCGACGTCTCGTTCTTCGTGCAGTTCATCGTGGCCCTGATCGGGCTCGGTGTGGCGATCGACTATTCGCTGCTGGTCGTGACCAGGTGGCGAGAAGAACGGGGCCAGGGGCGGGACAATCGCGGCGCGGTCGAGGCGGCGATAGCGACCGCGGGACGTTCGGTGCTGTACTCCGGCGTCACCGTCGCCGTCGGGCTGCTCGCCCTGGTCGTGCTGCCGGTGCCGTTCCTGCGTTCGATCGGATACGGCGGTGTCCTGATCCCGCTGGTCAGCGTGCTGGTCAGCGTCACGCTACTGCCGGCCCTGCTGAGCTGGGTCGGGCCGTTCCTGGACCGCCCCCGCCGCAGGAAGCCGCGCCCGGCCGCGTCACGAGCCTGGACCGCATGGACCCGGCTGGTCGTACGCCGCCGGTGGCTGGCCGCCGCCGCCGGCGCGCTCGTGCTGGTCGCGCTCCTGCTGCCGGCGTTCTCCATCGTCGTCGGCGAACCATCCTCGGCCTCGCTGGCCGCGACCGGGCCGGCCCGCCAAGCGGCGGACCGCCTCTCGGGTGCGTCCATTCCCACCGGCGTGCTCACCCCGATCCAGATTCTCACCGATACGGACCACGCGGCCGACGTCATCGACGCGACCAGCAATCTGCCCGGCGTGCTGGGCGCACTGCGGACCGGTACGGCCAACGGCGCAACGGTGATCGACGTGCTGCCCGAGCACGAAACCAACGCGGGTACCGGCGCCGACCTCATCGACAGCATCCGCCACGCCACCACCGGAATGAACGCACGAGTCGGCGGATCCGGCGCCCAGTTCCAGGCCTTCAACCACGCCGTCTACGGCTCGTTCCCGCTGATGCTGGCGCTGATCGTGATCGCCTCTTTCGTCCTGCTGACCCGAACCTTCCGGTCGCTCCTGATGGCACTCAAAGCGGTCGTCCTCAACGTCCTGAGCGTTGGCGCAACGTACGGCATCCTCGTCCTGGTGTGGCAGAAGGGCCACGGCTCGGACGCCATCTGGGGCATTCCCGCCACCGGGGCGGTCACCAACTTCGTGCCCTTGATGGTCTTCGCGTTCCTCTTCGGCCTGTCCATGGACTACGAGGTCTTCATCCTCACTCGCATCCGCGAGGAGTACGACACCCGCCGCGACACCATCGCCGCGATCGTCGAAGGACTCGGACGCACCGGCCGCCTGGTCACCAGCGCCGCGCTCATCCTCGCCCTGTCATTCTTCGCGCTCTCCCAGGCACCCGACACCGACCTCAAAGTCCTTGCCACCGGCCTCGGCGCGGGCATCCTGCTCGACGCGACCGTGGTCCGCGCGCTCCTGGTACCGGCCCTGCTCTCGCTCTTCGGCCGCTACAACTGGTGGCTACCGGCCGGCGTCGCCCGCATCCTCCGCGTCCCGCCCAGCCCAGCCCGGCCCGACCAATACGTGCCGACCAGCCAGCCTGACATCTCCCTGATCCGCAACCCGGAAAGGTCGTCGGTATGAACCTGATCGAAATCACCTGTCTCGAAGGAAAGCTGCACGAGACGCAACAACAGGCGATCGCGCACGACGTCATATCCACGCTCCTCGTCGAGCCTGACGCCCCACCGCACGCCGTCGAACGCGCCGGACACCTCACCCATGTGTGGTTCACCGAGGCCCGCACCTGGACAACCCGCGCCGGCCACGACCGGGACAGCGCGCCGACACCGTTCGTCGTCACCATCACCGTCCCGAAGCCTGGCGCGAAGAGCTGTCCCGCCGCGCGATCGGCGCGCTACGCACCGCACTCACCCGCAACGTCGCCCGTGATGACGTTGGCGTTGGTCAGTACCGTGGTGGTCACGCGAGCTCCGCTTCGACGGTGGCTCCGGTGTCGTGGCCGTGGAGCTGACCGCCGTTGCGGCCGAGCATGATGTACCCGAGCGCGTACGGTGCGGCGCCTGCGATCTCGAAGACGGACGTGACCGTCGAGTGTGGACCGAAGCCGAACAGCGCCAGCGTGCCGCCGAGCGCGTACAGCACGCCGCCGAATCCCAGCAGCAGGCCGGTCCAGCGGTGCCCGTACCGGTTGAGCAGCAGGCCGAACAGGACATATCCCAGCGGGAAGACGACGTTGGCGGTCAGCACGATGATGCCGCTCTCGATGTCGATGTCGTTGGAGGTGTGCACGAGGTCGGGTGCGTACCTGGCCGTCACCGTGTTGTGGCCGCCGTCGTAGACGATGAGGCCGAACCAGAGGATCGTGCCGACCAGGGCGGTGTACAGCGCGGCGAGCCCGCGCGGGCTGAGCCGTCGGGCGTCGAGGGCGAGGACTCCGGCGAGGCAGGTCGCCAGGACGAGCAGGCTGATGGCCTCCATCGAGTGCGTGAAGGCGTACCACTGCGCATGCGCCGCTATGTCGTGCCCGTCGCGGGCCGGGTGGAGGATGACGGTCAGCAGGAACAGCGGCCCTCCGACGAGCGCGGTCACCCGTACCGTGTTGCGTAGTTGGGTCATGATGCATGCCTTCCTCGTTCAACCCGTACAGCTATGTTCGAGTTGGACCTTAGCATTAACCCGTACGCAAGTGTTCGCCTTATGGCGGCGCTCACACCCCGAAGGCTGGCGGCGCACGCACGATAACTGGAACACTCATGTTCAGGTTACTCGGACGGCTCCGACGCCCGAGGGACGGACTACGGAAGAGGTCGTCGTGACGGAAGACGAGGCACGGAACTCTGGACGGGTTCGGCGGTGGCCGTACCTGTTGTGTCGTGGCACGACGGCGGGCCTGGGCCTGTTGGGCGTGGCCCAGGCAGTTCTCGCCGGCAGTTTCCTCAGCGGTCGCTACGACGCGCTCGCGGTGCATCTGACGGTGGCGATGGTGATGGTGGGTGTCGCCGTGGTGCAGGCGGTCGGCGTGGTCGTGCTGCGACGTACCGGCGGGTCGCGGTCGGTGCTGCTGTTCGGCCTGGCCTTTCCGGTGATCCTGGGCGGGCTGACCGCGCTCGGAATGACGCGGGTGGTGGCCCTGCATGTCCCGCTCGCGGTGCTCGCCGTGGTCGGCCTGTTGCGGCTGGCGGCGTGGGTGTGGCGCACCCCGCTGCCCGCCCGGACACCGATGGCCGACACCGTCCGCCCCGAGCGCCCGGTCGGAGCACGGTCATGAACCGCCGCGGCGTGCTGCGTCTGGGTGCGGCCGCGCTCGGTGTGGGCGTCGTGGGCGCGGGGTCCCCGCTCGCGGTGAGGCTGGTCGGCTCGGACCAGCCCGGCCGGTTGCTGCGCAGCCAGACAGCGCTGCCCGCGCCCTACCAGGTCGCGCTGCCCGTACCGCCCCGGCTGGCTCCGGTGAGCACCGACGCCACCACGGACTACTACGAAATCAGGCAGCAGGTCGCGCAGTTGCGCATCCTGCCGGGACTGCCGACGGCGGCGTGGACCTACGGCGGCACGTTCCCCGGGCCGACGATCGTGTCACGCTCCGGACGGCGCACCGTGGTACGCCACCGCAACAACCTCCCGCAGCCGGTCGTGGTGCACCTGCACGGCGGACACACCCCGGCCGACAGCGACGGGTACCCGATCGACCTCATCCTGCCCGCCTCCGGTGCCATGCCCGCCGGACACGACATGGCCGGCATGAGCGGCATGGACGGCAGCGTGGCCGGGGATGTGGCGACCGGTGAGCGCGCGTACACCTATCCGATGAACCAGCGGGCGGCGACGCTGTGGTACCACGACCATCGCATGAGCCACACCGGGTTGGGAGTGTGGCGCGGTCTGGCCGGGTTCCATCTCGTCGATGACGACGCGTCCGACGCGCTGCCGCTGCCGCGAGAAGGGCACGACATCCCCCTGATGATCGTCGACCGGTCGTTCGCCGCGGACGGCTCCTTCCAGTACCCGGAGGCGGCCGGCGGCGGCGTGACCGAACCGTACATGAACGGCGTGCTCGGCGACGTCATCCTGGTCAATGGCGCGCCCTGGCCGGTCGCGCAGGTCGACCCGGCACGGTACCGGCTGCGCCTGCTCAACGCCTCCAACGCACGCCGGTACCGGCTGGAACTCGATCCGCAGCCACCGGGCGGCTCCGCCCTGGTGCAGATCGGCAGCGACGGCGGCCTGCTGGCCCGGCCGGTTGCCCACGACGCGCTGGAACTGGCCCCCGCCGAGCGCTTCGACGTGGTCGTCGACTTCTCCCGGTACCGCACCGGAACACGGGTGCGGCTGGTCAACCGCCTGGGCTCCGGCGGCACAGCGCAGGTGTTGCGGTTCGACGTCACCGGGCAGGACCGCGGTGACGATTCGGCGGTACCCGACCGGCTCGGCGCCGATGTCGCGAGGCTGTCCCCGCATGGCGCCGCCGCCACCCGTACCTTCGCCTTCCGGCAGGGCCGCGGCGGCACCTGGACCATCAACGACCTCGCCTACCGGCCGGGTCGTGCGCTGGCGAGGCCGAAGTTGGGCACCGTCGAGGTGTGGCGCTTCGTCACCGACTTCCACCACCCGGTACACCTTCATCTGGACCATTTCCAGGTGTTGTCCCGCAACGGCGGCGGCCCCGGACCGTACGACGCGGGGTGGAAGGACACCGTCGACGTACGCCCGTCCGAGGCGGTGGAGATCGTCACCCGGTTCACCGACTATCAGGGCGCGTTCCTGCTGCACTGCCACAACCTCGAACACGAGGACATGGCCATGATGGCC
The DNA here is from genome assembly GCA_051986465.1 of Rugosimonospora sp. Classification (GTDB taxonomy): domain Bacteria; phylum Actinomycetota; class Actinomycetes; order Mycobacteriales; family Micromonosporaceae; genus DATEJJ01. The sequence continues at coordinate 5,303 of JBPYFB010000619.1, forward strand.
GACTTCATCACCACCT
>JBPYFB010000620.1:0-7804 GCA_051986465.1 Rugosimonospora sp.
TCGACCAGGTCGTCGCCCTCCAGCGGCAACGCGGCGAGCAGCACGACCCGGGCCGCCTCGCCCGCGGTGTACCCCTCGACGGGCAGTGGCGTGTCCCGGCCGCAGCACCGGGCGGCGGCCGGGAACAGTTCGCCAATCGTGGCCGGGCCGGCGGCGACCCGGCGTACCGCACCGTCCAACCAGGACAGGTCCGGTACCGTCACCGCGAGCGCCTGGTAAAGCCGGTTCACAGCGACTCCTTGAGGAATTCGAGGGATCGCGCGGCTACCGCCGGAGCCGCGTGCGAGTGCCGGGGCAGTTCCACCGCGACCAGCCCGCGGTACCCGCCGCCGGCCAGGGCACGCAGCACCGGCGGGAAGTCGATGTCGCCCCGGCCGAACTCCAGGTGCTCGTGGACGCCGCGCCGCATGTCGTCGATCTGCACGTTCACGAGGTACGGTGCGGCGGCCGCGACGCAGTCCGGTACCGGCTCGGGCTCGACGCACCGGCAGTGGCCGATGTCGAGGGTGAGGCCGAAGCCGGGCGGGGCGCCGAGCGCGTCGCGCAGCCGGTGCCAGTCGGCAACCGTGGCCACCAGCATGCCCGGCTCCGGCTCGAAGCCCAGCGGCACGCCGGCCGCGTCGGCCGTGTCCACCAGCTCGGCGCAGCCGTCGGCCAGCCGGGCCCAGGCGAGCTTTTCGTCCACAGTGGACGGTCGGGCGCCGGACCACAGCGAGACCGCCTCGGCACCCAGGTCGGCGCCGACCCGGACGGCCTGGCGCAGGAAGTCCAGCCGGACCTTCCAGTCGTCGTCGAGCAGCGTGGGCGCGTGCTTGCGCACCGGGTCGAGCAGGTACCGGGCGCCGGTCTCGACGACCACGCCAAGTCCCAGGCGGGCCAGCCGGGCGCCGAGTTCGTCCACCCGGCGGGCCAGTCCGGGTGCGAACGGGTCGAGGTGGTGACAGTCCAGGGTGACCGCGACGCCGTCGTACCCGAGGGCGGCGATCACGGTCAGCGCGTCGTCCAACCGGTGGTTGGCGAAGCCATTGGTGCCGTACCCGAAGCGAAGCCTCATGTCGGTGACACCCTCCGGGACAGGCGGCGGCCGAGCGGGGCGGCCGCCGCCACGAGCAGGGCGAGGCGGCCGGCGCCGGAGCGGGCGGCCAGCGCCGCCTGCAGCGCCGGCAGGTCGGTGATCCCGGCGCCGACCGCCGCCCGGATCCGCCCGGCGGTCGGCTCCCCCACCGCCCGGACCTGGGCCGCCCCGTACCCGGCCGCGTACCAGGCGGCCAGCGCCCACGGCGCGGCCAGGCCCCGGCGCGGCGCGGCGGCGGCATACGCCGCGACCCCGGCGGTGGCCGCCAGCGTGGCAGTGGGCAGGCGGCGCGCGGCACCGTCCACTTCGGACCGGGACAGCGCGGTGACGGTGTACGTGTGGGCGGCGACGGCCAGCGCCGCCGGTACCGCCCGCGCCATCCGCCGTCCCGCAGTCCCCAGCAGCACGTCCAGGCCGCGGCAGGCGGCCATCGCGGCGGGGCCGGCGGCGGTCCGGCGCAGCCACAGGTCGTACGCCCAGACCGTGCCGGCGAGCGGTCCCGCCACGGCCAGCGCGCGCCGCCCGCCGGCGGCTGCCGCGAGCACCAGGCCGGCCACCGTCAGCGCACCGGCCACGGTCACGGCTGCCGGTGCCGGTACCCGGCCGGACGGGATGGGCCGGTCCGGACGTTGCACCGCGTCCAGTGACCGGTCCGCCCAGTCGTTGGCGGCCATCCCGGCCCAGTAGAGGCAGACCGAGGACGCGGCCAGCCCGGCTGTCCGCGGCCCGACGGTACCGGCGGCCGCCGCCCCGGCCACCGTGTCGCCCGGTACGGACAGCGCGGCCGGCGCCCGGACCAGTTCGAGGTAGTCACGCACCATCAGACAGCCCGCGGGCGAAGGAGCAGAGCTGTGTCCACTGTGCCGCGAGCGAGTGGTCCACCGTGCCCAGCGGATCCTTGAAGAAGAAGGCCAGTTCGGCCAGCGGCCCGCGCCGCCCGGCCGCGTGCGCCGCCGCGGTCAGCCGGGCCAGGTCAAGCACCAGCGGGGCGGCCAGCGCCGAGTCGCAGCCGTGCCAAGTGAACTCCAGCCGCATCCGGGTGTCCAGGAAGCCACTGAACGTGACCAGGTCCCAGGCGGTCTTGAAGTCGCCGATCGCCGGGACGTACTCGATGCGGGTGTTTCCCTCCGGCGTGTATCGCAGGGTCTCCGCGAGAACCCGTTGCTTGCTGGCGCTTTTCGCGGCGTTGGCGGCCGGCTGGGCGAGGTTCTCGCCGTCCCCGCCGCCGAGCAGGTTGGTACCCGACCACGAGTGGACGCGCAGCGCGCGCATGGCGAACATCGGCGCGAGCACGGACTTGAGCAGCGTCTCACCGGTCTTGCCGTCGTGTCCGGCGTACGGCAGCCCGCGCTCGCGGGCCAACTGGTCCAGGGCCGGCAGCCGAGCCCCGGTCGACGGGGTGAAGTCCACATAGGAGCACCCGGCGAGGAACGCGGCGTACGCGTACCGGGAGCTCGCCGGGAGGTCGGCGACGACGAGCGTGCCGAGGCTCGCGTGCGCCGGATGGGGGGTGATCGCGGGCTCGGTGGACGCGACGTTGACGACCACCACTCGGGCCAGGTCGTACCGCTCGCGGAAGGCGGCGAGGTCGGCGACCATACTGTCCACTGAGGACGGTGCCGGGAGCACCTCGACCCCGGCCAGGTCGCCCCGGACCGCGTCGGCCAGCCGGCCCGGTACCACGCCGGCGGCGGCCAGCGCCTCGGCCTTCTTGGACAGCGGCGTGCCGGCCACGTCGTACCCGCCGAAGACGAGCTCGTCCAGGCGCGGTAGGCCGTCGCCGCGCAGCTCCGGTTGCTCGGTGACGCAGCCGGTCGGGTCGGCCAGACCCGCCCGTACCGCGAAGACACCGACCATGCATGTCACGGCGACCGAACCCCGGCCGCCCAGCAACCACACGCCAGTGCGCATGGGCTTCACCCTCCCCCGATTGTGTGAGCGACGTGTGCGCCGGTGGCTACCGGCCGAGTCCGGCGTCCCGGGCCCGCAGTGCCGCCTCGGTGCGCCGGGTGACCTGGAGCTTGGCGAAGACCCGGGAGACGTGGTTGCGGATCGTCTTCTCGGACAGCACCAGCGTCCGGGCGATGCGCCGGTTGTCGTGGCCCCGGGCGAGCAGGTCGAGGATCTCCCGTTCCCGGTCGGTCAGCTGCGGGAACGCCAGCCGGTGCGGCAGCTCGTGCATCGCCGAGAAGTATCCGGACAGCCGCTCCGCCACGTCCGGGCTGAACACGGCGCCGCCGTCGGCCACGGTCACGATCGCGCGCAGCAGCTCGCGGGTGGAGACGTTCTTGGCGATGAACCCGCGGGCGCCGGCGCGCAGCGCGGCGACCACGGCCTCGTCGTCCCCGCACGCCGAGAACACGAGCACCCGCGGCGGCACGCCAGTCCCGAGTGCGTCGATGGCCACGGCGCGGACCAGCGCGACCCGCGCCCGGTCGGGGAACTCGAGATCGACCAGCACCACGTCGGGCGCCGGGTCCATCTCCTTGAGCGCCCGCAGCGCCTCTTCGCAACAGGCGGCCTCGCCGACGATTCGCACGCCGCGGATGTCATTAAACGCGGAGCGCACGCCGGCCCGCACCAGTTGATGGCTGTCCAGGACAAACACCCGTACGACGGTATCGAGTGTCCCGGGTCGTATGTGCGACTCAGGTGTGTACAGTTCCACGGCAACTCTCCCCCGTACCACTGATCGTGCATTCCCCGACTACGGCCAATGCTATCGGGTGTCCACGGATTCGTGTCGGCCAATGAAGATGCGGCGTTCTTGGCCAATGCCACATCCCGCGTCATCGCGTCACCCGCCGAGCCCCGCGTCACGGGCCAGAACTGCCGCCTCGGTCCGCTTGCTGACCTGCAGTTTGGCGAGTACACGCGAGACGTGGTTGCGTACGGTCTTCTCGGCGACCAGGAGTTCCCGGGCGATGCGCCGGTTGTTGTAACCGCGGGCCAACAAGTCGAGAATCTGTCGTTCCCGGTCCGTGAGATCCGGAAAGGCCACCCGGCCGGGCAGTTCGTGCAGGGCGGAGAAGTACCCGGCCAGCCGGGCCGCCACCCCCGGGCTGAACACCGCGCCGCCCTCGGCCACCGTGTGCACCGCCCGCAGCAGTTCGTCCCGGGAGGCGTTGCGCACGATGTACCCGTGCACGCCGGCGCGCAGCGCGGCCACGACGGACTGGTCGTCCTCCGCGGCCGACACGGCCAGCACCCGGGGTGACACCGTGCCCGGCGCGGCGTCGCCGGCGACCGCGCGGGCCAGTTCGATCGCCGAGCCGTCGGGCAGGTGCAGGCCCATCAGCACCACGTCCGCCCGGGTGTCGGGGCGGTGCAGCGCGAGCCGGGTAGCCATTTCCGTGGTCGCTTCGCCGACCACCACCGCGTCGCTGTCCTGAAGGGCCGTCCGGACGCCGGCCAGGAACAGCGGATGGTCGTCGACAAGGAACACCCGGATGGTCATCCGATTCCCCGCTCACCCGATCTCATTGGAAATCCCCCCGCAGCACTGTGAGATCGACGATTGCATCTAGGACTTTCGCGGCCACCCCTTGAGGATTTCTTGAGCAGCAGGAAACGACACGACGATTCGGCGTCGTCGCACGGGGCGCGGCAATAACGACGCAAAGGGTTTCCGTCGTTCGTCGGGGCCGGAACTTGAATTGCGATCGGATCAGTCGGATTGGCGGGCCAGTTCGGCACGGACGTCGTACCGGTAAATCCAGGCGACATCCTCGACCAGTGACGGCGCGCTCGTGGAGGGTCGCATTTTCATCGATCCGCCGCCCCGCGATCCGAGTTGCACCCTGGTCGTGTGCGGACGCCGGATCGACTCGTACCGGTGCAGGCACGCGGCCACGCGGCCGGGGGTCGCCCGGTCCTCCCGCAGCGGGTCGAGGGAGGCCGCGAGCACGGCGGCGTCCTCGATCGCCTGGTTCGCCCCCTGGCCGTGGTGGGGCAGCATCGGGTGCGCGGCGTCCCCCAGCAGGGTCACCCGCCCGCTGCTCCAGGCCGTCAGCGGCTCGCGGTCGTAGAGCGCCCAGTGGTAGGCCTCCCGGACCGCCCCGACCACCCGCCGCACGTCGGGGCACCAGCCGGCGAACACCTCGGCCAGCCGGGCCGGATTGCCGGGTGCACTCCAGGACTCCGGGTTGCGCCCGGTCTCCGGCAGGACGGCGACGAAGGTCATCTGCCCGGCGCCGGCCGGGTAGCACAGCAGCCGCGCCTGCGGGCCGACCCAGAGCAGGATGGTTCCCGTGGGCAACCCGTCCAGCGACTCCACCGGTACGACGCCCCGCATGGCTCCGGTACCCGAGAACACCGGCGCGTCCGCACCGGCGATAGCCGACCGGACCGGCGAGTGGATCCCGTCCGCGCCGACCAGCACGTCGGCCTCGGCCGACCCGCCGTCGGCGAAGCGCAGCCGGACGGCGTCCTCGCCGTCGACGAAGCCGACCAGCCGGCGGCCGAGGTGGATCGACTCCGGCGCTATCCGGTCGGCCAGGATCCGGTGTAGCGCCGCGCGGTGCAGCGTATAGTACGGCGCGCCGAACTCGCTCTCCCAGCCGTCGCCCATCGGCTGGGTACCGATGACCGCGCCGGTGCGCCAGTCGCGCACCGAGAGCGCCACCGTCCGGACCGCCGCGGCCCGCAGCCGGTCGGCCAGCCCCCACTCGATGAGGATGCGGCTGCCATTCGGGCCCAGGTGCAGCCCGGCACCGACCTCCCGGAGCTGGGGCGCCTGCTCGTACACGTCGATCCGCAGGCCGGCGCCGGACAACGCGCAAGCCGCGGCCAGCCCGCCGATGCCGGCTCCGACAATGGCGACTCGCGTCATCTGTCGATTCATGCGCCCAAGGTATGGCGGGCACATCCCGACGACGCGGGATCCTCGTCCCGTTCGGGTCCCGGTTGGCCCGGACCGCTCGGGCCGCCTGCCACGGCCCGGATCAGTACGGGGTCCCATCGTGTTGATCTCCATTGGTCGATGGATTCGTCCTCCAGGAGTAGACACACTGGGCAATAACACCGGCGTAACGCGTTACTGCCGTGTTATCCCGAGGGACGCCATGATGTACGGAGGTGGGGGGGCTACGTGCGCATCCTGGTGGTCGAGGACGAGAGGCAGGTCGCCGACGGCATCGCGACCTGGCTGCGGCGCGAGGCCTTCGCCGTGGACGTCGCGTACGACGGCGCGACCGGCCTGGAACGCCTCAGCGTCAACGAGTACGACGTGGTCGTCCTGGACCGGGACCTCCCGGTGGTGCACGGCGACGAGGTGTGCCGGGCGGTGACCCGGTCGGGCGGGCACCCCCGGGTCCTGATGCTGACCGCCGCCGCGGCAGTCCGGGACCGGGTGGCCGGGCTCGCGCTCGGTGCCGACGACTACCTGCCCAAGCCGTTCGCGCTGGTCGAGCTGTCCGCCCGGGTGCACGCGCTGGCCCGGCGGGCGGTACCGGCCGTGCCGCCGGTGCTGGAGCGGGCCGGCGTCCGGCTCGACCCGGTGCGCCACGAGGTCCACCGGGACGGCTCGCCGGTGGAGCTCGGCAACAAGGAGTTCGCCGTGCTCGTCGAGCTGCTGCGTGCCGGCGGCGGGGTCGTCTCCACCGAGCAGCTGCTGGAGCGGGCCTGGGACGAGAACGTGGACCAGTTCACCAACACCGTCCGGATGACCGTGATGAGGCTGCGCCGCAAGCTGGGCGACCCGCCGGTGGTGCAGACGATTCCTGGAGTGGGGTACCGGATACCGTGATCCGCCGTCTTGCCAAGCGCTTCTGGACGCTGCGGCTGCGCCTGACCGTGCTGTACGGCAGCCTGTTCTTCCTGGCCGGCGCGGCCGTGCTCGTCGTGACCTACCTGCTGGTGAAGCAGACGCTGGACCAGCAGTCGCTGTCCGGCGCGGCGGCCACCGCGATGTTCACCCAGCAGGGCCCGGGCCAGCCCCGGCTGACCCCGGACCAGCTGACCGCGCTGCAGAACCGGCTGCGCCACGACACCCTGACCTCGCTGCTGATGTGGGGCGAGGTCTCGCTGGCCGGCGTCGGTACCCTCGCCACCGCGCTGGGCTGGCTGCTGGCCGGGCGCACGCTGCGCCCGATCGACCGGATCACCGAGACCGCGCAGCGAATCGCCGGCGCCGACGGCGGCGGGCGGGGCCTGCACGAGCGGATCGGCCTGGACGGCCCGCCGGACGAGGTCAAGCGCCTCGCCGACACGTTCGACCTGATGCTCGAGCGGCTGGACCGCTCGTTCGAGGGGCAGCGCCGGTTCGTCGCCAACGCCTCGCACGAGCTGCGCACCCCGCTGCAGGTGAACCAGACGCTGATCGAGCTCGCGGTCAGCCGGCCGGGCGCCGGCGCGGACATCCGGCAGCTGGGCGAGGCGCTGCTGGAGGTGAACGCCCGCCACGAGCGGCTGACCGACGGGCTGCTCACCCTCGCGGACAGCGAGAACGAGGTGGCCGACCGGCGGCCGGTCGACCTCGCCGAGGTGACCCGGCACGTTCTCGCCGAAACGGCCACACCGGCGGGCCGGGACGGTATCAAGATCCGGCCAGCCGACCTCGGCGCCGCCCCGACCACCGGGGACCCGTACCTGCTGGAGCGGCTGGTGCAGAACCTCGTCGAGAACGCCGTGAAGCACAACCATCCCGGTCGCGGCTGGCTGTGCGCCCGCACCTGGTCGGCCGGCCGGCGGGTGTGGCTGGAGGTGACCAACTCGGGCCCAGTCGTGCCG
>JBPYFB010000621.1:0-5303 GCA_051986465.1 Rugosimonospora sp.
ATCAGCCGGTACGCACCTCGGTGCGCATTTCGTGTGCCCCGTCCGCGCGGGTCGCCTCGTAGAACAGCCGGTACCCGCCGTCGGGCAGCGGCAGCACGGCCAGGTACCGCAGCCCGCCGGGCGGGTACGGCGAGGTGAGCGGGGGCGCCTCGTCCGCGACGAGCTCACCGAAGAGGCCACTCGCGAGGCGCGGGCCCCGGGCGGTACCGGTGCGCTCCTCCCAGTTCTCCTCCGCGCTGGCCCGCCCGTCGTAGCTGGCGAGTATCCCGTCCCCGGTGGCGACCACGGAGGTGATCCGGGTACCGCGGGAGTCCCACTGGCCCGGCCGCCCGGCGAGTACCGTGCCCTGCCAGGTCCAGGCGAGCCCGTCGCGGCTGGTCGCGTACCGGGTGGTCATCCGGTCGGCATGCGCGTCCGACTCCAACGGGTGGCAGGAGGCCCACAGGTGCCACACTCCGGAGTCGTACAGCAGCACCGGGTCCTTGACCCCGTACGTGTGGTCGCCGGGGAGCACGGTGATCGGGTCGGCGGCGGGGAGCTTCTCGATCTCGTCCGCCTCCAGTACGTCCACGCGCCAGTGCTTGGTGCCCGGCGTCGCGCAGCTCACGTACACGCGCCAGCGCCCGTCCGGCGTGCGTACCAGGGCGGGCCGCTCCAGCGACTCCGCGCCGAAGTGCTCCTTCTCCAGGTACGCGATGGGTTCCACGGTCTTGCCCACGGTCCGCGCGATGATGTTGCCGTAGCCGCGACCGGAACCGATCGGCCGGCGCAGCCGGTAGGCCAGGTAGACCACGCCGTCGCAGAGCGCGGCGCTGGGCGCGCCCGCCCAGGCTCCGGCGCAGCCTTCGGGCGGCGGAATGATGACGGTGGAGCGCTCCCAGTTCGGCGTGGGCATGGCTTGGACGGGGGATGGCACGGGTGGAACTCCTTACCAAGTGGGGCAAAGACCGCGGCCGAAGCCGCGGTCTCGTCGACCCGAGGGGTCAGTCAGGGACCAGAGTATTGTGGCTCGCCGACAGCCAATCCGAATAGGAGTCGCAGGTCACCCGTTCCAGCAGGGCGATGTCGTCAACGAAGTACGGCAGGATCGCGGCGCGTTGCTCCCGGGTCAGCTTGGGCCGGCGGCCGGGATTGCGGTGCAGCATGGCGAGCAGCGGCTCGCGCGCGGCCTGCCGGGCCGGGACCGGGAAATGGTGCCCGATGCGCCCACCGAAGCGCAGGAACGCCCGCAGGGTGTTGTTGAACGGGGTACGCGCCGGATAGGGGCGCACGTTCTCGGCCGGTACCTCCGGAACGATCCCGGCGGTCACGCCGAGGAACGTACACACGTTGTCGAGGGTGGCGGCCGGCCGGTCGCGCAGGTCCCGGTAGCGCAGCACGAGCACCTGCTCCCGCGGGAACAGCGTGTACAGGTGCGCCAACTGAGCGCCGTACCGCCCCTGCCCGATGTAGTGCCAGAAGGCGGCCCAGCCGGCGGCCTGCCGGGCGGGCTCGGCGCGGCACGCGGCCACGAAGTCGGATTCGGACTCCAGCCCGGCCGCCCACAGGTGCGCCCAGTTGGAGTGCGCCCGGTCGACCGGGTCGCGCAGCAGGAGGATCAGCCGGGCGTCCGGGATCAGCTCCGCGATGCGCGCCTGGGCGGCGCGGTCGTACAGGTAGAACGGGGTGGCCTCGCCGCACAGAGTGCCGGGCGGGGCGGGTGTGAACAACGCTTCGTACTCGTCGCGTCGCCAGATGTGCTCACCGTAGGTCTGCACATCGCCGGGGCCGCCGTGCCGGGGTGGCGGGCCGTCGCTCAGGAAGAACTTCGGCTCCTTCAGGCGGGGGAGAAACAGTTGCGGATGGCGCACCAGTGCTGCGTACAGTGCGGTCGTGCCGGCTTTCGGCACGCCCGCGACGAAGAAGTCAGGCAACGGCATATGTCCACTTCCTGTCCACTTCCCCTATCGGGATAGTTCCCTTGGGCCAGAGCAGGCGAACCCGAGCCCCGAAAACGCCGTACTTCTACCCAGAGGTGGTGGTGGCGATGCTTGCCGGGAACAAGAAGGTGATCGGCATCCTGATCCTGGCCGCCGTCGTGCTGGTCGCGGCGGTGATCCTCGCGGTCATCTTCGGCGGAGGTTCAGGCGGCGGGGGTACGGGTGGAGGCGGGTACTAGCCGCTCCCCCGATAGTGTCGGGGCGTGGACGATCGCAGCGTACGGCGCGAAAACCGGATGTTCGGCAGCGCGCTGCAAAGCGCCGACCTGGCCACCAGCCCGTTCCGGGTGGACCGCGACCGCATCGTCAGCTCGCCCTACTTCGCGCGCCTGGCCGGCGTCACCCAGGTGATCTCGCCGGGCGGTTCCGGACTGCTTGTACACAACCGGCTCACGCACAGTCTCAAGGTGGCTCAGGTGGCCCGCGCCATCGCCGAACGCCTGATCGCAGACGACCGGTACCGGGAACTCCTCGACAAGCTCGGCGGCTGCGACCCGGACGTGGTCGAGGGGGCCGCCCTCGCGCACGACCTGGGGCACCCGCCCTTCGGGCACCTGGGCGAGCGGGTCCTCGACACGCTCGCCCGCCAGCGGTTCGGCCTGCCGGACGGGTTCGAGGGCAACGCGCAGTCGTACCGGATCGTCACCAGTACCGAGATCCGGGGCGAGACGATCGGGCTGGACCTGACCGCGGCGGTACGGGCGGCGCTGCTCAAGTACCCGTGGACCCGCAGCACGTACCCGCTGCCGCACCCGCGCGAGATGGAGCCGACCCCGCGCGGTGCCAGCGCGCCGCCCGACGCGCCGGCGAGCGGCTCGGCGAAGTTCGGCGCGTACGTGACGGAGCTGGCCGACCTGCGCCAGGCCCGTGCCCCGTTCGCCGGGCGGCTCGCCGACTGGCAGCAGACCGTCGAGGCGTCGGTGATGGATACCGCCGACGACATCGCGTACGCCATCCACGACGTGGAGGACTTCCACCGGGTCGGCGTGCTCCAGCAGGGCTCGGTGGCGGGCGAGCTGATGGCCTGGCAACGCGACTCCGCGGCGCTGCGGGACCTGCCCGCGCAGGCGCTGGCGACCGAGCACCGGCGCCCCGGCCGCTCGGTCGAGCAGCTGCGCCGGGACCTGCGCCGCAAGGACGGCTGGATCAGCGACGACGAGGCGTTCGCCGAGGCGGTCGAGCACGTACGGCACGAGTTGGTGGACGGGCTGCTCGCCGTGGCGTTCGACGGCTCGATCGAGGCGGAGCAGAGCGTGGCGCGGTTCTCCGCGTACTGGACCCGCCGGCTCATCGACGCCGTCGAGGTACGGCCGGATCCGCCGGTACGCTCCGGGCACGTACTGCTCGCACCGGCGCAGTGGCACGAGGTACAGGTCCTCAAGCTGGTACACCACCGCTTCGTACTGGAGCGGCCGGACCTCGCGCTGCACCAGCGGGGCCGGGCGAGCCTGCTCACCACGCTCGTCGAGGCGCTGCACGCGTGGCTCGCCGACCCGGACGAGGACTCCCGGCTACCCCGGCGCCTGCCCGACCTGGTGGAGCTGGCCGAGGCCGAGTACGCCGCGCTCGCGCCGGCCCCGGCCGACCTCACCACGATGGCCCGCGGTCGGGCGATCGTGGACTTCGTCGCCTCGCTCACCGACAGCCAGGCGATCGCCTTGCTGGACGCGCTCTCCGGCCGCTCCGGTCAACTGTGGACAGACGCCTTCGTCCTATGATGACTGTCCTATAGGGACGGTCGACTGAGCCGGAACACCGGATGTAGCGGGGCGATGCGGCGCAGGTCTTCGGCGGGCGCGTCCGGCCCGACACCGTGGAAGAACCGGCCCACCTCGAACCGCCACCGCTTGAGGTAGGCGCGCAGGAGGTCGGGCTTCTCGTCGTCGGTGAGCTCGGTGGCGGCGACCTGCTCGGTACGGCGCCCCAGCCGCAACTCGCCCTCGCGCGCGGCGCGCAGGTTGCGGGCCCACTGGGTCTGGCCGCGGGGAGCCACCAGGTACCACTCGCCCTGGTACTCGAGCAGGTTCACCAGAGCGGTGCGCGGCTGCCCGCTGCGCCGCCCGCGTACCGAAAGGATCCGGCTGCCCAGCAGGCTGACCCCGTGCCGGGTCAGCCAGGTGGCGGCCTGGTGCAGCTTGAGTTCGGCGCCGGTCTGTACAGCCATCTCGTCCTCCCGATGTCCCCAAGTACGAGAGCACTGCTCTCGGTTAGGATCAGTGAACACGATACTGGTGCACTGCGTCAAGAGCAGTGCTCTCATGCGAGAATGGTGCTATGAACGCCAGTACCACCGCCCGCGAACGGGTACGCGCCGAGCTGATCGCGGAGATCAAGGAGAGCGCGCGCCGCCAACTCGCGGTCGCCGGAGCCGACGGCCTGTCGCTGCGTGCCGTCGCCCGTGAGCTGGGCATGGTCTCCTCCGCCATCTACCGCTACTTCCCCCGCCGCGACGAGTTGCTGACCGCGCTGATCGTCGACGCCTACAACGCGATGGGCGACGCGGCCGAGGCTGCGCACCACGGCGCCCGCGACCCGCGTGGCCGGTGGCGCGCCGTCTACCGGGCCGTACGCGCCTGGGCCCGGGCGCATCCCCGCGAGTACGCACTGCTCTACGGTTCACCGGTACCGGGCTATCGCGCGCCGCAGGATACGGTCGCCCCGGCCGGGCGGGTGGCGCGCCTGCTCGCCGATACCATCGCGGATTGCTGGACCGCCGGCAGCCTCGCGCCGGCCGGCGACGCCCCGCCGCTGACCGCCGCGCTGCGCGGGCAGGCGGCCCAACTGGCCGCGGTGGTGGCGCCCGGGCTGCCCCCGGTGGTCGTGGTGCGCGCCGTCCTCGCGTGGACCCAGCTGTACGGGATGATCAGCTTCGAGCTCTTCGGCCATCTGGTCGGCAGCCTCGACCCGAGCGACGACTTCTTCGCGCACGCCACCGAACAGATGGCGGACTTCGTCGGCTTGCCCGGCTCTCACCAGGCCAGACGGACCCGGCGGCGGAACGACTGACCGCCTGCCCACGGAAATTCACCTTCGCGGACATGCCTGCGCGTGCTCGTCCAGGTTAGGTTGTAACCCGCTCGCGCCCCGGCCGATCCACAGTGGCTCGAGCTCACCCCTAACCCGGAGGTTTCCACGGTGATCAAAAAGCACCATCGCCGGCGCGCTCTCGCCGTCGGTGCCGTAGCCATCCTCGCGGCGACCGCCGCGTGGGCGGCGGCGCCGGCCGACGCCCACGGCGCGCGCGGCATGGGCACCATCAAACACATTGTCGTCATTTTCGAGGAGAACCACAGCTTCGACAACCTCTTCGGCGGCTGGGAGGGT
>JBPYFB010000622.1:0-12327 GCA_051986465.1 Rugosimonospora sp.
AACACACCGGCACCCGACCATCGGTCGCCGTATGGACCCCGCAGCAGCTGGCCGACTTCCTGCACCACGTCCGAGACGAACGCCTCTACGCCCTGTGGTGGCTGATCGCCCTGCGCGGACTACGCCGCGGCGAAGCCGCCGGGCTGCGCTGGTCAGACCTCGACCTCGACCACCGCCAAATGGAGATCATCCGCCAGCGCACCACCGCCGGCCACCAGGTCATCGAATGCCCACCCAAGTCCGCCGCCAGCCGCCGCGTCGTCGCCCTCGACAAACACACCGTCGCGGTCCTACGCGCCCACGCCGCCCGACAACGCGCCGAACGCGAACGCCGGCTCGCCGCCGGCAAAGACTGGGTCGACAGCGGCTACGTGTTCGTGCGCCCCGACGGCACCCCGATCCACCCCACCTACCTCACCCAACGATTCCGGGTCCTGATCACCCAAGCCGGGCTACCCCCGATCCGGCTGCACGACGTCCGGCACGGCGCCGCGTCACTGGCCCACACCGCCGGCGCCGACCTGAAGATCATCCAGGACCAACTCGGCCACGCCAGCATCGTGATCACCGCCGACACCTACACCAGCGTCCTGCCCCAGGCGCAACGGCGCGCCGCCGAAGCCACCGCCCGACTCGTCCTGCACGCCGCCCGCCAAGACCGAGCCAAGATCAAACGCAAGGCGCGGCGCAACCGGCCAACACCGCCGCGGAAAACAGGTGCACCACCCCGCACGATCAACCCGGCACAGCGCGAACCCGCAGGTCAAGCCACCCAACCACACGAAGGCGGTGCACGCAGCGTGACGACACACACACGACCCAGGCGTGACTCACACCGTCCACAGCAGACAGACCACAAGGGACGGCGATCAAGCAAAACGGCAGGCCAGCCGCCTTATGATCTTGCGCGCCCGAAGGGACTCGAACCCCTAACCTTCTGATCCGTAGTCAGATGCTCTATCCGTTGAGCTACGGGCGCTGGTGCCTGCCCAGTGTACATACCGGTGCAGACGCGGAGGCTCCGGGATTCGAACCCGGGAGGGGCTTTAGGACCCCAACCGCATTAGCAGTGCGGCGCCATAGACCAGACTAGGCGAAGCCTCCCAGGCGGTCGACACGACCGCCGCCGGTTGAGGATACAGGGAGTAGACGGATCGCGGCAAAGCGGCTACCAGCACGGCCGCTCGGTGACCATGAACTCATGTGACTACGCTCTGGCCGCATGGAGGACGAGCGGAGCACGCGACGGCATACCGCCCAGCCGCGCCGTGACGAGCAGGATCAGCAGCCGCCGAAACCGGTGCGGCAGGCGCCTGCGGCGGTCTTCATGGAGCCGAAGATCCCCGCGGGCCGCCAGGCCGACCCGACGGAAGGGCGGCTCGAGCCGGACGCCGCGCAGGCTCCGCAGACGGAGGCTCCACGACAGGCTGACCAGACCGAACGCCCGCAGCAGGCCGAGGCGCCTGCAGCCCGGAAGGAGCCCTCGGCCCTGAAGCGGCCAGCCCAGAAGCCCGCAGCCCAGAAGCCCGCAGCCCAGAAGCCCGCAGTTCAGGAGCCCAGAGCAGCGGCCTCAACAGCGGCGGCCTCAACAGCGGCGAAGACCGCGGCAGCGCGGAAGGCCGCGCCGAGCAAGGCAACCGCAACCGCCAAGGCCACACCAGCCAAGGCCACGCCGAGCAAGGCGCCCACAACCCCCAAGGCCACATCAGCCAAGGCCGCACCAAGCAAGGCGCCCACAACCGCCACGGCCACATCAGCCAAGGCCGCGCCAGCCAACGCCACACCGGCCAAGGCCACGCCGAACAAGACTGCGCGAGCGAAGGCGGTGCCTGCGAAGGCGGCACCTGCGAAAGCCACACCAGGTAAGGCGAAGGCCGCACCAGCCAAGGCCGCACCGGCCAAGACCATACCGGCCAAGGCCGCACCAGCTAACGCAGCACCGGCTGAAGCCGCCGCGAGCGAGGCCGTGGCCAAGAAGGCGGCGCCAACCAAGAACGCCACCCCGAAGAAGATCGCGACGGTACCCGTACCCGACGAGCCGGCGAAGGTACCGACGCCGGTATGGGAGCGGATCAAAGCCAATCCCCGGTACGCACCCGAGCTGCTCGCCACGGCCGCGGTCGACACGCTCGGTACCCAGGCCGGCGGGTACGCGCGCTGGCTGGCGGCCACGTACCCGCACGCCACGCCCGACTCGATCGCCCGGTACGTGAGCCAGCGGTACGCGACGCGGGCCGGGTACGCGGCGCTCGCCGGTACCCTGCTGGGCGGGCTCGCCGAGGCAGCCGCGCTGGTATGGGCGCACGCCCGGCTGGTGCTGCTCATCGCGGCCGCGTACGGGCACGACCCGGCGGATCCGCGGCGGGTACCGGAGCTGCTCGTACTGCTCCGCGTACACCCTGACCTGGAAAGTGCCAATACCGCACTCGAGGGCGCCGGAGCCGGGCACACCGTAAGCGGTTGGCTGCGCGTCGTGGCGGTACCGCTGGGCGGTCGGCGCCTGCCGTCGCGCCTACTGCCCGGCGCCGGCCTGCTGCTGGGCGCGATCACGAACAGCGCCACGACCGAGGGGGTGGCCCGCCGGGCGGTCGCGCATTACCGGGGACGGGCACTACAGGGACAGGAACGAGACGTGCCCCTGCAGCAGGACGTACCCGACGAATGACACCGTGTCGATCGTGGCGTGCGCGATGATCAGCGGCGCCAGCCTGCGGAACCGCAGGAAGAACAGCGCGAAGATCAGGCCCATGACAACGTTGCCGAGGAAGCCGCCGAAGCCCTGGTAGAGGTGGTACGAGCCGCGCAGCACCGCGCTCGCCGCCACCACAGCGGGCAAGGTCCAGCCGAGCTGACGCAACCGGGTGATCAGGTACCCGACGACCACCACCTCTTCGAGCGCGGCGTTCTGGACGGCCGAGAGCACCAGCACGGGTATCCGCCACCAGACGTTCGGCAGGTCCTCGGCTACCACCGCGGCGTTGATGCCCACGGCGCGGGCGGCGAGATACAGGCCGAGGCCGGGGATGCCGATCAGGGCCGCCAGGCCGGCGCCGGCCCCGATGTCGAAGCGGGGCCGGCGCGGGCGCAGGCCGAGCGGATCCGCGGCGCCGCTGTGGTCACGGCGCAGCAGGTGTATGGCGAGCAGCGCGGGTATCAGCGCCGTGGCGATGCCGAGCAACTGGTACGCGAGATCGAGCCAGGGCCGGCCCGGTGCCTGTGACGGGTTGAGCGTGGCGTGCTGCTGGGAGAGGGCCTGCGGGGCGGTGAGCCGCCCGATGATGTTCACGATCGCGTAGACCGCACTCGCTCCGAGCGATACGCCGAGTACGAGCAGCACCTCGTCGCGCAGGGTACGTCGCGGCAGCACTTCCACGCTCGCAACCCTAGAGGCACTAGTACCGCCACGGGCTGCCGACGCCGTGGTACTCCTCAACGGGTACCAGCACGGCCCCCGCCGGCATGCGGTCCACGTACAGCCGGCCTTCCAGATGGTCGATCTCGTGCGCGACCAGCCTGGCCAGCCCCTGCTCGAAGACGGTGATGGCGCGGGTACCGTCAGCCGTCGAGTGTTCCACCTCCAGCCGCAGCGGCCGGCGTACCAGCCCGCGGACGTCGAAGAACGACAGGCAGCCCTCGTACTGCTCGTCGGTCTCCGCGGAGGCGGCCACCACGCGCGGGTTGACCAGCACGATCGGCTCGGCCTCCTGCTCCGGCGGCTGCACCACGGCGACCGCCCAGCACAGCCCGATCTGCGGTGCGGCCAGCCCCACGCCCTTGCCGAAGGTATGCACGTCGCCGATCCGGTCCAGCGCGTTGAGCAGCCGGGAGACCACGTCGCGGGCGACGGACTCCTGCGCCGGCAGCTCCACCGGGCGCGCCTGCTGGCCGAGCTGATCCGCACCGCGCTGCACGATGCCGAGCGAGGCCATCCATTCGCTGGCGCGGCGGTTCAGCTGGCGCTGGTCGGCGGCTTGCGCGCCGCCGGAGCGGAAGCGCCATTCCAGGCGGTACCGGGTATAGAGCGGCGGACCTTCGGTGGACCACTCGAAGCTGATCCGGTCGCCGTCGACCTGCTCGGACGGCGCGGTGGGCAGCGGTACCGACTCGGCGGTCAGTGAGGTCTGCACGCCCCATACCGCCGGCTGCAGCGCGAGCGGGAACTCCAGCCGTACCGTCAGCCGCCGGGTCGGTATCCGGATCGAGCGCTGGAACCACTGCCCCCACTTGTCATTGCCCAGCTGGTAGGAGTACTCGATCGTGGTGCGCTGCCCGGGGTAGAGCGGGAAGCGGGTCTGGTCGTTCTCGAAGAGCAGCCAGACCTCCTTGAAGGAGTCGCGATCGTGGATGGGATGCCAGCTCATCCGCTCGCCGGGCGAGACGCCGCCGGGCGCCTCGCCGCAGACGGCGCTGAGCTTCAGCTCCTCCCAGGTGAGCGGGTGTTCCCGGTAGTACCGGTTGGAGCGCGCCGCGTCGCCCGGGTACCGGTCGACCGCCACCCGCGCCGGGTACCGGGTGACCGGCTCCGGACCGGCGTTATACAGCCACCTGCGCACCTGGCACCGGTACACGCCCTCCTCGTAGGAGAGTCGGGCGATCTCCTGCTCCACGATCAGCCCGGTACCCCGCGGGCTCCAGTGCTCGCCACCGGCGCCTTCCCGCCCGCCGGCCGGCGCGGCGCGGGGTGCCCGGCGCAGCTCGTCGTACTCGTGGAACCGGGCCCAGATCGCGCCGCCCGCCTCCAGTACGCTCTCGGCCCGCTTGGCGAAGTCTTCCGTGGGCCGGTGCCGGCGCCCCTCCACGTGGCTCACGTACGACGGGTCGAAGCCCATCTCGGCGGCGAGTTGCTTCTTGGACAGGCCGCGTTCGGCGCGCCAGCGCGCGAGTTCACTCGCAAACGCGTCAGCCGCCAGGTCCAGCGGCGAGGTGCTCATACAATCGCCTCTTGCAACGGGACTCCTAGTCTCTGTCGGCCATCCCCCGATCAGCCAGCTCTGGCAGATTCCTGACAGAAGACTTGACGTCACCGTACGGCTACAGAGAGTCGTCGCAATACGATTGCGGCCGTGCAGGCGATCGTCGATACCCTGGCCGCGCTAGGAGCGCGGCAGGGCGAGGCGCGGGTACGGGGCGTGGCGCCCGGCCTCGTGGTCACCGATCCGGCCGGCTGGCTGCCCGCCACCCGGTACGCCGGCGGGGACGCGCTGCCCGGGCTGATCGACGCGGCGGTACGGCGCTTCACGGCGCCGCGGCACGTGGCTGCCGCCCTCGCCTGGAAGCAGTACTCGTACTGGCTCCTCCTGCCGGCCGTACTCGGCTACGCGCAGGGCGGCCCGATACCGGACCTGTCCGCCGGCAACGTGCTGGTCCAGGCGCAGGACAGCCCGGCGCTGGTACGCATCGGGCTGGCCAGCGCCCGCTCCGCGCCGGGCCCGGTCGCGGAAACCCTCCTCGACCGGCACCTGACCCCGATGCTCGACGGCATCCGCCGCCTCGCCCACGTCGGCCGGCGTACCCTCCTCGGCTCGGTGGCCTCCGCCGTCTGCTACGCGCTCGTCCGGAGCCGGGACGAACTGCCCATCTACCCCGGCGATGTGATCGAGACCGCGCGCCAGCTCACCAAGGACCTGGGCGTGGCGGATCTTGTCGAGCTGACCCCGGCCGGTGAGGTACGCCGGCGCACCTGCTGCCTCGCCTTCGCCCTGCCGGTACCCAAGATCTGCGCCGGGTGCTGTATCAGGAGTTGAGCTTCCAGATCCATACGTCCTGGACGGCGATGCCCGGGCCGGCGAGATCGTTCAGCGCCGCGTACAGCGCCTGCGCGTGCGGCGCGGTCGGGGCGAGCACGATGATCGCGAGGTTCCAGTACCGGGCGTCCTCGGCGAGGTGGGCGCGCTGCTCGTCGCCGATCTGCGGTACCTGGCCGCTGTAGGCCACGTTCGAGAGCAGGTCCGCGGTGGCTCGGTACTGCGGGCCGTACAGGCCCTTGCCGGTCCACTCCGGCCCGAGGAAGTACCCGCCGACGACCCGGTACCCCTGGTTGGCTACGTCGCCCCAGTGCATCGACTCGATGCCGCCGTTCCAGACGAGCGTGTTCGCGCTGAGGACGGCCTGTCCGGGGCGCACGTACCCGCGCCACGCCCCGCTCGCGATGAAGGCCGGTACCGGCAGCCGCCCGGTCACCGGCAGCGGCCGGGGCGCGATCGGCAGCAGTACGGCGACGAGGACCGCCGTCCAGACGAAGCGCCCCAGTGCGGAAAGGGCGGCCGCCTCCTCGACGCACATCGCGAGCAGCAGCCCGACCACCGGGATCACCACCAGCGCCAGCCGGGTGGGTACCACGGTGTCGAAGAGTGGCAGCTTGTTGATCCAGCTCCAGGGCCCGTGCTCGATGACCGCGTGGCCCCGGTAGTTGACGGTCGGGCCGAGCGAGAGCGCCGCGAAGACGACCGCGACGAGGGACAGCGCCCGTACCGCCGGCCGGCGCCGCCACAGCCAGGCGACGATCACCGGCAGTATGACCAGCAGCGGCCAGCCCAGGAAGCTGTTCTCCTCGGGCTGGTTGGCGAGCGACCCGTCGCCGTGCATCAGCGAGAGCTTCGCGAAGGCCGGGTACGAGGCGAGGTCCGAGCCGTAGCCGAGGACGAAGTCGGGCAGCCCCCGGTAATGCTGCGGGCCGAAGAACTGGAACCACAGCGGGTACGCGAGCAGCACCAGCGCGGTGCCGACGGCGATCGCCCCGCCGATCAAGAACGGCCGGACAATGCCGCGCAGGCCCGCTAGGCCTCCGCGCAGCCCCTCCCGAACCCACAACGGCCGGGACACCAGGTAACCGCCGAGGAACAGCAGCATCGCGAGCGCGGTCAGGAACAGCAGCTCCTCGTTGAGGAACGCCTGCCAGGTGACGAGGAGCCCGAGGACGACGCCGCGCCGCCACAACGGCACCCGCGAGGGCGAACCCAGGGCGAGTACCCGGAAGATGATCAACGGGATGAGGAACTGGGCGACGATGTTGGGATGCGCGTTCGCGTGGTTGACCATGCCCGGCCCGAAGCCGCAGAACAGGCCGCCCACGACCGCCGCGAGCCGGGTGCGCGTGACGTACCGGGAGATGACGAAATACCAGGCCGTGGCGGTCGCGGCCAACCCGAGCGTGATGATCAGCGCGAGGCTCACGGACGGCCCGAACAGCAGGGTCACGGGAACCAGCGGCACGGTGAGCCCGAGCAGGCCGGTGTTCGCGATCATGCTGACCCCGAGCGGCGCGTTCAGCTGGGGCGTGAAGAACGGATTCTCACCGTGCGTGAAGATCCGGGTCGCGTGGACCAGCGCCCACTCGAAGAACTCCGGGTCCGAGGTGTTGGTCTCCGGGTACAGGTGGGCCGGGTCGCGCCAGAACACGTGCATGACCCAGAGCGCGACGAGCAGGTACCCGCAAATGACTATGACGTCGATCTCGATCGTCGGCCACCGCCGGCGGACGTCCGCAATCGCGGCCTCGCGCTCTGGAGCGGCGGCAGGCGCGGTCTCGGGGGCCGGTGGCGACAGCATCGCGCGAATCTTAGCCGCCGAATGCTCCAAATTATTGGACGAGCGTCCGAACGTCCCAGAGCCAGACCCCGCCGACCAGCGTCGGAGCGAAGCCGAGGAGGTCCGTGACGGTCTCCCAGAGCGGTCCGTCATGCCACGTATGGGGCTGCAGCACGACCACCGAACTCCGCCAGTACCGCAGGTCGTCGAGGGCGTTCGCGCGATCCTTGGCGGTGATCTTGGGTACCTCGCCGGTCGCCAGCACCTTCTCCAGCATGATCGAGGTGGGCCGCTTCGGCGCCCCGAAGATCGCCTCGCTGTCCTCGGTCTCGGTGCCGGGCCCGAGGAAGTACCCGCGCGCGATGGGAAGTTGCAACCCGGTACGGGCGGACCACATCATCGGTTGGGCGTTGCGGCTGCCGGCCGGCGGCACCGCGACCATACTGTGCCCGGCCGGCACGTACCGGCGCCACAGGCCCGCGGTGACGAACGCCGGCGTGGGCAGCGTGCCGGTCGCCGGCAGCGGCCGCGGCACCAGCGGCACCAGCGCGGCGGCGAGCAGCGCGAACCAGACCAGCCGCAGCGGCGCGGGCGCCGCCGGATCGCGGACCGCCATCATCTCCCGATGCCCGAGCGCCAGCAGGATGGCGACCACCGGGATGACCGCCAGCGCGAGCCGGGTCGGCACCATCGTGTCGAACAGCGGCAGGTGATTGAGCAGCGCGAACGGTGCCGGGATGCGGGTGTGCCTGCCGTGGATGAGCAGCTTCGGCCCGAGCGACAGCACCGCGAAGGCCACCGCGACCACGGCGAGTGCGCGTACCGCCGCGTACCGGCGCAGCCACCAGGCGAGCGTGATCAGCAGTACCACCAGCGGCAGGCCGAGGAACGAGTTCTCCTCCGAGGCGTTCTGCGCGAAGTGGCCCCGGGTGAAGCCGCTGCCACCCAGGGACTGGCTGCCGAACATGATGAACGAGGTGACGTCGGCACCGAAGTTGCGGACCTGGTACCCGAGCCCGTGGTACGACTGCGGACCGAAGAACTGGAAGTACAGCGGGTACGCGAGCAGCACGCCGGCCACCAGTACGGCGACGAGCAGCCCGCGCAGGGCCGGACGCGCCACGCCCGCCAGCGCGCGCCGGTCGATCAGCGCGTACACGGCCACGAACAGCCCGAGACTCAGCGCGGTCACCAGGAGGATCTCCTCGTTGATGAACGCCTGCCACGTGACGAGCAGGCCCAGGACGACTCCGTTGCGTACCGCCCGGCCCGGCTCGCGTAGCCGTACCGCGCGCCAGATCACCAACGGAATGAGGAACTGGGCAACGATGTTGGGGTGCCCGGTGGCATGCGAGATCATCCCGGGCGCGAAGCCGCCGAACAGCCCGCCGATCACCGCGCCGATCCGCGAATGGATGAGGTGCCGGTACAGCACGTGGTACCAGACGTACGCGGTGAGTACGAGCGCGAGAAGCATCATCAGCGCGTACGCGACGCCCGGACCCGCCACCAGCGTCACCGGCGCCAGCGGGATGGACAGCCCGAGTACCGACGTGTTGGCCATGAGGTTCACGCCGTCGGGCATGTTCATCTGGTGGGAGAAGAACGGATTGTCGCCGTGGCTCAGTACCCGCGCCCCGTGCGCCAGCATCCACTGGAAGAGCGCTTCGTCGTTGGCGTTGTCGCGCTGTACCCGGACCCTCGGGTGGCGCAGTACGTGGTACATGACCCATACGCCACCGAGCAGGTAGAGCGCGCCCGCGACGAAGTCACCCCGGTCGGGTAACCACGGGCGGATGCGGACCCGCCAGGCTGCCGCCGCCTGCTCCTGCTCGACATCCCCCGCAGCCTGCGATGCCGGAGGCAGGTCGGTCAGCACCGCTACTCGCTGGTGCGCGCGACAGCGAACACGGACTGCCCGAACGGCGGCCGTACCAGCCGCTCGGCTCCCTTGGTCACCGGCAGCACGAGCCGGTCGTACACCTTGACCATCGGCCCCTCCTTCGGCATCAGCCGGAAGACACTGGTAGCCAGGTAGTACCCAAGAAGGCCAAGAGCGTTCACGTACCGCATGTGTTCAATTGTCAGATCCGCGCTCGTCAGAGCGTCGGCAAGAGTGGCTTTCGTGTACCGCCGCACGTGGCCCGTTGCCACGTCCGCGCGGCTCATGGCGAACTGGAATGCCGGCACAATCAGGACGATAGCGCCCCCGGGCCGGATAAGCCGGGACATGCTGCGCAGCGCGCCGACGTGGTCCTCGATGTGCTCGAGCACGTTGTACGAGACCGCGCCGCTGTAGCCCGCCACCTCTTCGCACGGCAGCAGCAGCTCCCGTACGTGTACCGACGGGATGCCGGCCAGCCGTTCCTTGAGCACCACGAGCCGCTCCGGGTCGGCCTCCGTCGCGGTGAAGCGACGGAACTGATGCGCCCACTCCATCGCGTAGTCACCGAGGCCGCTGCCGACCTCGATCGGATCCTCGCCGAGGTACGGCAGCGCCAACTCGACGAACCAACGCCTGTGGTTGACGGCTGTCGCCAGTCCCTCGAGTACCTGCGACTGAACCCGTTGATCGCCCGTGATCTCGCCGGCCATGGGCCCCCCTCCTGGTCGTCGGGCTTTGCTCAAGGCGGCAGCTCACATTGCCCGCCACCTGGGCGGGAGCAACAGTTGGCCAGGATAGCAGGGCTACGTGACGCGCCTTACCAGGACAATAAGGCTTCTACCGAACTGCCGCGACCTAAGCCGCAAGTTACGCAGCACTAGTCGAGGAAGGCCGTGATGGAACGGCGCAGACTACCCGGATCAAGGCCGTGGCGCATGGCGTGGTCGGCCGGTTCGCCGTAGCTGCGCAGGTCGACGCGGCCAACACCAAGGGCCAGAAGGCGATGCGGTACGCCGCGCAGCACGTCGGCGACGAACGGCGCGGAGGTACCGGCGAGGTACGGTTCGACGAGGACGATTTCCTTGCTCTGTAAGAGATTCGGGTCCAGTGGGCGGGGCGTGTTCGTATACGCCACGGTGACGTCGAGCCCCTCCGTCGCCGCCAGTACGGGATCCAGCATCGGCCCGACCGCGAGGACCGTGCCGCGACTTCCCTGACGTACCACGCCATTCGCGGTCGGCCGGCGGTTCTCCTGCGCCGACAACCGGACATACACCCGCTCGTCGTCCCGCATCGCGGCGCGCAGCAACGGTTCCACCTCGTCCGGATGCCCGGGTACGTGCACCCGCCAGCCGGTCAGGGTGTCCAGCAGCGCAACGTCAGCGGGCGACTGGTGGGTACGGCCGGAGGCGGACGCGTCGTACGAGGCGCCCACGCTCACCACGACCGCGCCCGCGTCCTGGTGGTCGAGGTCCAGCTTGAGCTGTTCATACGCCCGGTCGACCGCGAACGTCGCGTACGAGTGGGCGATCGGCCGCAGGCCCGTGAGCGCGAGCCCACCGGCGACGCCAATCATCAACTGTTCCCGGATTCCCACGTTTATCACCCGATCCGGGTGAAGCGCCGCGGCCGGTGCGAAAGCGTCCGCCGAGATGTCGGCGAGCACCAGCGCGGTACGCGGCTGCTCGTCGAGCAGCGCCGCCGTGGTCTCGTAGAAGGCTTCCCGCATTCCCATCGTCAACTCCACTTCGGTTCCACCGTCGCCACCACCACGTGCGGTTGCCCTTGCCGGTGCGCGCGCAGCCCCGCCTCGATCGCGTCATGGTCACGTCCGTCCACATTGGACGCGGACCATCCGTTCATCGTGAAGCGCGACGCGATCCCACCCGGCCAGCCGTGCGTCGAGGACTGGTTGTCCAGCACGATCGCGGTGAGCGTCGAGAGCCCGGTCGCGCCCGCGTACGCGATCGCCTCGTGATTCGAGCCCTCGTCCAGCTCGGCGTCGCCGACGAGTACGTACACGCGCGGGCGCAACAGTCCCTGCGCGCGCAGCCCGAGGGCGGTACCGACGCCGAGCCCCAGCCCGTGCCCGAGCGACCCCGAACTGATCTCCACGCCCGGTACCAGTACCCGGTCCGGATGGTGCCCGAGCCGGCTTCCCGCGGTACCGACACCGGAAAGCCACTCCACCGGGATGAAGCCCTTCGCCGCCAGTACCGCGTAGTACGCCGCCGGGCCATGCCCCTTTGACAGCAGGAACCTGTCCCGCCCTGGATCGTCCACAGTAGACGGCGTCACGTTCAGTACCCTGTCGTACAGGACCCACAGCACGTCCAGTGTGGAGTAGGCACTCGGGTTGTGCTTCTCGTCGCCGGTGATCCGCCGCAACAGATCGCTTAGCGTTAACGTCTCCATGCGGGATATAGTGCGAGTTGAAGTCAGCTTCAATTCAAGGGGCGGGATCGTGGAACTGCTCACAATCGGCGAGCTCTCCGCGCGCAGCGGCGTGGCCACCTCGGCACTGCGCTACTACGAGAAGCTGGGGCTGATCCACTCGACGCGTACGGGCGGCAACCAGCGCAGGTACGAGCGCGCCGAACTGCGGCGGGTCGCGTTCATCCGAGTCTCCGCACAGGTCGGCGTACCGCTCGACGAGATCGCCGAGGCACTGCACTCGCTGCCCGACTCGCGCACCCCCACCAAGGCCGACTGGGCCAAGCTCTCGGCGCGCTGGCGGGCCCGCCTCGACGAGCAGATCGGCGTGCTGGAACGCTTACGGGACCGGCTCACCAGCTGCATCGGCTGCGGCTGCCTGTCCCTGCAGCGGTGCTCGCTGTCCAATCCCGGCGACGCGCTCGCCGCCAGGGGCCCGGGGCCGCACTACCTACTCGCCGGAGGCAAGCAGTAGCACCTTG
>JBPYFB010000623.1:0-30957 GCA_051986465.1 Rugosimonospora sp.
TCCTTCCACGCCTTTCGGACCGCGTTCCCATGCTGTACGCCGCCAAACACCAATTTCGTGATCGACATCTGGCCGGGTGCGTGGCAGGTATGTCCTATGTAGACTCACGTCTCATTCCACTGTGGACCCGAGCGGGCTGCCGCACTGCGCGTGGCCGACGCGTCCTCAACAACCAACGCGAGCCGGCGCACCTCCCGCGTACGCGGCAGCGATGGACAGCCTGGCCGCGGAGGCCTGGTACGAGGAGCAAGCGCGAGAACTAATCATTCAGGCCAGCCAGGCACTTGGAGCGACACCGAAGATCTGAGTCCGGATCACAGGGCACCGGGAAGGCGCGCGAACCATTACCATGCCCCGCGGGAAGCAATGGTGTGCTGGACGGCGAGCCGGGGAGTCGCGGGCATGAGATGGTTGCGCGGACACGCCCCGCTCGTCGGCGTCTTCCTGCTGGCGCTGGCGGTACGGCTGGTCTACAACGCCACCGTGGCCCGGCAGTACCATCCGGCCTTCGACGGCAACTACTACTACATGCTCGCCAGAACCCTGTCCCAGGCCGGCCACTACTCGTTCACCGCGCACGGCGAGTCCATCACCAACCGGGCACCGTTCTGGCCGTTCCTCATGGCGGTCATCTTCTTCGTCGCGCACCCGCACCCCGGGTACGCGCGGCTGTTCCTGAGCCTGCTCGGCTCCGGTACCTGCGTGCTGGTGTTCGCGTTCGCCCGGGACCTGTTCGGGCGGCGGGTGGCGCTCGTGACCGGTGCGCTCGCCGCGGTGTACCCGGGGCTGTTCATCTACGACGGTTGGCTGTACTCGGAATCGGTTTACACGTTCCTGCTCACCGCCGTGTGCTACGCATTGTTCCGGCTGCAGCGCCAGGCCGGGCTGCCCGCCCTCGCCACCGGCAACGTACTGCTCGATGCCGTGTTCGGCTGGCTGCGCGCCCGCAGCGCGCGGCGCTGGCTGGTGGTGTGCGGCGTCGCCCTGGGCGCCGCGGCGCTGACCCGGCCCAACGGCATCATTCTGCTCGGCGTCGTGTACGCCTGGGCGCTGTACCTGGTGGTGCGCCGCACCATCCGGTGGCGTACGGCGGCCCGGTGGG
This sequence comes from Rugosimonospora sp., assembly GCA_051986465.1. Classification (GTDB taxonomy): domain Bacteria; phylum Actinomycetota; class Actinomycetes; order Mycobacteriales; family Micromonosporaceae; genus DATEJJ01. Next base: position 1,103 of record JBPYFB010000623.1, read on the forward strand.
CGCTGGTCGTCACGGCGTTGGCCGCCGCCATCGTCGCGCCCTGGACGCTGCGCAACTACCGGGCCACGCATGGCACCGTCATCCTGGTCGCCAGCGGCAGCGGCAACGTGCTGTCCGGGGCGTACAACGACACCGCTGTCACGGATCCGCAGCGGCCCGGCATGTGGGAGCCGATGAACCGGATCCAGCCGCCGGTCGACTTTCACGGCCACGGTTGCTGCGACTACACGGGCGACGGGGACAACACGGCGTACGCGCTGCACTGGATCCGTACCCACCCCGGCGACATGCCGCTGCTGCTGACCCGGCACCTGCTCAACATGTGGACGCCGTACACGTCGGAGGAGGGCATGGCGTTCCGCGAGTTCCCGGACCGGTTCTCGTCGCATGTGGTGTGGTACCTGATCCAGCTCATGTCGCCGGTCGTGTTCCTGCTCGCCGGTCTCGGCCTGGTGGTCACCTGGCGGCGGTACCGGCGGCGCCTGGTCGTCGTGTACCTGGTGCTCGCCGAGACCACGGTGCTGAACGTCGCCTACTACGGCAGTTCCCGGTTCCGGGCGCCGATCGAGCCGCTGCTGGTACTGCTGGCCGGCGCCGCGGTCTGGTGGCTGACGAGTACCGAGCCGGGTTCGCTGCGCGCGTGGCGGCGCGGATCGGGCTCAGGTCAGGCCACTGTGGAGAGCCGGAGCTCCACGAACGGGACGATGGTTCCCGGCATGACGTACCGCTCGATCTCCACGTAGCCGTGGTCGCGCGCGAACGTCAGGCCGCCCTCGTTGGATTCGAGTACCACGGTCTCGACCACCCGCGCGCCGAGCTCTCGCGCCTTCGCCAACGCGCGCCGGTAGATCTGCGTACCGAAGCCGCGCCGGCGGTACTCGGGGCGTACCCGGGCGATCACGGTCGCCGTCGCCGTGTCGTCGGTTGGCGGCCGTACCGTCGAGCAGCCCACCGCCACCTCGTCGAGGTACGCGACCTCAAGGTGGTTGCGTTGCGCGCGCTCGCGCACGTCGTCGACCGACAGCGGTGCGACCGGGATAATCAGATTGTGGATCTGCCGCCACTCGTGCAGGGTGGCCTCGCGCCCTGGGTGCAGGACCTGCTCGAAGCGAAGCTCGGACACGCGCCAACGTTAGCGAACCCTGGCACTGTACCCATGCGATGACGGCACGTTAAATCGCGACACGCCGGGGCGCGCGCCCGCACGCTGAGCGGTGCGGGTTGCTAGCCTTCCCGCTAGCAATCGGGCCCGCTAGCAATCCGGCTAGCGGAAAGGCTAGCGAGGTGGCGATGGATACCGGTACTCAGTGGAGGACGGAGGGTATGGAGCTGGCGATGCCCGAGCCGCGGTCGCGGTGGCGTCGCGTGCAACTCAACGCGCGCGTACGTGTCGAGGTGGAGCAGCTGTTGCAGCGCTTCGTCGACGACCACCGGACCACCGTGCAGAACTCGGTCGACCTCGCGCTGGTCGAGTTCCTGGCGGCCCGCGGTTACCGCCTGCCTACCGACGACGACCGATAGCGCGCATTGGAGAACGGAGTGCTCATGTACCAGGCAACCCGGCGGTCCGACCTGCCGTTGGCCGAGGATGAGCTGGACCTGCACCTGCAACGCACGGTACGGCGAGCATCCTGGATGCGTCAGGGCTTCTACGTTGTCGTCCTGCTGGTCGCGCTCGCGGGTCAGGTGTCCGGCGCGGTCGAGACCCTCCACATTCCACTGATCGCGGCGATTCCCGCGGTCGGCGCGCTGGAACTCGGCGGCATCGTCGTACTCGCCAACGCCGACGTCCGGCGCCGCCTCGGCGAACGCGCCGTCGCCTCGCGCCTGCTCTCCGTCGCGATCGCCTCGGGTGCCGTGGCGTTCAACTGGTTGGCACACGCCGACCACCTGATGGGTGGCTTCTTCGCCGGCATGTCCGCGCTGGGTTACCTGGTGTGGTTGATGCACACCGAGAACCAGCGCCGGGACCGGCTGCGTACCAAGGGCGACCTGCCACCCACCACCCCGGCGTACGAGACGGTGGGCCACTGGCTGCTGCACCCGTTGCTGACCCGCCGGGCCCGTTCGCTCGCGAAGGCCAACCCGGAGCTCGGCCTGTACGACTCGCTGGACGAGGCCCGCGGGCAGATCCGCCGGCGCCGCCAGCAGGCCGCCATCTCGAAGGTGTTGCACCGTAAGATTCGCGCGGCGGTGGACCCGAGCATGGCGGATATCGCCATCGCCGTGTACGACCTCGACGAGATCGCGACCCGGCTGGCGAACAACGCCGACTACGACGGGCTCACCGCGATCATCGGCGCCGACCTCGCGCCGGCACGGCTGGCCGCGAGCCTCGGCATCGAGGTCGACCCGCAGCCACTGCCGCAGACCCAGACCCAGCGGCAGGCCCAGCCACAGCCGCTACCCGCGGCGTTGGTGAACGAGGCGATCGCGGAGATCGAGGCCGCCACGAAGAACGCGGCGGCCGGGAAGAACGAGGCGGCCGTCGAGTCCACTGTGGATACACCCGCGCTGCCGACCGATGTCCGGCGCGAGCTGGAAACGGTGCTGCTGCCGGGGCGCGGCCGCGCCGGCCGCTCGGCCACCAACGGCCGCTCCGCCGGCCGCCTGCCGGAATCCGAACCCGTGGGCCAGGCGCTCGTACCGGCGCAACCGCCGGGGCGCCGCGACGTCGCGCTGCGCCGGCAGGTACACGAGACCCTCGACTCGCTGCTCGCCGACGGTGAGCTGCAGGACGAGACGGAACTGGTCGGCCTGGTCTCCGACCGGCTCCAGTTGAACGGTCAGGATCTGACGATGATCGGTACCTACGTGACGAGCTGGAAGCGGGGCATCGAGTCCAAGCAGCGGGCGGCCCTGGCCGGATAGTTGTCTACTGTGGACTCATGCGGGCGCCCTCGCGCTTCGGCCCGCGCAGCGCGAGGGCGCGCAGTGCGGCCGCGCACAGCGCGAGGGCGAGCACGACGGCACCGTACCCGGCCGCGGTCTCCCGCAGGCCCAGCGCGGGTACGCACACCCCGGCCACCACGGCCGGCAGGCTGAACGCCAGGTACGTCACCACGAAGACGGCCGCGAACAGCTCGGCGCGCTGCTCGGCCGGCGCGTCCTGGGCCAGCGTCCGGAAGGCGCCGAAGAACCCGGCGCCGAAGCCCAGCCCGGCCAGCGCCGTGCTGGCGAACATCAGCGGCGTGGAGAGCGTGGCCAGCGCGACCAGCGTGAGCACCATGCCGGCGGCGAGCACCAGCGATCCGCCCACCGTGACGCGGCCCGGGTGCCGGTCGCGCACCGCGAACGACGCGGCCGCGCCGAAGCCGGTGAGGGTCGACACGATCAGGCCGCCGATGACGTGGCTGTGCAGGTGCAGTAGGCCGGCGGCGAGCGACGGGCCGAGGGACATGTACAGGCCCCCGATCGCCCAGGACGCGACGAGGATCGGGATCGCCGTGAGGAACTGGCCGCGCACGGGTCGCGGTACGGCGACCCGGGGGCGCAGCGAGGCGAGCGCGCCGGGGCGCAACGGCGCGGTCTCCGGCAGCAGCGCGATCGTGGCGCCCAGCACGACGAAGCCCACGCCGAGCACCGCGTACACCAGGGTGGTGGGCGCGGGCGCGTACTGCACGAGCAGGCCGGTACCGAGCGCGCCGGCGGCGAGCCCGACGGTCGTGACGACGCTGTTGAGCAGGGCGCCGAGCTGCGGGCGGTGGCGCGGCTGCAGGTCGACCAGGGCCGCGCCGAACGTCCCGAGCAGCGCGCCGGTCGCCAGGCCCTGCACGATCCGGGCGACCACCAGCCAGGCCACCGAGTGGGCGGACAGGAACAGCACCATGCTGACCGCGTCGAGCAGCAGGCCGGTGGCGAGCACCGGGCGGCGCCCGATGTGGTCGGAGAGGCCCCCCACCGTGAGCAGGGCCGCCAGCAGGGCGACGGCGTACACGGCGAAGATCATGGTCAGCGTGACCGCGGAGAAGCCCCACCGGCTCTGGTACACGACATAGAGCGGTGAGGGTGCGGCGGCGGCGAAGGCCAGCACGAACAGCGCCCCGACGAGCAGCCAGAAGCCGGCCGAGCCGGGCATGCGCCGGGGGCGGCCGGTACGGGCGGTGGGCTGTTGCAGGGCGGCGTGTTCCGTAGCGCCATGTTCCGTGGCGGTGTGCATCCGGGATCCCCTCGGACGGTTCCAGAATTCTCGAACACTGACACCCTACCGGACTGTTCAAGTATTCTCGAACCATGGGCACCGCCGTTAACCGTGATCTCACCCACCCGGACACCGCCGACCTGGCACTGACGGAGGTGCTGTTCGCGCTCAGCGACCCGATGCGGCTGGCGATCGTGCGCCAGCTCGCCCAGGGGCCGGTCATGGAGCTGCCCTGCCAGGAGGTGGGCGGCCCGGCACCGAAGTCCACCCGCTCCCACCATCTCAAGACGCTGCGCGAGGCCGGGGTGATCCGCAATGTGCCGTACGGCCGGGAGCGCCGGGTCAGCCTGCGCCGCGACGATCTGGAGGCGCGCTTCCCCGGCCTACTCGACGCGGTACTCGCGCAGAGCTGACCCCGCTTCCCGTGGAGGGTCAGGACTTCGCCTGGGACAGCAGGAACGCGGTCACGGCCGGCGCGAAGCCGGCACCGAACACGGGTACGTGCCCGCCGCCGGCGATGGTCCAGGTCTCCACTGTGGACTGTCTGGCGCACGGGTACCGCAGCACGGCCGTCTCCGCGCCGGGCAGATCGCGCTCGAGATCGAGGGCGGGCCGCTTCGCCGCCGTACCCGGGCAGTGGTCGAGCCCGAGCCAGTCCGCGTCGGTACGGGCGGCCGAGGGGTACGCGTGGCCCTGGATCGCGCCGCCGCCGTAGCTGATCGTCGGGTCCGAGGTGCCACGGATGTCGAGCACGCTGACCGTGGTCGACGGCCGGCACCGCGACGCGTCCGCCCACATCGCGCCGTTGAGGGCGGCGATCGCGGTGATCTGGTCGGCGTGGTCGCACGCCATCCGGAACGCCATGAACGCACCGTTGGAGTGGCCGACGAGGTACACCCGCCGGCTGTCGACCCGGTACCCGCTCGCGATCCGCTTGATGACGTCGCTCAGGTACCCGGAATCGTCCACATTGGAGCCGTACAGGTCGCAGCAGGCGTCGGTCGCGTTCCAGTAGCGGTTCTGGCGCGGGTCGACCTGCCCGTCCGGGTACGCGTAAAGGAAGCCGAGCCGGTCCGACTCGGGCGTGAACCTCAGGTACGCCTCCTGCGCGCTACCCGAGGACATGTATCCGTGCAGGAGCATCACCAGAGGCGCCGGCTTCGCCGGATCATACGAGGCCGGGATGTGCAGCGTGAACCGGCGGTCGTGCAGCGTCAGCAGGACGTCCCCGCGCGCCGGTGCCCGGGTCGCCGCCGGCGACGTGGCAGAGGCCGGTGGTGGGGTGCGGACGGGGGAACCGCACCCCACCACCAGCAGGACGAGCATCGCCGTTACTGCCAAGCGGGTTCGGGCCATACCCGAGGCTAGCGCTTCGGGTATGACCCTGGCCTCACTATGGCTCTGGCCTCATTATGGGCTCTGGCAGGTGACGCTCGGTACGACCGGGCTGGCCGTGGAGTTGGCGGTGAAGCCGAACGTGGTGTTGCCGCTCGCCGGAAGTGACCGGTTCCAGCTGGCATTGGTCATCGTGACGAGCGAGCCCGCCTGCGACAGGTTCCCGTTCCACGAGCTGTTGATGGTCACGCCGTCCGGCAGGTCCCAGCGAACCGTCCAACCGTTCATTGTGGACGTTGTCGGGTTGGCAACCGTCACCTGCGCCTGGAAGCCGCCGGGCCAGCTGTTGACGATGGAGTAGGTGGCTTTGCACGGCGTGGGGCTGGGCGGCGGCCCGGTCGCGCCGATGCCGGTCACCTGGCCGGTACCGCCGTCGAACACCACATCCGAGCAGCCGTAGAAGGTCTCCGTGCTGTCCGAGCGCGCCCACACCGAGTAGATGATCTGCTTGCCGGTGAGGCCCGTCGGCAGCGTGGCGTTCCAGTGGTAGTAGCTGCCGACGCTGCCCGGGTCACCGATGGACGGCGGGTCGGTGGCCGTGGAGAACGGGACGGTCTGCATCTCGGCCCAGGTCAACGGTTTCGTCGGGTCCCAGGTCGCCTTCGTGACGTACAACGAGAATGTGCCTGGGTGGGCCGCCCACTTGTTGTACCGGATCTCAATGGTGGAGCCGGCGGTCAGGTGGGTCTGCGGCCAGTCGGCGCTGACCGTGTCGAAGCCGGAGAAGTCGAAGTAGTTGCTGTTGCCGCTACACAGCTTGCCGTCGGGGATGAAGCCGACGGTACCGCCACTGGTGGCGCCGGACCGGTTGCCGACGGCGAACCAGTTGTACAGGGGCGTGATCCCGCTCTGCGCCACCGCGGCCTGGCACGCCGGGTTGCGCGGGATGATCTCGCCGGTCGAGGTGATGCCGTCCTGCCAGCAGAGGTAGGTACGGCTACCTGGAATAAGCATCGCGCCGTGCGCTGAGGCCGGCGCGGAGAGGACAAGGCTGGCGCCCAGGGCGGCCAGCGCCGCCGTTAAGCCGAGGATTCTTCCACGTCGTGACCGCACCATCCCGGCCCCCTTCCAAGGACATAGGGTGGCGCGATCGTAAGTCGCCGGCAGCGCAGCGTGCACAGGCCCACGCGCGGCCGAACCCGGCTCTACTAAGCCTTATCGCACGTCAGTGGCCCGATGGCCGGCACCTGCCACGGCATGGAATGTTATCGATGACGCGAAATTTACCTCACCGGGTATCCGGGTCCTCGGGCCTGGGTTTGTGGGCGCCGGCCGGCGGTGGCCCAGATCGCCGCGCCTGGCGTTCGTGCTCGCGCTGCTTGGAGGCGCCCAACGTGACCCCGGCCCCGCTCGGCGTCTTGCCATGGCCAGCCTGGCTATGGCCGGCCTGGCCGCTACCACGCGCCTGCCGCGCGCGGTCCCGGCGCCGCTGGTTGTCGCCCTCCATCTGCTTTCCGCTCATGATCGGCATCTGCCCGCGAAGCGCGTGCCCCAACCCGTCAGCCACGCCACGTTTCCGCGGTACCTGCCTGGCACCGAATTTGCCTGCCGCGCATTCGCCATCGCGGGGTGAGGGTGGCTCATCCACGGCCGGCGGAGGGTGGCCGCATGAAGAAAATCGTCGAGATCGTGCCTGCCCCGCCCGGCTGGTACGCCCGCTGGCGGCTGACCAGCGACCAGACGATGTCGTATCCGGTCACCTGCTGGGCGCTGGTCGAGGACACCGACACGATGGGCCGGCAGGTCGTCGGCGTCGACGCGGTCGGCGAGTACCCGGGAGTGGACGGCGGCGGCCCCAAGGGCGACTTCGTCCAGTACACCTTCCACGCGCCAGTCGCCGGCCTGCCCGACGACGTGTTCAACCCCGTCGACACACCAGGGGTACCCGTCCGCTGAATCGGGCCGATATTCAGCGTCGCGTCGCCCGCGCGACGATCGCGTCGAGCCGGGCCGCGTGCGCACCCCGCCAGTAGACCCGGCCGCAGTCGGGGCAGCGGGAGAACTCGGTGTACGAGCGCCGGGTCCCGGGCTCCAGCAGGTGCACCACCTCGTCGCCGGCGGCCGCGACGAGTACCCCGTTGCACGCCGGGCAGCGCGACCACGGCGCGAGCGGCGGCGCGAACCGGTCGAGCACGTCGGCCACCTGGTCGTCGGGGCGGGCACCGCGCACGTAGGCGCCGGAGGGCAGCGCGCGGCGGCGCAGCAGCCCGCGATCCTGGGTCAGCAGCGTGCGCTGCTCCGCGATCGCCCGCACGACCAACTCATCGTCGTCTGCATCATTGCGGTACCCCGTGTCCACGCCGAGCAGGCGCAACCGCCGGGCCAGTGCGCCGAGGTGCACATCGAGCAGGAACCGGTACCGGGGAAGTGGCTGTGGCCGGGCGACCGGCAGCACGTCGACCACCTCGCCGCCGCCCGGCCGGATCCCCGAATCGACCGGCGCGCCGTCCACAACTACGGCGCCGATTTCGGTGCGCGGCACGCCCACCGACTCAACCAGGTGCAGCAGGCTGGACACGCCGTCCGCCGGTACCGGTACCGCGCCGTGCCGATGCCGCGCCGGCAACAGGAACCGCAGCGGCGGCGCCACCCGTACCAGTACCGATTGGTCGCGCACACTCCGAGTCTACGTCGCGATTACAGTCCACTATGGACAATATAGGGTTACCACGGTGAGCATCAGCGACCTGGGCGTCTTCGTCGGAGAATGGGCAATCGAGGCGCGGTTCCCGAGCGGGCCCGAAAGCGAGCCATCGAGCGGAACGACCACCGAACCGCCCGACAAAGCCGCCGCGCCGGCCGGGCGCAGCCGCTTCGAGTGGATCCTGGACCGCCAGTACCTCGCGCAGCGTATCGAGGTCCCCGTTCCTGAGGCACCGGACGGCTTCACCGTCGTCGCGGCAAACCCGGGCGAGGATACCTATACCCAGCACTATTACGACTCCCGGGGAGTAACCCGGCTGTACGCGATGACCTTCAGCGGCGGAGTCTGGACCCTGCTGCGGGAGTCCGCGGACTTCTCCCCGCTCGACTTCGCGCAGCGGTTCACCGGCCGGTTCAGCGCCGACGGTGACCGCATCGAGGGCAGGTGGGAGAAGAAGCTGCCCGACTCGGACTGGGAACTGGACTTCGAGCTGTCCTACCAGCGTCTGAAGAACCAGCGTCCGAAGAAGTAGCGGAGACAGCGGCGGCTATGCGCTCCCGGGTAACTGACGGAAGACAGCCGCCGCGCCGAGGTTCACCACGAAATGCAAGTCCAGTGGGTGAATCTTGATGTGCAGGTCCGCAACGGCCAACTCCTCTGGTCCAATTGGCTCAAGGCGGCACTCGAAATGGAACGCGGACCGATCCGCCCCAAAGGAGAACGATCCGGCAACCACTCTCCGCGGCTGAGTTATCTGGACGAACGCGTCGATCGGAGGGCGGCCGTCCGCCGCCTTCCACGCCGGATCACCTCGGAACCGGCGCTCCTCCGCGCAGTCGATCTGGAGGTTGAGGATCACCCGCCCCGTAGGACCCCGTACGACGCCTGCATGCCAGACCGTGTCCTGGTCGTCCTGATGCAAAATCTGAGGTTGGACGAGCGTCACCGGTTCACGGGTCACCGACGCATGCTATCCAGGATGGGTCGAGTTCGCGGGTAGATGCTCGGCTTCGCGCGGCGGCATACGGCGGTGTGGGCCGGCCGGTCAGGCGCGGCCGACCACGCGGACGGTGTTGACGAGTTCGCCGAGGCCGTCGGCGCGCACCGTGACCCGGTCACCTTCGGCGAGCGTAAGGTCGCTGGGCGGCACGATGCTGGTACCGGTCAGCAGCACGATGCCGGCGCGGAACGTGTTGGCGCGCACCAGCCACCGCAGGAGCTCCTCGGGCGTGCGCCGGATGTCCCCGAGCCGCACCGTGTCCGCGTAGACGGCGTCACCGCCACGCTCGATCCGCAGCTCGATCCGCAACTCCGCCAGCGGGGGCGCCGCCGCCAGCGGTACCAGGCACGGGCCGAGCGCGCAGCTGCGGTCGTACGCCTTCGCCTGCGGCAGGTACAGCGGGTTGAGCCCCTCGATGCTGCGCGAGGACATGTCGTTGCCGAGCGTCAGGGCCCGTGGCTCGCCGCTGGGGTGCGCGGCGACCACAAGTTCCGGTTCGGGTACGTCCCAGTCCGAGTCGAACCGGATGCCGACCTCGTCGCCGGGCCCGACCGCCTCGCCCGGCATCGCCTTGATGAACAGTTCCGGCCGCTCGGCCTGGTACACCCGGTCGTAGACGTCGCCGCCGTCGACCGCCTCGTCCTGGCGGGCCTGGCGGCTGCGCGCGTAGGTGACCCCGGCCGCCCAGATGACCTGCTCGTCGACGGGAGGCAACACGGGCGTGCCCGGCGGTACCGGCCCGGCGGCCGCGAGCGTGTCCAGCTCGCGCAGCAGCGTGCCGTCGTCGGTGAGGAATGCCGATACCCGCAGGCGCGCGTCGAGCAGTTCTGTCGGTCCACTGTGGACGTACCCGCGGGCGAGCCGCGGCCCGTCCGGGGTCCGTACCCGCCAGAGTGCCTGCGCCATATCACCCTCCACCCGTCCGCCCATGATCTGCACCCTGAGCCTATACGCAGGGCCTTTATAGGCTTTACAGGCACCGCGGCCCCCGGTGATGGCGGGGGCCGCGGCGGAATCGATGGGTTTTTCAGAAGGTGTACGGGATCCGGGTCCAGCTCAGCACGTCGGGCCCGTGCGGTTGACGGTGACGCGCAGGTAGTTGGTGGCGTTGTTGGAGCCGTCGACGGTGATGCGCGTCAGGTTCGGTACCGCCTGGGTAATGCCGTAGAAGGACAGCCAGCTCGATCCGGCGGCCAGCGGGTGGTCGGCGTTGTAGACGTGGCTGTCGCCGTTGAACAGGTAGACCGGGCCGCGGTACGCGACCGACTCGCGGGCGATGGCGGCCAGTATCGGCTGGAACCCGTAGTAGTCGGCGAAGCTGGGGTTGCTCACCGTCGGGTCGAACATGTCCGCCTGCAGGAGCAGCACCACGGCCTTCTCGTTGCTGTGGCGGGCCTGCTCGAACGTGTCGTGAATCTCCTGGATCGACGCGGATGTGCGGTTGAGTACCTCCACCGTCTGTTCCGGAGTCGGCGCGGTATTGCCGGTCCATGGCACGAGGCTGTTGTTACTGCCCACGATGTCGAGAGCGGCGAAGCCGATGTTTGCGCGCTGCCACCGCACGTTCTCCGGGATGCCGAGGTCGGCCTGCGACTCGACGGCCGCGCTGTGCTGGCCGAGGGTGTGGCCCGGCTGCGCGAAGAAGACCTGGCGCACCTTGGCCAGACGCTCCAGCGGGTTGTATCCGCCGTTGTTGGCTCGGTGGCAGTCGGTCCACTCGTTGTCACCGACGGTGTACACAAAGGGGTCGACGAACTGGTCGAAGTCGGTCTTGATCTTCTGGAAGTACTCGTCGCTGCAGACGCTCGACCCGTTCTTGATGTCACCGAGGTGGTCGACCCACTGTACGTCCGGGTCGGCGTTGATCTGCGCGATCGCCTTCGGGAAGTTGGTGATCGCCGGCTCCCCGTACGGGATGTCGCCGATGACCGCGAACGTGTACGGCTTGTCGTCGGAGGCGGCCGCCGGCACCGTGAGTACGGCGGCGGATACGCCCACCAGCAGTACGGCACCCAGCGCCGCGAAGTGCCCTCTCTTCATTACCGGCATCTTCTTCATCCACGCATCCAACATGGGCGACGTGGCCGGAAGCCGAAGAGCGGGTGAACGCCGAACGCGGGCAGGTGGCCTTCAGCGTGGCGTGCGCCGCCCGGAGGCGGCCGGGTCGACGCCGAAGCTGATGATGCGGCGCGGGTGCACCCGGATGATGGGTCCACCGACGCGCGCCGTCGAGTCATCCGGTTCGGTCAGCGCCTCGGCCACCCCACGAATCTCCAGGCAGCGGACCGTCCACGGGTCGAGCGAGGCGATGTCGTCGACGACGAAGGCCACCTTCGATCCGGCCGCGACGTTGCGGAACTTCTGGCTGGACGCCATGTTGTACCCGCCGATGTCGATGGTCTGCAGCGCCTCGTTGTAGGTGAAGCCGACCGGATTGTTCTGTACGGTGCCGTTGGGCTGGACCGTGGCGAGCCTGCCCAGCCGCTGCTCGCGGAGGTAGGCCAGTTCGAGTTCGGTGAAGACAGCCGTCATGCGTCTATTGAACCCTGTGCGCGGGCTCAACCCTGGACGAGCGGCGTCAGCGGCCGGATGTCGTACCGCAGCCGCAGCCGCGCGATCGCCTCCTGGTCCGGCGGGCCCGCATTGCCGAGCAGCCGGCCGAGCTCCGCGAGGTACTTCTCGTGGCCCGACGGCGCGACGCAGAACAGCATCCGGGCCGGCGTAGGGCCAGGGTTCGCGAACGCGTGCGGGCAACCGGCCGCCACGTACATCGAGCTGCCCGGCCCACCGCGCGTGACCCGCGCGCCGTCCGCGGCTTGCCACGTGCGCCAGTCTCCCCCAGTGAGCGCCAGTGGTTGGAAGGCCAGTAGGTCAAGCTCCCCGTCGAGGATGTAGAAGAACTCCTCGGCCTCGTCGTGCAGGTGCGCGCCGACGTCGAACCCCGGCTGCACGTCGACCTCGAAGATCGACCAACGGTCGGATTCGCGGGCGCCGACCTTCAACGTCATTCCGGTGGATCCGACGGCGTTCCCCGCGCCGGGCGGCAGGACGAGCCCGTCACTCATGCGCCTCACGGTAGCGGGCGGCGCGGAACCCAGCCTGGTACCGATACTGATACCCATGAACCCGGGCGAGTTGGGGGCGTACCTGCGCAGCCGGCGCGCCCGCCTGCACCCCGCCGACGTGGGCCTGCCCACCGGTACCGGCCGGCGGCGCACCCCGGGCCTGCGCCGCGAGGAGGTGGCCGAGCTCTCCGGAGTCGGGCTCACCTGGTACACCTGGCTGGAGCAGGGCCGCCCGATCGCCACCTCGGAACAGGTCATCGACGCCCTGGCCCGCGCGCTGCGGCTGGACGCCGACGAGCACCGCCACCTGCGCCTGCTCGCCGGGCTGCCGGCGGTCGTCGCCGACCCGGCCGGCGACGACGCGCTACCTCGGGTGCGGCGCCTGGTGGACGCGCTCACGCCGAACCCGGCGAGCCTGTACGACCGGCACTTCGACTACCTCGCCTGGAACGCGCCGTACGCTCAGCTCCGGCACGACCCCGCGACGCTGCCACCGCACCGCCGCAACATGGTCTGGATGATGTTCACCGATCGCACCAACCGGGCCCGCATGCGACAGTGGGAGCCGGCGGCCCGCGCCGTACTCAGCCAGTTCCGCGCGGCCGCCGCCCGCGACCCCGACGACCCGCGCTTCGCCGACCTCGTCGCCGCGCTCACCGCCGCCAGCCCGGAGTTCGCCGAATGGTGGCCGGATTACCCGGTCCGCGAGTTCAAGCCGGCGACCGTCCACATTGTCCATCCCGAGGCCGGTCGCGTCGCGCTTGACCTCTACCAGATGCGGCCGGTCGAGTATCCCGACCTTCTCCTCGTGCTGCAGGTGCGCGGGTAGGTCAGGTGCGCGGGTAGGTCAGGTGCGCGGATAGGTCAGGCGTGCCACTCGGCATCGCCCGCTCCCCCGGCGTGATTGACGTACCGGGCCAGCACGAACAGCAGATCCGAGAGCCGGTTGAGATAGGCGGGTACCGCCGCGGCGACGGGTTGCCGCCGGGCCAGCGCGGTGAGCTGGCGCTCGGCCCGCCGGCACACCGCCCGGGCCAGGTGCAGGTGGGCACCGGCCCGGGTACCGCCGGGAAGCAGGAAGTTGCGCAGTTGCGGAAGTTCGGCCTGGTACCCGTCGATGAGTTCCTCGATGCGCGTGACCTCCTCCGGTGACAGCCGGGGTACGGACGCGCCCGAGCCGGTCGTCTCCGGCGCCATCAGCTCGCAGCCGACCACGAACAAGGTGCGCTGTACCCGCCCGAGCCGCTCCGCCACGACCGGCGGTACCCCCTCGGCCAGCGCCACCCCGATCGCCGCGTTGCATTCGTCGACCGAGCCCATCGCCGCCACCCGCGGGTCGTCCTTGCCCAGCCGGCGGCCGCCCCAGATGCCGGTCTCGCCGCCATCGCCCTTGCGGGTGTAGATCTTCATCCGCTGCCCCCTTATTTGCGACGCGACTTGCGACGCGTTAGTCAGCCACGGTGACCGTGACGCCGGCCGCCTCGATCGCGGCGAGCGCCGCCGGAGCGGCGCTGGCATCGGTGACGAGCTCCTCGATGTCGGAGAGCGGGCAGATGCGGGCCAGGCACACCCGGCCCACCTTCGAGCCGTCCGCCACGACGATCGTCCGTTCGGCCTGATGGATCATCGTGGCGTCCGTGTTGGCCTCGATATCGTCGTGCGTGGTGAGGCCGGTGCGCGGCGAGATGCCGTCCACACCGACGATCGCCACCTCGATGTTCAACCCGGCGAGGGTACGGTCGGCGATCGGCCCGACGAGTTCGTACGACTGGGTGCGCGACACGCCACCGGTCGTCACCACCTTCAGCCGTGGCCGCAGCGACAGGTCGGCCGCGATGTTCAGCGCGTTGGTGACCACGGTGAGGTCGTACCGGTCGGCGAGCAGCCGGGCGACCGCGTGCGTGGTGGTGCCGCCGGTGAACCCGACGGTTAGCGGACCGTGCGGCAGCCGGGCGACGGCACGCCGGGCGATCGCCTGCTTCTGCTCGCGGCGCTGCGCGATCCGGTACCGCACCGGCAACTCGTAGTTGACGTCGGCCGCGACCGCGCCGCCGTGCGTGCGGCGTACCAGCTTCTGGTCCTCCAGCACCTGCAGGTCGCGGCGGATGGTCGCCGCCGAAACGGCGAACTCGGCGGCGAGCGCGGTAGCGTCGACCGAGCCCTGGCCCGAGATGCGCGTCAGGATGGTGGAGACGCGGTCGGCGCGGCGCAGCGTGCTTCGGGCCATGAGTCCTCCTCCCGGCATGCTGTGCAGTTGCAAACGAACACTCGTAATTGTTCGTTTGTGCGTCAACAATTGCTGTACGAACAGAAGCGAGCATAGCCTGCAGCCATGAACCTGACCGAGCGCGAGATTGCCAGCCAGCCCGACGTCTGGGAGCGCGCCATCACCAACGGCGATCTCGTCCGCGCGGCTCGTGACAGCCTCGCCGCACCGGGTGAGCGGGTGCTCGCGCTCGGTTGCGGTACCTCCTGGTTCGTGGCGCAGAGCTTCGCGGTGCTGCGCGAGCGGGCCGGCCTGGGTGAGACCGACGCGGTGTGCGCCTCCGAGTTTGTCGGGGCGGGGTCGGCCGGCGCGCGCCGGTACGACCGGGTGGTCGCGTTCACCCGCTCCGGAACCACGACCGAGGTGCTCGACGCGCTCGATCGGGTCGCGACCGGTACCCGCCGGGTGGCGGTCGGCGCGGTGCCGGCGAGCCCCGCGGTGGTGCGCTGCGACGAGGCGCTCGTACTCGACTTCGCCGACGAGCAGAGCGTGGTGCAGACGCGCTTCCCGACCGCGGTACTGGCGCTGGCCCGCACCGCGCTCGGTGAACCGGCCGGTTTTCTGCCCGCGGCCGCCCGGGCCGCGCTCGCCAACCCGCTGCCCGCCGAGCCGGCCGAGGTGGGGCACGTGGTGTTCCTCGGCACCGGCTGGACGGTCGGGCTCGCCAACGAGGCGGCCCTGAAGGTACGCGAGGCGGCACAGGCGTGGTCGGAGGCGTACCCGGCGATGGACTTCCGGCACGGTCCCATGGCCGTCGCGGGGGCGCACAGTCTCGTGTGGACACTCGGCGACCTGCCGGCCGGCATGGCCGATACGGTCGCGGCGACCGGCGCGCGACTGCACCACGGCGAACTCGACCCGCTGGCCGAACTCGTACTGGCGCAACGGTTCGCGGTCGCGCTCGCGGCGCACCGGGGCCTCGATCCGGACCGGCCGCGCCTGCTCACCCGCTCCGTCGTCCTGCGGAACAACTGATCGCACAACAACTGATCGCACAACAACTGATCGCGAGGTAGCTGGTGCGGATACCCACCGCTGAGCTTGTCCATGCGGCCGCGCAAGCCGGTGCCGGGGCAGGAGCGTTCAACGTCATCACGCTCGAACACGCCGAGGCGATCGTGGCCGGCGCGGAGCGCGCGGGGCGTCCGGTGATCCTCCAGATCAGCGAGAACACCATATTGTTCCACAGTGGACAGCTGGCACCGCTGGCCGCCGCCGCCCGGGAACTCGCCGACGCGGCGGCGGTACCGGTCGCGCTGCACCTCGACCACGTGACCGAGGTGACGCCGTTGCACGAGGCGCCCAGCTGCGGCTTCAGCTCGGCGATGTTCGACGCCTCGGCGCTGTCCTATGTGGACAACGTCAAGGCGACCGCGGCAGCCGCGGAGTTCTGCCACGCGTACGGGCTGTGGTTGGAGGGCGAACTCGGCGAGGTCGGTGGCAAGGGCAATGCCCACACCCCTGGCGTGCGTACCGACCCCGAGGAGGCGGTCGCGTTCGTCGAGGCGACCGGGGTGGACATCCTGGCGGTCGCGGTCGGCTCCGCGCACGCGATGACCGACCGTACCGCCCGCCTGGACCACGAGCTGATCGCGGCGTTACGGGCAGCGGTACCGGTACCCCTCGTGCTGCACGGCTCGTCAGGCGTACCCGATGCCGAGCTGGCCGAGGCGGTACGCGGCGGCATCGTAAAAATCAATATCGGTACCGCGCTCAACGTCGCCTACACCGCCGCCCTGCGCGAGATGCTGGCCGCGCAGCCCACCGCGGTCGACCCCCGCAAGGCCCTCACGGCCGCGCGCCACGCGATGGCCGACGAGGTCGCCCGCACGCTCCTGGTTTTATGGCCGTGAGCGACCTGCGGATCGGGGTCGTGGGACTCGGTACCCGCGGGTTCCTCGCCGATATGGTGCACCGCCCGGATCGTGGCTCGCGGATCGTCGCCTGCGCCGACCCCCGGCCCGGGACCTGGGCGGAGGCGACCGCCCGGTTCGGAGCCGGCGTCGCCACCTGCGCCGGCCACCGCGACCTGGATCTGTCCACTCTGGACGCCGCGCTCGTACTCTCCCCCGACGACACCCACGAACAGATCGCGGTCGACCTGCTGAGCGCCGGCGTCACCACGTTCGTGGAGAAGCCACTGGCCATCACGACAGAAGGCGCCGACCGGGTGCTCGCCGCCGCGCGCGCGGCCGGCGCCCGCCTGTATGTCGGGCACAACCTGCGCCACGCGCCATTCGTCACCGCCATGCGCGAGGTCATCGAGAGCGGCGCGATCGGGCGGGTCACCGCCATCTGGTGCCGGCACTTCGTCGGGCACGGCGGCGACTTCTACTTCAAGGACTGGCACGCCGACCGCCGGCGCAGCGGCGGGCTGCTCCTGCAAAAGGGCTCGCACGACATCGACATCATCCACTGGCTTTCCGGCGGCCGCAGCGAGGCGGTGAGCGCCTTCGGCGCATTGACTGTGTACGGCGACAACCCGCACCGCTCCGACCGCGCCGGGGAACTCATGCCGGACTGGTACGACGAGGCGGTCTGGCCGCCAGACGCGCAGCGGGACCTGTACCCGGTCATCGACGTGGAGGACCTGAGCGTGGTGAACATGCGGCTGTCCAACGGCGTGCTCGCCACGTACCAGCAGTGCCACTACACGCCGGACTACTGGCGCAACTACACCGTCATCGGCACCCGCGGCCGGCTGGAGAACCTGGGCGACCTGGAGGGCGCGACGGTCAAGGTGTGGAACGCGCGCCGCTCCGGGTACCGCGCCGACGCCGACATCGAAATCGACGTACCCGCCGCCGTACCGACCGAGGACGCCGACCACCACGGTGGCGCGGATGCCGGAATCATCGACGAGTTCCTCCGGTTCGCGCGCGACGGCGGGTCCACCCGTACCTCTCCGGTAGCGGCACGCGACGCGGTCGCCGCCGGATACGCCGCGACCGAATCCCTGCGCCAGGGCGGCGCGCTGGTACCGGTACCGGGCGTACCGGACGACATCGCGTCGTACTTCGCCGATCGGTGAGGCCTCGCGCAGCCTCATCGACAAGCCCGTTCAGCGGTTGTCGCCGCTGCCACCCAGCACGCCACGGCTCTGGCGGCTGGCCAGCTTGGCCAGGTTGGCCGCCGCAATGTCGTCCAGCGACAGGTCGAGGTAGTCGGCGAGCACCGCCACGTACCAGAGCACGTCGCCGAGTTCCTTGGCGATGTCGGCCCGGTCGATCCGCGACTCCTCGCTATCGAGGTCGCGGACCCACTTCTTGAACTTCTCAGCAATCTCACCCGCCTCGCCGACCAGCCCGAGCACCAGGTGGAGCAGCTCGTTCCTCTTGTCACGTGGAGCGGCGGTACGCAGAGCGCCGCGCTGATACTCGTCCAGGTCCATGGCGGACCAGTATGTCGCCCTGGTATGGGTTGCCGCGCCGTCACCGTGATCTTGCCGAGTTGTCCACAGTGCGTGGGGCGGATCTGCCGCGTGGGTTGCGCCGTCGATAGCCTTGATACATGCGTACGACGGCCGGGGCGCTCAACGATTTGAGTGTGGCGCTGGCCGAGTTGGCCGCCCTCGACGTTGCGGCACTCTCCGATGTGGAGGTGCTGGAGGCGTTGCGGGTGCTGCGTCCGCTGCTGTGTCAGGCGGAGGCGTTGCAGTCCCGGTTGATCGGTGCGGCGCATGGGCGGGGTGCGGCGGCGTTGGATGGGGCGGTGTCGACGGTGTCGTGGTTGCGGTGCCGGCTGCGGTTGGGTGACGCGGGTGCGCAGGTTCGGGTGGCGAAGGCGCTGCAAGGGTTGCCGCATGTGGCGGAGGCGTACGGGCGTGGCGAGCTGTCCTTCGCCCACGCGGCGGCGGTCACCGAGGTGGCGGCGGATATCGGGGCGGAGTTGTTGGCGGCGGGTGCGGATAAGCTGCTCGCCGAGCAGGCCGCCGCTCTTGGTCCGGCGGCGACCCGCCGCGCCGCGGTGCGGGTGCGGGATTATTTCGATCCGGAGGCGGCGGAGCGGCGTACTCGGCGGGTGTTCGGGGATCGGTGGTTGGCGGTGGATCGCACCATCCATGGCTGCGTCGCGATTCAGGGCGTGTTGGACCCGGAGGGTGGCGAGCTGGTCCTGACCACGTTGGGCGCGCTGACCCCACCACCCATACCCGGGGACAGCCGGTCGGCGGGTGCGCGGCGGGCCGATGCGCTGGTGCAGATGTGCCGGCTGGCCGGCGCCGCCACACCGGAGGCGGGTGGGGTCAAGCCGCACGTGTCGGTGACCATCGACTGGCAGACCCTGCGGGACGGGTTGACCGCCACCCCGAGCACCCCCGGCGGCAGGTTAGGCAGTGGCATTCCCATCCACCCGGCCACCGTGCGGCGGCTGGCGTGTGACGCCACCCTGATCCCCGCCGTGCTGGGTAGTGCCGGGGAGCCGTTGGACATCGGCCGCGCCACCCGCCTGGTACCGGCCGGGATGCGCCGCGCCCTGGTACTACGCGACGGCGGGTGCCGCTTCCCCGGCTGTGATCGTCCTCCCCAATGGACAGACGCGCACCACCTACACCCGTGGGCGCAGGGCGGCGCTACCCGCCTGCCGAATCTGCTGCTGCTGTGCCGCCACCACCACACCACCGTGCACGAAGGCGGCTGGCGCCTGGACTACGACCCACACACCAACACCGTCACCGCCTACCGCCCCACCGGCCAACGCCTCGACATCACCCGCCTCGACATCACTGGCCAACCACAAGGACCCGCCCCGTAGAGGTCACCCCGTTGGTGTAACCATGTGCGGTTGCCGTCGCAGGGTCAGCGGAATGTGGGCACCGCTGCAGTTGAGGGTCGCCTTCGTCGCGTCGCCAGGAATCCGGGCCTCGAAGACAAGTACCCGGTTGACCGAGCCATCACCGGGTATCGGACCCGTATCGTAGTTGGCCTGCATGTCCGGGGCACCGGTCGCCGTCAGATCGCACATACTCTCCAGGAATTGGACGCTGTCGTGGCTCGAGTTCGCGACCGTGAGCCGGATCCAGGTGAAGTCCGCGTCCGGAGATACGAGGACGCTGGTCACGTCGAGCGTCAGATCGCTGTCCTGAGCCGATGCGGGCTTGACGAGTCGTTCGAACGCGCCCGAGTCCGGGGTACCGACATTCGAATGGGTGTCGTTGAAGGCCTGGCTGAACTGCATCAGGAACCAGAGGCCGCCACCGCAGGTGCACGGGATGATCAGCAGCGCCAGCACGACCCCGACGACCGTCGACCAGCGGAGGGGGTCCACGACGGCGGGTTTGGAACGGGGGACCGATGGCGGATACCCCGGATACGCCGGATACCGGGGCCTGTAGGGGTTGCCGGACGGCGGCGGGGCCACCGTTGGCGCAGGCTCGTGTGTATGCGTCTCGCCGCCGGCCACCACGACAGCGGTGATCAGCGCGGCCACCAGTGCCGCGGCGATGGCGACGAGGTACGGAACCGGATTGCGCACATTCTGCGTGGCGAAGTTGATCGCGGCCGCCGCGATGAGCAGGCATACCTGGGTAGCAGCGGCGACGAGCATCGCCCGCCTGAACCGACGCGATCGCGGGGACCGAGCCATCCACTGGCCTCCATCGTCACCTGGTGATGTATTTCGCTATGTCGCGGTCTCACCCTCTCGGCGATGCAAGTGTGCCAGTAGTTTCTCCGTGCGGGGCGGACGGAGCGGGCGGGGTGGACGGAGCGCGCGGGGTGCGCGGACCGACGCGGCGATGCCGAGCACGACGAGGACAAGGCCGCAGATCTGGCGCGCGGTGAGCGCCTCGCCGGCGACCGCGGTGCCGAGCAGTACGCCGGTGACCGGGTTGAGCAGGCCGACGATGCCGACGGTCGCGGCGTCCAGGT
The DNA here is from genome assembly GCA_051986465.1 of Rugosimonospora sp. Taxonomy (GTDB): domain Bacteria; phylum Actinomycetota; class Actinomycetes; order Mycobacteriales; family Micromonosporaceae; genus DATEJJ01. The sequence continues at coordinate 21,481 of JBPYFB010000623.1, forward strand.
GGCGCAGGCCGGTGAACCAGGCGGCAAAGGCGAGGGCGGTAGCCACCACCGTCACGTAACCGAACGCGAGCAGTGCCGGCGCGTTCAGGGTCGGCGGGCGCCCCTCGACCGCCAGCGCGAGCGGGGCCAGCACGAGGCCGCCGGCGATCAGTTGCCACGAGGTCAGCGAGAAGACGTCGACGTCGCCGCCCCACCTCTTCGTCAGTACGTAGCCGAGCGACGACATCGTCATGGCCGCGACCGACGCGAGGACACCGGAGGCGGTGACGGTACCGGCGCCGTTCAGAAGCATGAGACCGGCGCCGCCGACGCCGACGGCGGCCCCGACGACCTGGGCCGCGCGCGGCCGACTGGCCAGTGCCGCCCAGGCGAACAGCATGATGACCGCCGGCGAGGTCGCCATGACGGTCGAGGCGACACTGGCCGGAAGCTTCTGTGCCGCCAGGTACACGAGTGCGAAGAAGGCGCCCATGTTGAGGGTGCCGAGGACGAGGGAGCGCCACCACCAAGACCCGTGCGGCCTCCGGCGGTGTACGAGGAGCAGCAGCAGTCCGGCCGGCAGTGCGCGGATCGCCGCGCCGTACAGGGGGTAGTCGGCGGGCAGGTACCGATGGGTGACGAAGTACGTGCTGCCCCAGGCGACGGGTGCGACGGCGGTGACGGGTACCCACCGAAGGTTAGCTTCCATGGAAGCCACTATAGCTTCTAGGGAAGCTATAGTGGCAGGGTGACCGAGTACCTCGACCACGTGGCCCGGGTGCAACGGGCGTGGGCCCGCGAGCGACCCGACGTGGATGTCGGACCGCAGGGTGTGATCGGGCGGCTGCACCGGCTCGCCAACCACCTCACCGAGCAGTTGTGCGTCGTCTACCGGCGGTACGGCCTGGGCGAGGGGGAGTTCGACGTGCTCGCCGCGCTGCGCCGTGCCGGCAAGCCGTACGAGCGCGCGCCGGGCGAACTGGCCGCCCACACGATGGTGACGACGGGCGCCATGACCAAGCGGATCGACCGGCTGGAACGCGACGGCCTGGTCACCCGCCGCCCCAGTACGGGTGACCGGCGCGGCCGGGTCGTGGCGCTCACCCCGGCCGGCCGCCGGCTGATCGACCGCGCCTTCACCGAGCACATGCGCAACGAGCGGCGGCTACTGGACTGCCTCCCGCCGCGGGACGCCGCGGAGCTGGAACGGCTCCTCGCCGCCTGGCTCACCTGCTTCGAATCGCCTATCGAAGAAGCGCCTACCAAAGGAGGGCCTGCCGAAGATTCAGCTACCGAACCGAGCCGGTGAGCACCTCGTGAAGCAGGTCGCCGAACTCCCGCGGGAACGCCATGAACCCGGCGTGATCGCCGGGGAAGTCGTGCAGCGGCGTACCGAGTCGCTGCGCGAGCGCCACCGCGGTGCGCTGGGCGAGCTGCCCCTTGGAGGTCGTGCGCCCGCCACCACGATGCGCGTGGGCGCCGCGCATGCTTACTCGGCGGCCAGGTCGCGGGTCGCCTGCTCGCCGGCCTCGGCCGCCCGCCGCAGGAAGGTGGCGAGCAGTTCGAGCTGGGCCTCGTCGTACCCGGCGCAGATCTCGTCCATCGCCGTGTTCATCCCGGCGAGCAGCCGGTACAGCTCGCGGTTGCGCTCGCGCAGGGCCCGCACCGCGACCGCGCGACGATCGATCGCGTCGCGCTCCCGAGCCACCCAGCCGGCGCGCTCCAGCCGGTCGAGGATGCCGGTCATGGTGGCCGGGTGCAGGCCGGCGAGGCGGGCCAGTGCGGTCGGGCTGAGCGGGCCGTGCCGGTCGATGAGGTCGAGGCAGTCCATGTCGACGTCCTTGAGACCGAGGTGCGTGCCGACCCGCCGGTTGTACATCGAGAGGTGGGTGCGCACGTCGCGCATGGACTCCTTGACCTGCGTGGTGAGGCGCCGTCGCGCTTTCTGGGTCTCCGACGCTACGCGTCCCATATTGTCGCGTCTCATATTGTCGCGTCTCATATCGTCCGGCTCTCCAACTACATTCTATGGTTTCCATATTCTACGAGTAAGACCGCATTCTACGAGCAAGAATGCCTGCCGTAGGCTTCGCCGGCATGAGCGACCTCTTCGACGCCGCCCCCATGTACGACGACGACTATCTGTACTTCTTCGCCGGCGACCCCGGTGACAGCAAGGGAGACGAGAGCCGGTTCGCGGCGCACGGCCCCAACCTGCCCGGCACCGGTTCCAGCGGCGCGGCCACCGCCGAACTGGTCTGGCAATTGCTGGACCTGCGGCCGGAGATGAGCGTGCTCGACCTCTGCTGCGGGCACGGTGACCTCGCCGGTAGCCTGGCCGCACGCGGCTGCCGGGTCACCGGGCTCGACTCGTCGAGGGTCTTCCTCGACCGGGCCCGCGCCGATGCCGCCGCCGCGGGCGTACAGGTCGAGTACGTCGCGGGGGACATGCGCGACCTACCGTGGACGGGGCGCTTCGATCGCGTGGTCAACTGGTCGACCGCGTTCGGATACTTCGACGACACCACCAACCGGGCGGTTCTGGACGGGATCGCCCGCGCCCTGCGGCCGGGCGGCCGGCTCGCCATGGACCTGGACAACCTGACCGCGTTCCTCGCCTCGTACACGCCGTCCCGGGTCGCCGTGGCGCGCGGCGAAGACCTGCTCGTCGACCGGTACCACCTGGACGCGCTGACCGGGCGGTTCGAGGCGACCCGTACGGTCGTGCGTGACGGCCGGGCCCGGCAGCTCACCTTCGTCAAGCGGCTGTTCGGCTTCCCCGAATTGCGCGACTGGCTGCTCGCCGCGGGGTTCGCCGCCGTCAACGGGTACGGCGAGGACGGCCGGCCGCTCACCGCCGACCACAAGCGGATGATCGTCGTCGCCGACCTGCCCTAAACAAGGCTGGCGCAGCCCGGGTGCGCCGGCGACCGCCACCGCGTTGACGGTGACCACCATCGCGATGCCGAGCCACTCGTGCGCGCGGGGCACCTGGCCGAGCAGCGCCAGGCCGGCGAGGGCGGCCAGTACCGGATGGATGCTCATCATCACGCCGAAGAAGCGCGGCGGCACCCGGCGCAGCACGATCAGGTCCGCGGCGTAGGGCACGGCCGAGCTGAGCAGGCCCGCCCCGACGGCGTAGCCGACCCCGGCCGCGGTCAGCCGACCGCTCGCGGCCAGGAACACCGCGACGGGCAGGTAGAGCAGCACCGCGACGGCGGTCGCGGCGGCCGGGGCCTGCAGGCCGGGCAGGCGCCCGCCGAGCATCCGGTTGAGCAGGATGTAGGCGGCCCAGCACCCGGCGGCGAGCAGGCCGAGGCCCACGCCCAGGTAGTCGCTGCTGGGGCCGGGCAGGACGAGCACGTAGACACCGGCGCCGGCGCCGACCGCGCACAGCAGGTCGAGGCGGGTACGCGAGCCGGCCAGCGCCACGGACAGCGGGCCGAGGAACTCGAGGGTGACGGCGAGGCCGAGCCCGATGCGATCGATCGCGGTGTACAGGCTCAAGTTCATCGTCGCGAAGACCAGCCCGAGCAGCAGCGTCGGCCACCACTGGGCCCAGGTGAAGCGGCGCGGGTCGGGGCGGGCCACCGGCAGCAGGACGGCGGCGGCCACGAACTGGCGTACCGCGACCACCCCGGCCGGGCCGATCGAGGCGAAGGCGTGCGCGCCGGTGGCGGCGCCCACCTGGTTGCTCGCGGCGCTGGCGGTCATCGTAGCCACACCACCGAGTACCGATCGGGTCCGCGCGTCCACTCTGCCAGTCGCATCCACTGTGCCAGTCTCGGCCGCGCCGGCCCGCCGGAGAAATGCGCCGGGCGAGATATCTATACGCTCAGCGCATGGATCTGGAACTGCGCCAGCTGCGGGCGTTCGTCGCGGTGGTGGACGCCGGTACCTTCACCGAGGCCGCCACCGGCCTGGGGATCTCGCAGGCCGCCGCGTCCCGCGCGATCGCCGCGCTGGAGGCCGCCCTCGGCGCCCGGCTGCTGCAGCGCACCACGCGACACCTGAGCCTCACCGCCACCGGTACCCAGGTCCTCGCCGGCGCCCGGCGGGTACTCGACGAGGTGGCGCACCTGCACCGCGTGGTCCAGCAGTCCCGGACCGAACTGCACGTCGGGTACGCCTGGGCGGCGCTGGGCAAGCACACCCGTCGGCTGCAGAAGGCGTGGGCGGCGGCGCACCCCGCCGTACCGCTCGTGTTCGTGCACTCGAACACCCCGACCGCCGGACTCGCCGAGGGCGCTGCCGACGTCGCGGTCATCCGCCGCCCGCTCGACGATCCCCGCTTCGAGGCCGCCCTGCTGGGCACCGAAACCCGCTGCGCCGCCGTCGCCACGGACAACCCGCTCGCCCGCCGGCGCAGTGTCGCCCTGCGCGACCTCGTCCGGTACACGGTGGCGATCGACGACCGCACCGGTACCACCACCCTCGACCTGTGGCAGCCACCGGCGGCCGCTCCCGCGGTCCGCAGGTCGCACAGCGTCGACGAGTGGCTGACCCTGATCGCCGCGGGGCAGGCGGTCGGGGTCACCTCCGAGGCCACCGCCAACCAGAATCCGCGTCCCGGCGTTGCCTACCGGACCGTCCGGGACGCGCCGCCGATCCAGGTCTGGCTGGCCTGGTGGAAGGACGACCGCCCCACCCACCTCAGGGACCTCGTCCGGCTGGCCCGAGCGGCGTACCGGCCTCCCCCTCGCCGTCGTTGAGGGGGAGGCCGGCAGCCGTCAGCTAACCGCCAAAGGCTTATCAGAAGATGCGAAGATCAGAAGGTGAAGGCGTACCCGCCCGAGGAGACACCGCATGCCGACACGTAGAGGGTGTACGTGCCGTGCGCGAGGTTCGAGGGCAGCGTGAAGTCGGCCGTCTGCACCTCGCCCGGCTTGCTGGTACCCATCGAACTGAAGTTGAACGAGCGGGCGAAGAACACGTGCCCGGCCGAGTCCTTCAGGTACACGATCGGGTAGTTCTCCGGCCCCTGGTAGTCGTCCTCGCCGACGCTGACAAGGCCGGAGAGCTGGGTACCGGTCAGGTGGTACGTGCTGCCGCTGGAGCTGATCGAGCTGACCCCGGGGCGCCACGCGTCCTTCGGACCACCGACGGGCGTGTAGACCCAGTTGCGGCTGCCGGCCGCCGCGAGTACCTGTCCGTTGGGCAGGTTGATGAAGTTGACCGGCGCGCCGCCCGGGTCGTTGGGCATGCTGATGGTCGCCATCGTGTTGGTGGTCGGGTCGAACTCGTTGATGAGCGCGCCCGAGGCGGAGCCGCACTCGTTGGTGAGCCAGGAGCAGCGCACCGAGTCGAAGATGACCTTACCGTTGCCCTCCGGCGTCGTGTACACATCGTCCACAAAGGACCCTTGCGGGATCCCCGGCCCCTGCGCCCAGCTACCGGCGGCGCTGGGGGTCGCGCCCGGCGTGTAGATGACAGAGGTGTTGTGGCCCATGGCGAGGATGCGGCCGTCGTAGAGCAGGGTCACCATCGAGGTGTCGGTACTGCCGCTGGCATAGCTGGACGGCGGGCGGGGCAGCGTGGTCCAGGTGTTCGCGACCGGGTCGAAGCGGTAGGCACCGCCGCCGCCGATGGACACGATCGTGCCGTCCGGCAGCGGTACCCAGCCGTCCTCACCGGCGGTGGCGGGGCGGGTGGGACCGGCGGTCCAGGTGTTGCTGCTCGGGCTGAAGATCTGGGTACGGGCCTGCCGCTGGTCGCTTGCGACGATCCGGCCGTCCTTCAGGTGCGCGGTTCCGGTGTCCCAGAGGTTGCCGTACAGCCCGGACTGGCCCAGCGTCCACGTGTTGGTGACCGGGTTGTAGAGCTGTACTCCATTGTGGTCATTCGAGGAGCTGCCCGACGGCCACTGGTAGATGTACTCGCCGCCTGCCTGGTAGAAGCGCCCGTCCGGGAGGAGCTGGTCCTGTGCCGCGCCCAGCCCGTACGGGCTGGTGGCCAGCGATACCCAGGTGCCCTTGGTGTAGTCGCCGAACTGGTCGGGCACGAGCTTGGCCCACTGGTGCAGGTCGCTGCCGTTGGACAGGATGCTGCCGTCGCTCATCAGCCACATGAAGGTACCGGCGCCGCCGTTGAACGGGTTGACCGGTACCGCCGTCCAGGTGCCCGGGGTGCCGGGTACCGGCGGGGGCGAGCCGCTCGGCCCGGTACTCGGCCCGGTGCTGGGGGACCGAACGGGCGAGGCGCTGGGGGAGGACGGCGTGCTGGGCGATGCCGAGCTGCGCGGCGACGGCGATGGCGAGCCTGGCGCGGTCGAGCCGGTGCACGCGACACCGTTGAGCGTGAAGCTCGTCGGTATCGGGTTGGCCGAGCCGTTCCAGGTCCCGTTGAACCCGAAGCTGACCGTGGCGTTGGTGCCGATACCGGCGTTGTAGCCCGCGTCGACCGCGGTGACCGCGGCGCCGCTCTGGGTGACCGTCGCGTTCCACGCCTGGGTGACCGTCTGCCCGCCGGTGAAGCTCCACTTCAGCGTCCAGCCGTTGACCGGGTCGCCGAGGTTGGTGACGTTGAGGTTCGCGGTGAAGCCGGGGTTCCATTGCGCGGTCACGGTATAGCCCACGCTGCAGCCGGCGGACGCCGCGTGGGCGACCACGGCGGTGGTGATCGCGCCGGCGAGCGCGGCGCACGTGGCGGCCGCGAGCAGCGCGCCACGATTTCGTCGGGCGCGACTTAGTCGAGTCAGCACAAGTCCTCACATCCTTGATCGGGTGCTTGATCAGGGAAAAGCATTTCCGACAATCTAAGGACGGCGGTGCAGACGGTCAACGATGCGGATCTATCGATGCAGCTTGTTCTGCTTCGACTCCTCGATGTTTTCAGTAATCGACGGCGAGATCGACGGCGAGACAAAGGTTTTCCCACTCGCGCCGATACTCGCGGTGACCGCCAGCGCCGCCAGCGCCATCGCCGACAGGGTGACGAAGCCGATGCGGAACGAACCGGTGGCATCACGCAGCGCACCGAGGCCGTACGACGCGGCGAAGCCACCCAGGTTCGCGCAGGTGTTGCCGAACCCGTTGGCGATGCCGGCGGTACGGGTGCCCAGGTACGTGACCGGCACCGCGAACAGCGGGCCGAAGTACAGCTGCACGAAGACCGAGGTGAGTAGCACGACCGCGAGCAGAGCGGGGGTACCGGGGACGAACGTCAGCAGCGCCAGGCCGGTCGCGAGCGCGGCCTGGGCGACGCCGATGACGGTGAGCGGCCGGCCCAGCCGGTCCGACAGGTACCCGCCGGTGAAGTTGGCCGGCGCGGTGAGCGCGGCACCGCAGGCGGCGACGAGCCCGGCGCGGGTCAGCGAGTACCCCCGGTCGGTGACGAGGTAGGTCGGCAGCCAGAAGGTGAAGCCCTGCATCACCGCGAGCCGCACGAACTGGATGGCGCCGGTGCTCCACAGGATCCGCGTGCGCAGCAGGTCCGGCAGTTCCCGCAGTTGCACCCGGGTACCGGCGGTGCGCACTGGTCCGGGGTTGCCCAGCCGCCAGAACAGTGCGCAGACGGCGAGCCCGGCCGCGGCGAACAGCAGGAACAGCCGGCGCCAGCCCAGCGGGCCGACCAGCACCGGGCCGAGCGCGCTGAGCAGGACGTTGGAGGAGAAGCCGCCCGCGACGTACAGGCCCATTGCGGTGGCGCGCCGGGTCGGCGGGAACTCGGCGCTGATCAGCAGCAGCCCGGGCGCGAAGACCAGCGACCGGAACACCCCGGAGAGGCCCTGGTTGACCAGCAGGAGCGGGTACGCGTGCAGGGTCGCGAAGCCGAGCGCGAGCGCGTTGGTGCCGACGAGGCCGACGAGGAACAGCACGCGCGGCCGGAACCGGTCCGCGAGGTACCCGGACGGCAGTTGCATCAGAGCGTAGGTGAACGCCGACGCTGCGGCGAGGGTACCGGCGCGGCCGAACGACAGGTGCAGGTCGGTACGGATCAGCGGCAGGAACAGGGCGACCCCGCCGATGATCAGCGACTGGGTGCTCTGGCAGAACACGATCAGCGTCACGGCGAGCGAGCGGCGGCGGCCTATCGGGGCTGCCGCGTCGGGGGAGGTCATGTGCGGTCCACCGAGCCGAGGGTACTCAGTCGCCGGCCGATGTCGATCTGGGCGACCGCCGCACGTGTAGCTACCGAGAGAGGGAGACAGCGAAGGGAAGTAGTGCAATGACAGAGAGTGCGATGCAACCACGGACATTGGTCAAGGACCTGGTCGTCGGCGAGTCACCGCGCTGGCACGATGGGCGACTCTGGTTCTCGAACTGGGGTGCGCAGGAGATCGTCGCCGCCGGCATCGACGGCACGACCGAGGTGGTGGCGCGGGCGCCCAAGCCGGTCGGGTACTGCCTCGACTGGCTGCCCGACGGCCGCCTGCTGGTGACCGGGGAGGAGCAGGTGCTGCGCCGCGAGGCGGACGCAACCCTGGCCACGCACGCCGACCTGACCGGGCTGGGCGTCGCCTGGAACGAGATCGTCGTGGATGGGCGCGGCAACATCTACGTCAACAGCGTCGGGTTCCGCTTCGGCGAAGAGGAGTTCCGTACCGGAAACATCGTGCTGATCACCCCGGACGGCCGGACCCGCCAGGTCGCCGACGGCCTGGCGTTCGGCAACGGCATGGTCGTCACGCCGGACAACGGCACGCTGATCGTCGCGGAGTCCTGGGCGAACCGGCTCACCGCCTTCGACATCGCCGCCGACGGCGGCCTCGAGAACCGCCGGGTATGGGCCGAGGTCGGCGGCGACGGCATCTGCCTCGACGCGGAGGGTGCGATCTGGTGCGCCAGCGTGAGCGAGGGTGGTGCCACGTGCATGCGGGTACGGGAGGGCGGCGAGGTACTGCAGCGCATCGCCCTCGACACGGCGTGCTTCGCCTGCGCGCTGGGTGGCCCCGCGGGTAGCACGCTGTTCCTGATGGTCGCGCAGTGGCCGGGCGTGGAGCGGATGGCGGAGATGTTCCGCGCCCGCACCGGACGCGTACTCGCCGTGGACGTAGCGGTACCCGGCGTGGGCTGGTGAGCCGACGACAGGTCCGGCGACACCGGGCTTGCCCGGACGGCCCATACGGGTCACCCCCGAACGGCGGTTACCGTCGCGGTACGAGGTGGCGAGAGATGGAGGTGGCGAGATGAGACGCGCCGGTGTGGTGTTCGCGGTCCTGGCCCTGGTCGCCGCATCGCTCGCGGCAAAGGCGGCTACTGCCAGCCCGTCCGGCATCGCGGTATCCAGCGTTGTCGACGTCTCCGCCGACCAGACGGCCCAGAACGAGACGCCGATCGCGGTCAACCCGGCCAACCCGGCCAATATGATCACGGGGAACAACGACTGGAACTACAACGACGGCTGCGGTGTGAACGTGACGTTCGACGGCGGGCGCACGTGGACGCCGACGCTGCCCAGCGGCTACCTGCCGGGGGTCACCAAGTTCACCAACGACCCGGCGGTACCGGGAGACGGCGCGTACGACGCGGGCGGCGACCCGACGATCGCGTTCAGCCC
>JBPYFB010000624.1:0-27428 GCA_051986465.1 Rugosimonospora sp.
GATCCTGGCCGTCGCCGTCCCCGAGCAGTACCTGCACGGTGAGGGTCGCCACGACACTCGGCGCCTGGCCGGAACCGGGTACGGCGGGAGCCACCACCAGCCGGCGGGGCGCCACGTCCTGGGGATGGGTGAGCACAACAGCCGTCATGCCAGACTCCAGTGTCTACAAGGGACAGTAAGCAGCCAACAACTGATCAGGAACAGATGGCGCTATTGGTGCGCTGGAAGTCGACATAGCGGCGGGCGACGAGCGGCACCCGCGGACCGGGGCCGGCGACGCTTGTCATGGCGGAGACGGTACCACGACGGCGACCAGAATTCCTACTTGACGCGTAGGGAATTGGTGCGGTTCCATAGATGCATGACGCCGGAAGCCCGCCGTGGACGCGAGTTCCACGCAATCGCGCGGCGACACGTCGACTTGGCGCGGGTAAGCAGCGCCGCATGTCGCCCGGCATTCGGCCGCTGACGCGCCCCACCTCTCACATCGCCCAGGCACCACCATCCGTCGCCGCATAGGCGCGGCCCGGTCGGTACGCCGCTCTGGGTGACTCAACCCTGCCCGTCGTGCACTGCTCGCCCCGTCTCCCTGTGGAGGAACCGTGTCCACCGTCACCCAACCTGCCCTCGCGCTGGATGTGCGCCGCATCGGCGGCCGCATCGGCGCCGAAGTCCACGGCGTGGACCTGCGCGCCGACCTCGACGACCCGGTGTTCGACCAGATCCGCGCCGCGCTGTTGCGGCACAAGGCGCTCGTGTTCCGCGGCGCGCACCTCGACGACGAGCAGCAACTGCGCTTCGCCGCCCGGTTCGGCCCGCTCACTACCGCCCACCCCACCGTGCCCTCGGTGGCGGACCAGCCCAACATCCTGCCGGTCGACGGCGAGGAGGGGGTACGCGCCAACCAATGGCACACCGACGTCACCTTCGTGCACAGCCCTCCCGCCATCTCCACCCTGCGCGCGGTCACCATCCCCGGCTACGGCGGCAACACCCTGATCGCCAACTCCGCCGCGGCCTACCAGGATCTGCCGGAGCCGTTGCGCGCGTTCGCGGACACTCTGCGGGCGGTGCACACCAACGACTACGACTATGTGCAGCCGCAGTTCACCAACGCCAAGGCCGACGAGTACCACAAGGTGTTCGTGTCGCAGAAGTACCAGACGCTCCACCCCGTGGTGCGGGTGCACCCGGAGACCGGGGAGCGCGGGCTGTTCATCGGCGGCTTCGCGCAGCGGATCGTTGGACTGTCTACATCGGAGTCCCGGGACATCCTGCGGCTGCTGCAGGCGTACGTGACCCGGCCGGAGAACGTGCTGCGGGTGCAGTGGAACGAGGGCGACCTGGTTGTCTTCGACAACCGCATCACCCAGCACTACGCTCCGGACGACTACGGCGACCAGCCCCGCAAGCTGTTCCGCGTGACCGTGGCCGGCGACGTACCGGTCGGCATCGACGGTACCCCCAGCCAGATCCTCGAAGGCGACACCGCCGCCCACTACACACCGGAGGTAAACCGATGAGCACCATCAACGTTGAGCGCGTCGCCGGGCACATCGGCGCCGAGATCTCCAATGTGGATCTCTCCACCACCCTCGACGACGATACCGTCGCCGCGATCCGCGCCGCGCTGCTGGCGCACAAGGTGATCTTCTTCCGCGGCCAGCACCTCGACCACGGCCAGCAGATCGCCTTCGCCCGCCGCTTCGGCGACCTGACCCACGCGCACCCGCACGAGGACGCGCCGCCCGAGGAGCATCCGCAGATCCTCACCATCGACCCGCGCCGGTACGAGGAGCAGTACGGGCTGGACCGCACGGAGCAGAAGCGCCGCCAGTACAGCTACTATGCCGGCTGGCACACCGACGTCACCGCCGCGGTCAACCCGCCCGCGGCATCCATCCTGCGCGCCGAGGTGGTACCCACATTCGGCGGAGACACCGCGTGGAGCAACCTGGTCGCCGCCTACGAAGGGCTGTCCGAGCCACTGCGCGCCTTCGTGGACGGGCTGCGTGCCGAGCACCGGTTCCTGGCCAATGTGGACACCGTCGGCGCCGACCGTTACCAGGAGCGCATCAACCGCAACCTGCTCGTCGCGATCCACCCCGTGGTGCGGGTACACCCGGAGACCGGGGAGCGGGCGCTGTTCGTCAACCCCGGCTTCACGACGAAGATCGTCGGACTGTCCGCCGCGGAGAGCCGGCAGATCCTCGACCTGCTCTTCGCACAGATCGCCCGCCCCGCCTACACCGTGCGGTTCCGCTGGCACCCGGGCGACATCGCGTTCTGGGACAACCGGGCCACCGCACACCTCGCCCCCGAAGACCTCGACCACCTCGACGTGCAACGCACCCTGCACCGAGTCACCCTCATCGGCGACCGGCCGGTCGGACCCGACGGGTTCGTCTCCGAACTGGTGGCCGGGCGGGAGTTCACCGCCGAACGCGAGCCGGTCGGGGCGGCGACGGGGTGAGCACGTTGAAGATCACAGCCAGGAACCTGGAGAAGGTCTTCCCGGCTGGGCCGGGTGCCGCGGGCAGGTCCGCCCGCGGCACCGCCGCCCGCGGGTACACCGCGCTGCGCGGCTTCGACCTCGACGTGCGGGCCGGCGAGTTCCTCGTCGTGGTCGGGCCGAGCGGCTGCGGTAAGTCCACCTTCCTCAACCTGCTCGGCGGGCTGGACCACCCCACCGGCGGCGACCTGTTGCTCGACGGGCAGCCGGTACGCGGGCCGGGCCTGGACCGGGGCATCGTGTTCCAGCAGTACGCCCTGTTCCCCTGGCGCACCGCGCTGGGCAACGTCGAGTTCGGCCTGCAGTCCAAGGGAATCGGCAAGAAGGAACGTACCCACACCGCCCGCGAGTACCTGAACCTGGTCGGGCTGTCCGGCTTCGCCGACCACTACCCGCACGCGCTGTCCGGCGGCATGAAACAGCGGGTCGCCATCGCCCGGGTGCTGGCCTACGACCCGGACGTGCTGCTGATGGACGAGCCGTTCGCCGCGCTGGACGCACAGACCCGGGAGAACCTCCAAACCGAACTGCTGCGCATCTGGCAGCAGACCGGCAAGACGGTCGTGTTCATCACGCACAGCATCGACGAGGCCGTCTACCTCGGGCAGCGGGTCGCGGTGATGACCGCCAGCCCCGGCCGGGTCAAGCGAATCGTCGAGATCGCCCTGCCTGGAGACCGGCTGTCCGATGAGGACATCCGCGCCACCTATGAGTTCACTCAGGTCCGCCATGAGCTGTGGGCGCTGTTGAAGACCGAGACCGCCCGGTCGCACCTCGTGCCGGTGGGTGCCTGATGCTTCGAAAAGCGTGGCGACGCAGCATCGCGCTGCTCGCGTTCCTGGCGCTGTGGCAGTTCCTGCCCGGGACCCTCGTCCAACCCGGCTACCTGCCCCGGTTCTCCACTGTGGTCGCTGCGCTGGTCGACCTGTTCACCACCGGGCAGATCTGGCAGCACCTGTCCATCAGCCTCACCCGCAGCGCGGAAGGCTTCATCCTGGCGCTCGTCGTGGGGGTGCCGCTGGGCCTGCTGATCGGTTGGTTCCGCAACGTCGAGGAGTACCTCGACCCCCTCGTGCAGGCGTTGCGGCAGACCCCCGTACTGGCCCTGTTCCCCGTGTTCATCCTGTTCTTCGGCATCGGCGAAACGTCGAAGGTCGCGATGATCTTCTGGGGCACGGTGTGGCCGATCCTGCTCAACACCATCAGCGGCGTCAAAGACGTCGACCCGGTTGTCATCACCTCCGCCCGCGCCATGGGCGCCAAACGGCTGGACCTGTTCCACCGCGTCATCCTGCCCGCCACCGTGCCCGCCATCATGACCGGCATCCGGCTGGGCGCCACCTTCGCCATCCTCATGCTCGTGGTCGCGGAGTACGTCGGCGCCAAGGCCGGCATCGGCGCCCTGGTCATCAACAGCCAGTACGCGTTCCAGATCCCCCAGATGTACGCCGCGATCCTGCTACTCGCCCTGCTCGGCGTGTCCACCAACCTCGTCCTGGTGCGCGTGCAGAAACGCGCCACCCGCTGGAAGGAACGGTAAACCCTGATGTCCCGCACACTGTCCCGACGATCCGCGCTGTCCGCAGGCGCCGCCGCGCTGCTCGCCGCGGCCGGCTGCGCCAGCGCCGCAACCGGGGCCGACGTCAAGCCCGAGGCCGGAGCCTCCGCTGCCAAGGGCGGCAAACCCAAAACCATTTTCCGGTACCAGAGCGGCGCCTCCTACGGCTCCATCTCCCCGTTCGAGCTGGCCACCAAGCTCGGCTTCTACGAAGGAACCGCGGTGCAGATCCGCAGCGTCGGCATCTCCAAGTCCGGGCCTGAGGACATCCAGGCCATCGCGGCCGGGTCCAACGACATCGCCTGGACCAACACCGCACCTATCATCCACGCCGACGTCTCCGGCCTGCACATCAAGGCCATCGTCGCGGCCGGCACCACGCTGACCAAAGACCTGAGCGGCAACACCATCTCCATCGGCGGCCTGCTCGTCAAGAAGAGCAGCGGCATCACCACCGCCAAGGGACTGGAGGGCAAGAAGGTCAGCGTCAACGTCCGGTCCGCCCAGGCCGAGTACGCCATCCGCAAATGGGCACAAGCCAGCGGCGCCGACCCCGACAAGATCGACTACGTCGTGATAGCCCCACCCAACGAGATCCAGGCACTCGAACAGGGCCAGGTCGACGCCGCCTACTCGTGGACTCCCGCCTACAACAAGGGCCAGGAGAATCCACAAGTGACAGTGCTGGCCACCGAAGGCACCATGCTCGGCGACTTCGTCACCGGCGGCTTCGCCTTCGCCCAGGACTTCCTCGACAAGCACGCCGACGCGGTCAAGGACTTCCTCGCCGGGTACGTCAAGGCGTGGACCTGGGCCTGGAACAACCCCGCCGCGCTACAGCAGAAGGCCGCCGAAATCATCAAAGACTTCAACGGCGACACCAGCCTCGCCAAGTACGTCTACCCGTTCGGCAGCCGCCCCAACGCTCTGATCACAGACGCCGACATCCAGTTCTACATCGACCAGCTCACCCGCAAGGGAGAGCTCAAGCCCGGTCAGGTCAAGCCAACGGACTTCTACACCAACACGTACAACCCCAACGCCGCCAGCTGACGGCCGATGGTCACCCTCCCCAGAGCGGGTCGCGCGGCACAGGGCTCCGGAACCCGCCGCGCGACCCGTCCCACGGTCATCGTGCTGTGCGCCGCCGGCACCGCCTACTCGGTCCTGCAGTCCCTCGTGGTACCGGCGCTGGGCACCCTGCAACGGCACCTGCACACCACCACGACCGGTACCGGATGGATCTTCACCGCCTACCTGCTGTCCGCCTCCGTCCTGGCCCCGGTGATCGGACGCCTCGGAGACCTGTACGGAAAGCGCCGCGCGCTGGTCTGGTCCCTGCTCGCACTCGCCGCCGGCTCGGGGGTATCAGCGCTGGCCACTTCCCTGCCGCTGATGCTCGCCGGCCGCCTGGTCCAGGGCGCAGGCGGGGCGGTCTTTCCGTTGGCATTCGCCATCGTCCGCGACCACCTACCGCCAGGGCAACGGGCGCGCGCCATCGCCATGCTGTCGGCTGTACTCACCGTGGGCGGCGCGCTCGGTACCCTCGCCGCCGGGCCGATCGTCGCCCTGCTGTCCTACCACTGGCTGTTCGGGTTCCCCGCCCTGTTCGCCACTGCCGCCGCGATAGCCGCGGCCACCGTGCTGCCCGAGACCAGCCGCGTCGCCGCCGCCCGGATCGGCGCGTCCAGCGCGGTACTGCTCGCCGGCTGGCTCACGCTACTGTTGCTGGCCACCACCGAAGTCCCCACCGGCCGCCTCGCCACGGTCGCGTCGCTCGCGGCGGGTGCGCTACTGCTGGCAGCCCTATGGGTGGTACGGGAACTGCGCTCGCCCCAACCACTGGTCGACCTGCGCACCCTGTGGCAGCCACCGGTACGCGCCGTCAACGCCGCCACCCTGCTGTTGGGCTTCGGCATGTTCGCCGCCTGGATGAGCATCCCGCTGCTGGTCCAGCAGGATCCCGCATCGGGTGTCGGCTTCGGCGCGCCCGCGGCGGCGGTCGGCCTGTACCTGCTGCCCACCGCCGCCGGCACCGTGGCCGTCACCCCTCTCGCCGGTCGGCTGGCCGACGCACGCGGGCCCCGGTCCGCGCTGTTCCTCGGCGCGCTCGCGGCATCCGCCGGGTACCTGTGGATGGCGCTGGCCCACCACAACCCGGTGTCGCTCATCGCCGCCATCCTCGTCGAAGGCGGCGGCGTCGGGCTGGCCTTCGCCGCTGTCGCGGTCCGCGCGGTCGAGTCGGTACCCGCGGCGCAGACCGGCGTCGCCGCGGGGTTGAACACGATCATGCGCACCATCGGCGGCACCCTGGGCACCAGTCTCACCGCCGTGATGCTGGCCACCCGCACCACCGCTCGCGGCCAGCCCACCGATGCCGCATACACCCTCGCATTCATGTTGTTCGGCGCCGCGCTGGCCGGCTGCGCCGCGGTCGGCCTGGCTCGGCGCCCAACCGCACATCCCACTAACCACGTCGGCTAGATAGGCTTTACGACGGGATGCCGGGTCGGTACATTCGCAGATGTGACTCGGCGCCTATCCCTGATCCGACGCCGCTTCGTCGACCAAGCGCAGGTCGCCAGCTGCGGCTGTTGACAGCGCGCGCCCCGTTACCCCGCTCATCCTCCACAAGGGACGGTAAGGCCATGCCCGCACGCGCCGCGTACCCTCGAATCTCCCGCCGCCGCCTCATCCTCGCTGCCGGGCTCGCGCCGGCCGCAGCGCTCGTCGCCGCACCCGCCGACGCCGCTGTGGTGGCCGGTGGCGGCGTGCTCGACTGGTACGACGTGACCCTGCAGGCGGTCGCGGCCGCCGGCTACCCGGAACCGGTTACGCAGAGCCGGGTCTGGGCCGTCGGCTGGCTCGCCGCCGCGCGCGCCGCCGCCCTCCAGGATCCCCGGTACGCGGTCGCCGCGCTCGCCGGCGCGCTGCACGACAGTCTGGCCGCGCTGTCCCCCGGATCCGTCACCGCCCTGGACGGCGCGCTGGCCGCCACGCTCGCGGGCCTGCCCGACAACGGGCACACGGCGCGGGCGGTCGCGGCCGGGCAGCACCAGGCGGCCGTGGCCCTGGGCGAGCGGGTCGGCGACGGGCTGGACACCGCCTCCGTCGACGTCGGATGGCCCCCACCGCCCGCCGCACCCGGCATCTGGCAGCCCACACCGCCGAGCTACGGGCCGGCGGTACGTGCCGGGCAAGGCCGCGCGCGCCCCTTCCTGCTGCCCGCCGGTGAGACGCTGCGCCCCGGACCTCCGCCGGCGCTGACCTCGGCCACTTACCTCCAGGCGCTGCGCGAGGTGCACGCCATCGGCGCCGCCACGAGCACCACCCGTAGCCCGGAGCAGACGGCGGTCGCCGTGTTCTGGGAGCAGAACTCCATCGACGCCTACGTCCAGGTGCTGCGCGCGGTGCTGGCGGACCGGCGGTGGCCGCCCGCGCGGGCGGCCCGGGTGGTGGCCGCGTTCCACGCCATCACCGTCGACGCGCAGATCGCGGTCTACGACGCCAAGTACGCCTACACGTTCTGGCGCCCGGTCACCGCCATCCGCGCCGGCACCACCGACCCCGACCCAGCCTGGACGCCACTGTTCAACACCCCACGCCACCCCGAATACCCCAGCGGACACGGCGGGTACGCCGGCGCGGCCCAGCGTCTCCTGGAAGCGCTGGCCGGTCCGCCAGCACACGCCGGTATCGCGGTCACGAGCACGACCGCGCCGGGGGCCACCCGCACCTACCGCGACTGGGCGACCATCACGCACGAGAACGTGGACGGGCGCGTCTGGGAAGGCATCCACTTCCGCTTCTCCGACCTCGCCGGCGTACACCTCGGTCGCCGCGTCGCGGACTACGGCCTGCGCCACCTGACCCGGATAGGCTTGTGACGCCCCAAAAGGAGCATCCCGTGGCCCTACTGGCCGGTAGGTGTTTGCCGGGAGATCCTGCAGGGATGCCTGGCTGCCTCGCTGACGACTCACACCGATACGCGGGACGTGAAGACGTGGTTGGTGTCCGACCGGCTGCCGGGTACCCGGCCGCGGCCCCAGCCGACCACCCGCCGGTACGCGCCCAGCGCGCCCGAGGCGGCGAGCGTCGCCTCGTCGCGGTACGGGGAGCCGTCCGGGGCGGGACCGGACAGCGGCGCCACGAACAGGGCGTCGGTCGGGCAGTACAGCTCGCACATGAAGCACGTCTGGCAGTCCGCCTGCCGGGCGATGACCGGCACACCGTCCGGTCCGCGGTCGAACACGTCCATCGGGCAGACCTTGACGCAGATGTCGCAGGAGACGCAGCGCTGCTGGCTCACCACCTCGATCACGCCGCCACCGCCCGAGCGGTGTCGGTTGCCGTCCACACCTCGTCGAGCCCGCCGGTGAGGATGCGGTGCGCGAAGGCGGGGTCGGTGTCGGGCAGGTCGTCGCGGCGGTGCATGCCGCGCGACTCGGTGCGGGCCAGTGCGCTGCGGTACATCCACCTGGCGTGGGCGAGCATGGCGGCCGCCTCGCGGGCGCGCAGCGCCGACCGGTGGTCGCCGCCCAGCCCCGTACGCGCGTCCGTCCACAAGCTATCCAACATGGACAGTGAGGCGGTGAGGCCGGTGCCGGTACGGAAGAAGTTGCGGTCCAGCGGCAGCACCTCACCCTGCACCGCGGCGATCACTTCTGCCGGGTCCACGGCTGCGGATCCGGCCGGGCGGATGCCGGCCTGCCCGGCGGGGCGCGCCGGACCTGGCCGGGCGGTCAAGCCGTGGCGGGCGGCGGCCTTGCCGGCCCACGTACCCGACGAGATGGCCCACGCGGCGTTGTAGCTGCCGCCGCCGCTGACCGCCCCGGCGACCAGTTCCCGGGTGGCCACGTCGCCGGCCGCGTACAGGCCCGGTACGCCGGTGGCGCAGTCGTCGGCGGCCAGCCGCAGCCCACCGGTACCGCGGACGGTGCCCTCCAGCACGAACCGGATCGGGTACCGCTGGGTGAACGGGTCGATGCCGGCTTTGTCCAGCGGCAGGAAGTAGTTGGGCTGCGCCTGCCGGGCCAGCGGCCGCAGCTCCTCCGGTGCCTGGTCGAGCTGCGCGTAGACGGTGTGGCCGGCGAGGATCCGCCGGGCCAGCTCCGGCCGGGCGGCTGCGAACGGTGGCAGGTCCAGACGGGTGCCGTCCTCGTCGAAGTAGCTGGCGAACTGCATCATCAGGCCCTTGGTGTGGTTGCCGTAGGCCGGCGACAGCGCGTACGCGTTGGAGAACTCCATGCCCGACAAGCAGGCGCCGGCTTCGGCGGCCATCAGGTGCCCGTCCCCGGTGTCCACGTTGAGCCCGAACGCGCCGGACAGGAACGCGCACCCGCCGGTGGCTAGTACCACGGCCCCGGCACGCACCTGCCACGGCCGCCCACCGTCCTGCCGAGCGATACCGGCCGCGCCGGCCACCGACCCGTCATTGGCCACGAGTAGTTCCAGGGCGGGGTGGTGGTCCAGGATGCGCACCCCGGCGCGGCGTACCTGGCGGCGCATGCGGCGCATGTACTCGGGGCCTTGCAGGCTGCCCCGGCGCACGGTGCCGGTCTCGTCGACCGGGAACGGGTACCCCCAGGTGTCGAGCTGGTCGATGCGCTGCCAGGTCTCCTCCAGCACCCGGAAACTCCACCGCCGGTCGGTGATGTGGCCGCCGACCACCTCGCGCCGGGCCACGGCGGACTCGCGCGCGGGCGGCGGCAGGTACCACAGGTTGTTGCCGCCAGACGCTGCCGAGCCGCTGGTGCCGCAGTAGCCCTTGTCTGCCAAAACCACCCGAGCCCCGGCGGCCGCCGCGGCGACGGCCGCCCAGGTGCCCGCGGGGCCACCGCCCAGCACCAGCACGTCCGCGTCCGTCTCCTGTGGACTCATGTACGTGCCCCGGGGGCGATCCAGTCGTCGATGGAGAAGTCGGACTTGACGAGCTTCTGCGCGACGAGGAAGTCCTTGGTGCCCGCCAGCAGGGTCAGCCCGGCGTCGGTGAACGGGGTGTCGGGCAGCTGCGCGGGCAGCACGGTCTCGGCGACGATGTCGTGGCCGAACGGGCCGAGCTTCACGTTGAACGCGAGATAGTCGTCCCACGCCGCCTTGGCCTGCCGGGTCGCCTCCTGCTGCGCCGCCTGGTACGCCTGCACCAGCGCCGGGTGGCTGGTGCGCACCGCGTCGGTGACCACGACCGCGCTGGTACCCAGGTACTTGGGCCGGGCCTTGGAGGCCAGCTCCAGCAGCGGGTACCCCTTGGCCTGGAACGCGTACGCGTAGTTGGCAGGTACCGCCGCCGCGTCCACGTTCTTCTTCTCCAGCGCCGCTTCGGTGTCTGTGGAGTACACGTGCACGATCTGCTTGGGCTTGATGCCCAGGTCCGCCACCAGCCCGAGGAGGTACCGGTGGATGTAGGAGCCCTTCTGCGTGGCGATGGTCTTGCCATCGAGGGCCTGTAGCGTGCTGACCCCGCCCTTGACCGTGACGATACCGGCGTCGTTGGCCACATTGGCCTCCGCGATGAGGCGGGTCGGCTGCCCGGCGCCGCGGGCGACCAGGGCGGGCGTGTCGCCGTAGCTGGCGAGGTCGAGCTTGCCGCCCAGCAGGGCCTGGTTGAGGTCCGGCCCGTTGGGGAAGGTGTAAACCTCGATGGCGGTCACCTTGGCGGCGGCGAGCAGCGGCAGCAGCTTGCCCTGGGCGTGCAGGTAGCCGACCGGGGCGGTGAGCTGGTTCTTGGTGCCGATGGTGCCGATGCGCAGGGTCCAGCCCTTGCTGTTGCTGCTGGTGGTGGCCGCGGTGGTGCTGCTGCCGCACGCCGAGGCGAGGGCGGCGGTGCCACCGAGCAGAGCCAGGCCGAGGACGGATCTCCGGGTAGTCATGTGCGCCTTTCCTATCTCGTGCCTAAGCCGGGGCCGAGCGCGACCTTCGCGCCCGGTACCCGGCCGTGGCCCCAGCCGATCTTTTCGCGGTAGCTGCCGAGCAGCCCGGTGGCGACCAGGTGCGCCTCGTCGCGCAACGGGTCGCCGTCCGGCACGGGCGTCGTCTGCGGTGCGACGAACAGCGCGTCGGTCGGGCAGTACGCCTCGCACATGAAGCAGGTCTGGCAGTCGGACTGCCGGGCGATGCTCGGGATGCCGTCCGCACCGCGGTCGAAGACGTTGGTGGGGCAGGCTTCGATGCAGCGGTCGCAGGCGATGCAGCGTGTCGCGGATACCACTTCGATCATCAGGCGACCGCCAGGTCCATCGGGGTGTGCGGGCGCACCGGATCCGGCGCCGCCCAGAGCGTGTCCAGGCCGCCCACCACCTGCCGGTGCCGGCGGCCCGGGTCGGCCTGCGGGTGGTCCAGCCGCTTGTGCATGCCGCGGGTCTCCGGGCGGGCCAGGGCCGCGGTGTACATCCAGCGGGCGTGGGCCAGCATCGCGGCGGCCTGCCGGGCGGGCAGTGCCTGTGCGCCGTCGCCACGCAGCGACCGGCCCGCCTCCCGCCAGGTCGTGTCCAGTATGGACAGTGCGGCGTGCAGGGTGTCGCCCTGGCGCAGGTAGTTCTTGTCGTACGGCAGCACCTGCGCCTGCACCTCGCGTACCACGTCCCGGTAGGCGCCGGCCGGCACCGGTGTCCCGGTCGGCCGCAGGCCCACCTGGCCGGTCGCGGTCAGCCGGCGCCGCTTCGCCCCTTGTCCCAGGCCGGCGGCGGCATACCGGGCGGCGGCCTGCCCCGCCCAGGTGCCCGAGGACAGCGCCCAGGCGGAGTTGTGCGAGCCGCCACCGGTGAACCCGCCGCAGATCAGTTCCCGCGTGGCCACGTCACCGGCCACCCACAGCCCGGGTACGCCGGCCGAGCAGTCCTCGTCCACCACCCGCACCCCGCCGGTGCCGCGTACAGTTCCCTCGGCCAGCAGCGTGATGGGAAACAGGTCGGTGAACGGGTTGATGCGCATCCGGTCGAACGGCAGGAAGAAGTTGGGCTGCCCGAGCCGCATTGCCGCCTGCACAGCCGCGTCGGCGTGATCCAGCCGGCACAGCACCCGCCGCCCCGTCAGCAGTTCCCGGGCGATGACCGAGCGGCCGCGCTGGCTGCCAGCACCTTCCAGGACCGAGCCGTCCTCGCGGTAGAAGCTGGCGTACGAATAGTAGGCCGTTTTGGTCACCGAGGTGAAGGCCGGGGCTATCGCGTACGCGTTGGAGAACTCCATGCCGGACAGGGACGCACCCACCTCCGCCGCGAAAAGTGCACCGTCACCGGTGTTCACGTCGCAGCCCAGCGCACCGGACAGGAACGCACAGCCGCCGGTGGCCAGCACGACCGCACCGGCCCGTACCCGGTAGTCCTGCCCGTGCTGGCGGCGGTACCCGGCCGCGCCGGCCACCGCGCCGGTACCGTCCACAAGCAACTCCAGGACCGGGCTGTGGTCGAGGATCCGCACCCCGGTCCGCTTGAGCCAGGCCCGCATCCGGCGCATGTACTCCGGCCCCTGTACTCCGCGGCGCACCGGCCGGCCATCGTCATCCACGGGGAACGGGTAGCGGCCGGCCGTAGCCAGCTCGTTGATGTTCGCGTACGTCTGGTCCAGCACCCGCGCCATCCAGCGCCGGTCGGACAGGTGCCCGTTGAGGTTCTCCCGGCTGGCCATCGCCGCCTCACGCACGGCCGGATCGGGCTCGTAGTACCAGACGCCGGTGCCGGCCGAGGCGGTGGCGCCGCTGGTACCGCAGTAGCCCTTGTCCACCAGCAGCACGTCGGCGCCGGCCTGCGCGGCCTTCAGCGCCGCCCAGGCGCCGGCCGGGCCGCCGCCCACGACCAGGACGTCGGCGGTCAGGTCGAGAATGTCCATCAGTGTTCCTCCTCATCGCCGGCGACTCCCAGACCGGCAAGCAACGCTCGGCGCAGCGCGACGAACCGCGGGTGGCCGATGGAGCGGGGCCGGGGCAGGTCCACGTCGACCGACTCGGCGATGTGGCCGTCGGCCAGCAGCAGCGCGCGGTCGGCGAGCAGCAGGGCCTCCTCCACGTCGTGGGTGACCAGCAGCACGGCCGGCCGGTGCTCCGTCCACAAGCGAGCGACCAGGGCCTGCGCCTTGAGCCGGGTCAGCGCGTCCAACGCGCCGAACGGCTCGTCCAGCAGCAGCAGTTCCGGCGTGCGGACCAGGGCGCGGGCCAGTGCCACGCGCTGCGACTCGCCACCGGACAGGGTGACCGGCCACGCGTCGGCCCGCTCCGCCAGACCCACCTCGGCCAACGCGCGCAGCGCCCGCCGGTGCAGGTCCCGACCCGTCAACCCGAGGGTCACGTTGCGCCAGACCCGGGCCCAGGGCAGCAGCCGGTGCTCCTGGAACACGATCGCGTGCCGGGCCGGTACCCGGATCTCGCCGGTCGCCTCGGTGTCCAGCCCGCCGAGCGCGCGCAGCAGCGTGCTCTTGCCGGTGCCGCTGGGCCCCAGCAGAGCGACGAACTCGCCCGGCCGGATGTCCAGGTCCACGCCGCGCAGCACCTCGCGCCCGTCGAAGGCGCGCCCCAGTCCGCGTACCCGTACCGGTGTGGCGGTTGTCGTGTCGACGCTCATGTCAGCTCCCCGTGAACCCGCGCCGCCACGCCAGGAAGCGGCGTTCCAGCAACCGCACCAACACGTCGGTGGCCAGGCCCAGCAGCGCGTACACCACCACGACGACGAACATCTGGTCGATGCGCAGCGCGTCCTTCGCATCGCTGAGGATGACACCCAGGCCGGACGTGGTGGCGGTCTGTTCCGCGACGACCAGCACGATCCAGGCGACGCCGAGCGACTGGCGCAGCCCGATGAAAATCTGTGGTAGCGCGCCGGGCAGGATCACCCGCCAGATCAGCCCCCACCGGCCCACGCCGCACGAGTGCGCGGCCTCCACGAGCCGGTTGTCCACCCCCCGGATGCCGCCCAACACGTTGATGTACAACGGGAACAGTGGCGCGATCGCGATCAGCGCGACCTTCGACGTCTCGCCCAGGCCGAACCACAGGATGAAGATGGGCGCCAGCGCCACGGCGGGCAGCATCCGCAGCGCCTGCACCGGCGCGTCCACCACGTCCTCACCCAGCCGGCTCAAGCCGGCCACGAGCCCCAGCACCAGCCCGGCCGTCAGGCCGATCGCGAGGCCCCGCCCCACGCGGGACAGCGACACGAGCAGGTTGCCCGCCAGGTCGCCCGACCGGGCAAGCTCGTAGCCGGACGTGACGACCTGCCACGGCGTCGGTGTCATCGAACCCAACAGGCCGCGCGCGGCGAGCAACTGCCACAGCACCACCACCGCGGCCAGCCCGGAGACCCGCCGCAACCGGCGCAGGGCCGCCCAGCGCGGCCGGCGCGTGGGCACCGCAACCGGTGCTTCGGCGACGTCGACAGATGACGGGAGGGCAAGGTCGAGGGTACGCGAAACCATCGCGACTCCTTGAATGGTTTGGTGCGGGCGTGCGAAGGGTTACCGGGACCCGCTTCGCGGAGCAAGAAGAAACCGGAGGCCGAAGCTCAACACTGAGCGCTGGCGACACGTCCGAAGTCGACGTGCCGACGCGAGGTATACCGCCGGCCGAACATGATCCCAGTACACGTGACCCGCGGCCGTTAGTCAATACCCTAGTTAGACGATGGGTTTTCGGGGAGATAGGGCGCGCGGTGAGACGGTGCCTCGTCGGCACCGGCTGGGGCCGTCCGGATACCTTCACGGTCGCCACCGCGACCCTCGACCACCTCACGGCGGCCGGGTGCTGGTGAACATCGTGTCCGGCAAGGACAACCTCGCCGCGTACGGCGACAGCGAGCCGGCTCAACCGGCTCAGCCGGTCCCTGGGTCGCGAACACGCCTCGCTGGAGTACGGCCTGCGCGTCATCACGCTCGTGCGCGACACCGCGGAACAGGCGTGGGCTACCAGCTCCTACCGCTACTGCGCGGCTGAGAACCCGGATCGGTCGACCGGCGCGTCCCAGTCCGGTGCCCGCGCGCCCGGCACCGCGAACGTGGCGAAGTCGGTGGTGTCGCGGAACGCGGACAGCTGGTAGAGGTCGCGGGCGTATGCCCACAGGTGCGGGTAGGCGTGCAGGCCCGGATTGATGCGCCGGTGCGCGTTGGCGGTCACGTCGTAGCGGACCAGGGTGACCCACAGCCGGATGTCCGCCTCGGAAACCGTGTCACCCGCCAGGTACCGGTGCTCGGCCAGATGCGCGTCGAGGTCCCGGAACGCGGCCAGCAGCCAGCCCCGCGCCTTCGCCGCCTCCGGCGTGTTGCCGGCGGCAACCGTGACGCCCCGGTTGACCACCGGCCCGAGCCACGCGTCGAAGTGCTCGATCTCGTCGCGCAGCGCGGCCGGGTAGGTGTCCACCAGCGGCTCCGCGACGGCGTGAAACTGGGTAGCCAGGTCGATCCCGATACCCGTGTAGTCGTTGCTGACCACCCGCCCGGTCACCCGGTCCCACAGCACGGGTACCGACACGTGCCCGTCGAAGCCGGGCTCGGTCGCCTCGTACGCCTCGCGCAGCAGGGTGAACCCGTTGACCGGGTCCGGACCGTACGTCTGCCGGAACGCCCACCCGCGCCCGTCCCGCTGGCCATCCACATAGGACACAGTGACGGCGTCCCGCAACCCCGCCAGCGCCCTGGTGATGAGCACGCGCTGGGCCCAGGGGCAGAACCAGCCGGCGTAGAGGTGGTAGCGCCCCGGCTCGGCCGGGTACCCGGTGGAGCCGTCGGCGCTCACCCGGCCCCGGAAGCGGTACAGCGGGCGTGGGTCGCCGGGTGCCTGCCGGATGCGGTACTCGCCGTAGGTAGCGACATCGACCGGACTGGCTAGCCGGACAACACCGGTCATCAACAGCACCTCCCGCGTGCCACACTATACCCCACCGGATGTGTAGAATTTGCGGGTTCCTCCACCACGGCCGGCCGCACGGCCGGGCCGGTCCCTGACAGCGTTGTCTGGAGTGATACCCGTGCACGTCTCCGCCCGCGGCGACTACGCCGTACGCGCCGCGGTCACCCTGGCCGCCCGGCACCCGGCCACCGTATCGACCCAGGTGCTGGCCGACGAGCAGGACCTGCCCCGCAAGTTCCTGGAGACGGTACTGGCCGACCTGCGCCGCGCCCACCTGGTGCACGCGGTGCGTGGCTGTGACGGCGGGTACCGGTTGGCCCGCGACCCGTCGCAGATCTCCGTCGCCGCCGTGCTGCGTGCGGTGGACGGACCGCTCGCCGCGGTCCGCGGGCAGCGCCCGGAACAGGTGACCTACGCCGGCTGCGCGACGCATCTGGCCGAGTTGTGGGTGGCGGTGCGTTCCGCGCTGCGCGACGTGCTCGACGAGGTCAGCCTCGCCCAGGTCGCGACCGGGCACCTGCCCACGCGGGTACGCAAGCTGGCCGCCGCGCCGGACGCCTGGCAACCGCGCTGACAGCTCACCGGCGGCATCGTCGCCTGGCAACACGCCGATCTGCCGGTCAGCACCCGCTGACCCGACTCAGCACGCGAGCGTCGGCTGCCCCGGGCTCAGGCCGCGACCGGCACCGTCCCGGCCGGCTCCCGCCCGCAAGCGCGGGCCACCTGCGCCGCCTGCGCCCGGATCTCCGGCACGGCGGTGGTCTCCCACCACTGGCCGCGCCGCGGCGGTCCGACCACCCACACGTTCTCGTGCACCCGCCCGGTCGCCGCGACCAGGCGACCGGCCAGATCCACGTCCAGCCCCAGACCGAGCGGGTCGGGTCGGGCGGTGCCATCCGCGATCAGCGCGGCGCCCAGTGCGGTGCGGTCGGCGCCGCCGGGGCCGGTGCAGTTGATGACGGTACCCACTCGCCATCGGGCGCCGCTACGGAAGGTCACCTCGAACCCGGCGCCGGCCGGAGCGACCCGCGCCAGGTGGGCACGGCGTACCGACAGCATGCCGTCCGAAACCAGTCCGCGGATCAGGATCGCGACCTGTGGCGCCATCCGGTGCCGGTGCACCTCCCACAGCCGGGCCAGGTGCCGCAGGAACCGGTCACGCTCCGCAGTGGACAGTCCACTCCAGACAGAGTTGCTGAATGGCCGGAGACTGTCGATCACGCCGCGCCACTCCGCACGGGTCGCGCGGGCGCGCAGCTCGCGGACCAGGCCGCGCAGGTCCTGGGCGACCGGCCGGGCGCACGGCAGCGACACGGCCGGGATCTCGGTGTGCGCCAGCGGCAGCAGGCCGTGCCGGGACACCGCGTGGATCGGCGCGCACAGCCCGCGGCCGACCAACGACAGGGCCACGTCCACCGCGGTCAGTCCGGTGCCCAGCAGCAGCACCGGCGCGTCCAGCCGAACCCGGTGCAACGCGTCGCGCCGCCACGGATCGGCAACGAAACCGGGATGCGCCAAGGCCCGCGGGTCGACGGCGGCGGGTACAGCCGGGGCGGCGTGGCCGAAGGCCAACACGACGCGGTGCCCCGCCAGCGCCGCGCCGTCGTCCAGCGCAACGGTGGGCCGGTCGGTACCGGCCACGTCGACGGCGTACGCCCGCCGGTGCTGGAAGCGCCCCGGATGCGCGGCCGCGGCGGCGTCCAGCGTCTGCTCCAGATAGCTGCCGTAGTCGCGGCGGATGGCGAACGCGGTGCCGGACACGGTGGCCGCGCGCCGACTCGCCCAGGCCACGAAGTGGTACGGATCCTCCGGATCGGCGCTCATCGTGGCGGCGCGCGAGTTGAGCAGGTGCGTCTCGTCGGTGGTGCCGTACGCCAGGCCGCGACCCGGCCGCCCTCCCGGGTCCACCAACACGACCCGATCTTCGGTATGCCGCAGCAGTTGCACGGCGGTGAGCGCGCCGCTACAGCCGCCGCCCACCACCACCGTCGTGGCCGTCCGCCCCATAATCTCCTCCTTGTCGATAGGAGTTATGGGATATCCTAGGTCGCGTTCGACGGTTCTGACTACACCCCGTTCGGATACCCTATCTTTCTGGCAGGATTAGCGGAGAATGAAGTCCATGCGATACCCGGACGACCCAGCCGAGCGGTTCTTCCAGGCCGCCCGCTGGTACCTGCCGCCGATGGCCTGCGAACCGGAGCCAGACCCCACCCTGGCCTGTACCTACGCCCTGCTCGCCGTGTACTCGAAGCTGGACCGGCTCATCGAGGTGATGACGGCGAACAGCGGCGCGTCCACCGACCCGGATGCGAGCCGGGACCTCAACGCGATGATCCGGGCTCTGGGGTGGGAGCCGCCCAGCCGGATCCGCAAGGCGCCTGGCCAGAACTGAGGGGATGACATGACGGTTACGGAGGATCTCCTCGCCAACGCCGAGCGGTACGCGGCGGGATTCGGGAAGGGTGACCTGCCGCTGCCGCCCGGGCTCGGGGTGGCCGTGGTGGCGTGTATGGACGCCCGCCTCAATCCCTACGGCCTGCTCGGCCTGTCCGAGGGCGACGCGCACGTCATCCGCAACGCCGGCGGCGCGGTGACCCCCGACGTGCTGCGCAGCCTCGCGATCAGCCAGCGCCTGCTCGGCACCCGGGAGATCATCCTGATCCACCACACCGACTGTGGCATGCTCACCTTCACCGACGACGAGTTCCGCACCGCGATCGAGGCGGAGACGGGCATCCGGCCGTCGTGGGCGGCCGAGGCGTTCACCGATCTGGACGCCGACGTGGCCCAGTCGATCGCCCGGATCGTGACCGACCCGTTCATCCCACGCAAGGAGTCGGTGCGCGGCTTCGTCTACGACGTGCACACCGGCGCCCTGCGCGAGGTCACCGCCCCGGTGCGGTGATGCCTTCGGACGCCTGGGGCGCGGCCAGCGCGCGGCGGGCGTAGGCGCGCACGTCCGCGTCGGTGTCGGTCTGTGCGCCGCGCAGCGCGGCGGCGACCTCTGGGCGGTCGACCCACGCGGTGAGGGCCTGCACCGCGGCGCGGCGCACATCGAGGTTCGGGTCGTGGCGAGCGGCCAGCAGCGCCGGTACCGCCAGCGCCGGCTCCGCGGCGCTCAGGGCGCGGGCGGCACCCTCACGTACCTGCCACGCCTCGTCGTCCAGCGCCGCGACCGCCTGCATGGCCAGCGGTGGCGGGCAGCCGACGGGTGCGGCGGCGTGCAGCGCCGCGGCACGCACCAGCGGCTCGCCGTCGCGGGCGAGCAGGTCGAGCACGCCGGCCGCACGAGGGTCGGCGATGGTACCCAGGCCGCGGGCGACGGCCACCCGGACCTGGCGGGACGGGTCGGTCGCGGCGGCGGCGAGCGCGCCGGCCTCGTTGCGCCGCACCAGCCCGCGTACCGCCTCCAGCCGCACCGCCTCCTCGGGGTCCCCCAGGGCGGTGGCGAACTCGGCCGTGCCGCCGGTGCCGGTGGAGCGCAGCAGGTCGACCGCGAGCGCCCGCACCGCCGGATCCGCGCCGTCTGCGGCGGCTTGGCGCAGCCGGGCGCCGAGGTCCGCCGCGGGGCCAAGCAGGTCGGCGATCTCGCGAAGGCCGCTCGCGGCGGCGGCCCGCACCGCGGGGTGCAAATCGGCCAGCGCGTCCACGAGCGCATCCGCGACACCGGGCGGCGCGGCCTCGGTCAGTGCCGCCACGGCGGCGCGGCGCACGTCCGGATCGGCGTCGCGCAGGTACGGCTCGAACGCGGCCAGCTCCGGCTGCTGGTCGGCGAGGGTCAGCAGGGCGAGGATCCGCTCCCGGGCCGGCCCGGACGCCGCAGCGGTAGCCTGACGCACCGCGGCCCTGGCTACGTCCACTGTGGACAGGCTCGGTTCGGCGACGACGACGGGCGCACCGGCGGCCGGCTCGAACCCGTCGACGGGCACGAGGTAGGGGGCCACCGGGCGTTTGACGAACTCCATGCCGCCGTCGCGCTTGCGCAGGTTCAGGTGGTACAGCCAGTCCGCGTCGTCGCGCAGCGGGTGGTCGGTGCGGTCGTGGTACAGGCCCCACCGGCTCTCCGTGCGCACCAGTGAGGAGCGGGCGGCCATCTCCGCGCAGTCCCGGATGAAGGTGACCTCCACGCAGCGCATCAGCTCGTGCGGGGTACGCGCCCCCATGCTTGCGATCTCGCCGGCCATCCGCTGGAACGTCTCCACCGCGATCTCCAGCTTCGCCGCGGTCTTCGGCGGTGCCACGTAGTCGTTGACGAACCGGCGCAGCTTGTACTCCACCTGCTGCTGCGGCGGACCATCCGGGTGCGACAGCGGCCGGTAGATGAGGTCGCGGGCCGCCTCGATCTGGTCCTCGGGCAGCGGACCCCGCTCCACTGTGGAGGTTGCCGCGTGGGTGCCGGCGAGGTCGCCGAAGACGAACGCGCCGATCATGTAGTTGTGCGGTACGCAGGCCAGGTCCCCTGCCGCGTACAGCCCGGGTACCGTGGTGGCGCCGTGTTCGTCCACCCACACCCCGGACGCGGAGTGCCCGCCGCACAGCCCGATCTCGGAGATGTGCATCTCCACATCGTGGGTGCGGTAGTCGTGGCCCCGCCCGGCGTGGAACGTGCCCCGCGTGGGCCGCTCGGTGTGGTGCAGGATGCCCTCCAACCGGCGGATCGTCTCCTCCGGCAGGTGGGTCAGCTTCAGGTACACCGGACCCCGGTCGGATGCCAGTTCCCGGGCCACCTCGGCCATCATCTGCCCGGACCAGTAGTCGCAGTCGACGAACCGGTCCCCCCGGTTGTTCACCTGGTACCCGCCGAACGGGTTGGCCACGTACGCGCACGCCGGCCCGTTGTAGTCCTTGATGAGCGGGTTGATCTGGAAGCACTCGATGCCGGACAGTTCCGCACCGGCGTGGTAGGCCATCGCGTACCCGTCACCGGCGTTGGTCGGGTTCTCGTACGTGCCATACAGGTAGCCGCTGGCCGGCAACCCCAACCGTCCACACGCACCGGTCGCCAGGATCACCGCACCCGCGGAAGCGACCACGAACTCGCCGCTGCGCGTGTCGAACCCGGCCACCCCGACCGCCCGTCCACTGTGGACGAGCACGCGGACCGGCATCACCCGGTTCTCGATGGTGATCCGCTCGCGCATCTCCCGACGGCGCAGCACCCGGTACAGCACCTTCTTGATGTCGCGCCCCTCCGGCATCGGCAGCACGTACCGGCCGGAGCGGTGCACTTGGCGCACCGCGTACTCGCCGTACTCGTCCTTCTCGAACTTCACCCCGTATCGTTCCAGCCGGCGCACCATCTCGTACCCACGGCTGGCGGTCTGGAAGACGGTGCGCTGGTTGACGACGCCGTCGTTGGCACGGGTGATCTCCCGCACGTACTCCTCGGGGGTGGCCTTGCCCGGGATGACCGCGTTGTTGACCCCGTCCATGCCCATAGCGAGCGCGCCGGAGTGGCGGACGTGCGCCTTTTCCAGCAGCAGCACCCGCGCCCCGTGCTCGGCGGCGGACAGCGCCGCCATGGTGCCGGCTGTGCCGCCACCCACAACGAGGACGTCGCAGTCCAGTTCCCGGCGCCCGGCGGTCAGCACGCCGCCACCTTCTCGTTGCCCAGCGCCGCGAGGATGCGCTCGCGCTGCGCGCCGGTGTCGCCGGCCACCTCCTCGACCAGCCGCGCGCCGTCCGGGCCGAGCACCACCACCCGGTCGGCGAGCAGCAGCGCCTCGCCGACATCGTGGGTGACGAACACGACCGTGGCGGGGTTGGCCTGCAACACATCGCGCAGCAGCCGCTGCATGCCCGCGCGGGTCTGCGCGTCCAGCGCGCCGAACGGCTCGTCCATCAGGATCGCCCGCGGCTCGGTCGCGAGGGTGCGGGCCAGCTGCACCCGCTGGCGCATGCCGCCGGACAGCTGGGCGGGCAGCGCTCTGCCCCGGCCCGCAAGGCCCACCTGGGCCAGCCAGTGCTCGGCCCGCTCGCGGCGCCGTGTGCGTGGCACCCGCCGGATCGCGAGGGGCAGCTCGACGTTGCGCCGGGCGGTGCGCCACGGCAGCAGCGCATCGTCCTGGAACACCAGCGCCCGGTCCGGTGACGGGCCGGCGATCGGGCGGCCGTCGGCCAGCAACCGACCGGCCACCGGCGGCAGTAACCCGGCGAGGCTGCGCAGCAGGGTGGACTTGCCGCAGCCGGAGGCGCCCACCACGGCCAGGAACTCCCCCGCCTCGACGGTCAGATCCAGCCCGCGCACCACTGGGTCGGCGCCGTAGCCGAGACTCGCGCCGTCCAGGCGCAACTGCACACTCATCTCCATGCTCCCGCCCGCCGCGCCGGCAACCACCGCGTCAACCGGCGCCCGGCCAGCTCCACCAGCGCCGAGGTCCCCCACCCCAGCGCGCCGATGGTCAGCATCCGGGCGATCACCCCGGGATAGTCCACAATGGTGTACGCCTGCCAGGTGCGGTACCCGATGCCGAAGTCGCCCGAGATCATTTCGGCCGAGATAACGCAGATCCACGACACGCCCATGCCCACCGACAGTCCACTCACGACGCCGGGCAGCGCGCCGGGCAGCACCACGCAGGCCAGCACCCGCCACCGGCCACCCCCCATGGTGCGTACCGCGTCCTCCCACACGCCGGGCAGTGCCCGCACCGCGTGGCGGGTGCTGACCAGGATCGGGAAGAACGCCGCGATCGCGGTGATGAACACGATGCCCTGCTCGTTGCGCGGGAAGAGCAGGATCGCCACCGGTACCAGCGCGATGGCCGGGATCGGCCGCACCACCTCGAACAGCGGCTGCAACAGATCGGAGGCGACCCGGGAGCGGGCCACCGCGATCCCGCAAACCACCCCCGCCACCGCGGCGACGCCGAACCCGGTGAGGATGCGGACCAGGCTCTGCGCCACGTCCAGGTAGTACACCCGGTCGCGCAGCAGCCGGCCGAACTCGCCGGCCACCTGCAGCGGCGTGGGCAGCCGGTCGAACCGCACCCAGACGTCGACGTCGTGCACGGTGAGCAGCTGCCACAGCAGCAGCGCGGCGACCAGCGCTCCGGCCCGGACCAGCCACCGAACCGCGGTCGGATACCGGCGCCGGCGCGGCATGCGCTCCATAGTGGACACCGGTGACTGCGCGGGAGCGGACACAGTGGACAGTGCGGTCATGACGCCGCCACCGCCTGCGCATAGGACACCACGGTGGCGCCCGGGTGCGCGGCGGCATACCCCTGTGCCGCCGCCTGGGTCAGGAACGGCGTGAAGGTCGCGCCAGCGCGTACCCAGAAGCATTTGTCCGCGAACCACCGGGTGCCGGTTGTGCCATCGGGCACGTAGGCCACCCGCACCGTACTGCCCGCCGCCTTCACCGCCTTGAGCAGGCAGGTCGGGTTCGCCGCCGGCTGGGTGCGGTCCCGCCCGGAAAGCCACACCTCCCCCGCCAAGGCCGCATCGGTGACCGGTGTCCCGCACACCGGGTCGGTACCGGTGATCGCGGCCCGGTTGGCCGTGGCCGCTAGGTCCGTGTCGTATCCGGCGCCGTACACCTGGCGCAGGTAGCTGTCGTCGACGAACGCGGACAGGTCGATGCCGGGCAGCACGCCGATCGACTTGAGGAACGGCACGTCCTGCGCGAGAGCCTGGCGAAGCGCCGGCTTGAGTGTCGTGTCGAACGCGGCGATGCCGTTGGGCCCGTTGTAGAGGTACACCACTTCGGCCGGCAGCCCGGTCGCCTTCGCCACGATCGTGGCTGCCTGCAGCGGGTCGCTCCAGAGGAACCGGGTCGCGTCGAGCTGCGCGGACAGGAACGCCTTCACCACGTCGGGATGCGAGCTGGCGTACGCGTCGCGGACCACGGTGCCATGCAGCGTCGGTACCCCCAAAGCGCCGCCGTCGTAGAGCACCCGCGCCTGGTTCTTGAACACCAGCAGTCCCGGCCAGGCCACGAACTGGGACAGCGCCGCCGCGTTGCCCGACTGCAGCGCCGAGGCGCCCACCGGCGGCTGCTGGTTCTCCGTCTTGATGTCCTTGGCCGGGTCGAGCCCGGCGCGGCGCAGCGCCTGCACCAACAGCCCGTGCGCGGCCGACCCGACACTGGTGGAGACGACCGCGCCCTTCAGATCAGCGAGGGACCGGGCCGGCGAATTCGGCGCGACCACCACCGTGTTCAGCGCCCCGCGCAGGTTGTACCCGGTGACCGCGACCATCTTCGTGTGGGTGGCCGGGTTCTGCTGCCCGCGCGCCCCGTTGATCAGCAGCGGGTAGTCCCCCATCGACCCGATGTCGATCTTCCCGGCCATCATCTGTGCGGTGATCGGCGCACCCGTGTCGTAGTCCTGCCACACCACCGAGTACGTCTTGCCCTGCCGGCGGCCCAGGTCGCCCAGCCGCTTCTCGAAGAACCCCTTGGCCCGCAGCAGGGTACCGGCGGTGACCGTGTTGATGGTCTTCGACTGGTACCCGACCACCACCGTCTCCGCCCCCGGGCCGGCGGCAGCCGGCTGCCCGGCCACGCTGCAGCCGCTCGCGGCCAGCAGGCCGGCCGTGGCCAGCAGCGCGGTCATCCGCGTTCTCATCGCGTGTCCCCTCACCTAATCAGGTACGGCATGTTCACGGTGACCGCCCCGGTCGGGCACCGGGCGGCGCACGGGCCGCAGTACCAGCACTCGTCCACGTGCATGTACGCCTTGCCGCTGTCCGGGTTGATCGCGAGGGAGTCCAGCGGGCACACGTCCACGCACAGCGTGCAGCCCTCGATGCACAGGCTCTCGTCGATCGTCACGGGTACGTCGACCCGTTGGGTGACCAGTGCCATCAGGCTGTCCTCTCGGTGCCGTCGAAGGTGCGGCGCAACTCGCCGCGCATGGTCAGCCGGTCCCCACGGAACCGGATCCACTCCAGGTCCACCGGCCGGCCGTCGGCCAGGTGGGTCAGCCGCTCCACCATCAGCAGCGCCGCCCGTTCGCCGGTCTCCAGCAAGGCCGCCGAGTGCGGGTCGGCATTGACCGCTTCGAACGTCACCTCCGCGTGGCCCAGCGGCTGCCCGGCGATCTGCTCGATCAGCCCGAAGATGTCCCGCCGCGCCAGGTCCTCGGCCAGCAGCGGCTCGCCCACGTCCCGGGGCAGGTAGGTCAGGTCCAGCGACACCGGCACCCCGTTCAGCCGGCGTACCCGCTCCACGTACACCACCTGCTCGCCGTCGGGTACCCGCAGGCGGCCGGCCACCGCCGACGGCGGGCGCAGCAGCGCCGTCGCGCGTACCTCATTGGTGATCTCGCCGTGCTCCCGCAGCGTCTCCGCCAACCCCATCAACCGGTGCAGGCCGTGCGGCACCTTGCTCGCCACGGTCGTGGTGCCCACCCCCGGCACCCGCTCCACCAGGCCCTCCGCGCGCAGCAGCGCAAGCGCTTCGCGCACCGTGTTGCGGGAGGCGCCGAACTCCTGGCCCAGCGCCTCCTCGCCCGGCAACGGGCCGGCGCCGAACGCGCCGCCGAGCAGCTGATGGCGCAGCACGTCGGCCACCTGCCGGGCCCGGTCCGAGCGCAGCCGCCGCTGCTCCGACAGCGCGGCCGCCGGTCCCGCGGTGCGACCGTCGCCCATCACGCACTCCCCTCGCCAGGTCCAGTGCGCGAAACCCTACTAAACCCATCGGGAAGCTGGAACCAGCATCGGGCTCCGCCACCCTGATGCCGCCGCAACCGGCCCCATGCCTGCGAATCCGGCCACCCCGCGGACCGTTACGCCACCTGGCCCGTCCACATGCTGGAACGCGGCGGCTACTGGAGGCCGGAGCGGACCGAGGTGATGCGGTGGGTGTTGAAGCCGAGCCAATGCATCCGGCCCACATACCGGGCATGCTCGATCTTGAGGCAGCGGTCCACGACGACGGTCAGGCCGCCGTCCTCGGCGATCCGGTTACCCTCGGCGTTGACCACCCCGAACTGACACCAGAGGGTACTGGCGCCAACGTCCACCGCGTCGGCGGCGATCGCAGGCAGCGCGTCGGGCGCGCGGAACACGTTCACCACGTCCACTGGCTCGGGCACGTCCACGAGGCTCGGGTAGCTCTTCTCACCGAGGATCTGCGTCTCGCGCGGGTTCACCGGGATGACGCGGTACCCGTGCCGCTTCAGGTAGTAGCCGACGAAGAAGCTGGCCCGCAGTTCGTTGCTGGACAGTCCGACGATCGCGACGGACTTCGAGTTGTGCAGTACCCGCTGGATCCTCAACGGGTCCTGGTAGCGCGCGAGATCCGTCATGATGTCGCCACCTGCGCGGCCACGAGCGCGAACGCCTGCTCCAGGTCCCAGATCAGGTCCTCGACCGACTCGATGCCCACCGACAGCCGCACCGTCCCCGGGCCCACGCCGGCCGCGCGCAACTCCTCGTCGCGCAGTTGCCGGTGCGTGGTGCTGGCCGGGTGAATGATCAGACTCTTCGCATCGCCGACGTTGGCGAGGTGGGACCAGAGCGACACGCCGCGGATGAGGTCCTGCCCACCGGCGCGACCGCCGGCGCAGTCGAACGAGAACACCGCACCGGCGCCGCGGGGCAGATACTTGTCCACCAGCGGCCGGTACCTGCTGCCCGGCAGGCCGGGATATGTCACGTTCGACGCCAACGGGTGCCCGTCGAGGAACGCGGCGACCGCCAGTGCGTTGTCCACGTGGCGGTCCATCCGCAGCGACAGCGTTTCGAGGCCCTGCAGGAACAGGAAGGCGTTCAGCGGGGCGAGCGCCGCGCCGAGGTCGCGCAGCGTCTCCGCGCGAAGCTTCATCAGGTACCCGTAGGTGCCGAACGTCTCGTGGAAGCGCAGCCCATGGTAGGCCGGCGACGGGTCCGCCACCACCGGGAAGCGACCGTTGGACCAGTCGAACGTGCCCGCCTCGACGACCACGCCCCCGATGCTCGTGCCGTGGCCGCCGAGGAACTTCGTCGCCGAGTGCACCACGATGTCCGCGCCCCACTCGATCGGCCGGCACAGGTACGGCGTGGCGAACGTGTTGTCCACCACCAGCGGGAGCCCGTGCTCGTGCGCGATCGCCGCGACCGTCTCGATGTCCAGCACGTTGCCGGCCGGGTTGCCGATCGTCTCACCGAAGAACGCCTTCGTGTTCTCCCGCACCGCACCGCGCCAGGCGTCCGGGTCGTCCGGGTCGACCCAGGTCAGTTCCACGGTCATCTTGTGCAGCAGGTGCTTGAGCTGGTTGACCGTCCCGCCGTACAGCGCCGTCGACGCGACTACGTGGTCGCCGGGTTGCAGCAGCGTGAACAGCGCGGCCGCCTGCGCCGCGATGCCGCTGGCGAACGCGACCGCGCCGCATCCGCCTTCGAGGCTCGCCATGCGCTCTTCGAAGACCGCGACGGTCGGGTTCATGATGCGCGAGTACGTATTGCCGTACTCCTGCAGGTTGAAATACGCCGCGGCCGACTCCGGATCCTCGAACACGTAGCTCGTCGTCTGATAGATGGGGACGGCGCGCGCACCCGTGTTCGGTTCGGGCCGTTGACCCGCGTGCACCTGACGCGTGTCG
>JBPYFB010000625.1:0-24011 GCA_051986465.1 Rugosimonospora sp.
ACCTCGTGTGCGGCGGCGAACCAGATCAGCGCGCTGCGGTACACGCGGGCGCGACCGGGACGGGCCGCCGCGACACCGAGCACGGCACCCCAGATCGTGCAGAAGATCGACAGGTGCGGCAGGGACCTGCTCGCCAGCAGCAGCGCGAGCACCGCCCCGGCGTACGAGGCCGCCTCGACGGTCGTCGACTCGCTGAGCGCTTCGGGGCGGCGCAGCCTCGGCAGCAGCGCGGCGAGCACGAGCAGCACGCTGGCCACGCCCGCGACCAGGAACGCCGACCAGTACACCGGCAGCCCGGCGACCAGCCCCGCGACCAGCGCGAGCAGGTGTCCCGCGGACGCGGCCACCAACCAGCCGACGATCCGGGCCACCCGGTCGCGCCCGAACAGCGCCGCGACCACGCCCGAGCCGGCCGCGATGGCCAGCCCGGCCAGCGTCATGCTCTTGGTGGCGAGGCCGCCGGCGAGGCCCGCGCCGCCGGCCAGGATGCAGATGACGATGACGAGGCCGCGGGCCTGGCGCAGCGAGCGGGCGGCGAGGGTGTCCGGCGGCGCCGGGGTCAGCGCCACGCCGAGGCCGGCCAGGGAGCTGACCGCGAGTGCCGAGAGCGGCCCGTTGATCCAGGGCATGCGCAGCGCGCCGGGCGTGATCAGCAGCGTGATCGCGATGCCCGGGATCACCACGGCGACCACGCGCCCGGTCACCGTGGCCTGGCTGCCGCCAAGGCCGACCGCGGCCAGCGCCGCGGCGATGGTGAGCAGCAGCGCCGCGACCACCTCGTTGCCGGTGCCGACCCAGCCGCCGAGCCCGTCGAGCGCCTGGTCCGCGCGGGCCGGGGCGCCGTCCCAGATGTTGTTGAGCCACTGGTACGGGCCGACCAGCGCGGCCACGATCGCCGGCGCCAGGCGCAGCATCGCGATCGCCGTGGCGGGTCCGGCGGCGAGCATGATCGCGTACCCGGGTCGCCGCGGGCGCAGTGGCGCGCGGGCACGGAACACCGGATCGCTGGCCCGCAGCCCGGCGCCGGAGAGCGTGGCGCGCCGGATCACCACCGCCACGTACAGCAGCTCGGCGAAGACGACGAGCAGGGCGGTACCGGCCGCGTACACGGCGGTCGGGTACCCGGTGCGGACCGTACCGATCGCGACGGCGGTACCGGTGACCGCCACGCCTGCCGTCAGGTACGGCAGGTACGTCTCGTCGTTGTAGCAGGCCAGCCCGACCACGCCGAGGCATACGCAGAGCGCGGCGAAGGCGGACATGAACCACACGCCCTGTGGCGCGTGCCGAGCGTACGACACGCAGCTGGCCGCCCCGGCGATGGTGACCACGGCACCGGCCAGGGCGGAGCCGCCGATCATGACGAGGTGCTCGGTGCTCGTGGCGTCCGCGCCGGCCCGCTGCAGCCGATGCCGGGTCACCGAGGCCACCGCGGCGACGCTCGCGCAGATGAGTGCGGAGCCGACCAGCGTCGCACCGGTCTTGTCCGGCGCGACCAGGCTCGCCGCCACGGTATCGGCGAACAGCACGGTCGCGACCGCGCCACGGGCCCACGCCACCCGCGCGTCGCGCGAGGCGCCCGCCGCCCACCCGGCGCCGGTGGCCACGGCGCCGCTGACCAGGATCGGCGACCACCAGGTGAGGCTGAAGCCGGCCGGGATCGCCAGTGCCGCCAGGCCGATCCCGATCACGCTGGCGATCTGCGACCACGGACGGGGCAGCGCCACCGCGGCGGCGAGCGCGAGCAGCAACAGCGCGACCGGGGTCTGCGTGCCGTACGAGGCGGCCGACGACACGTGCCAGTGCGCGAGGTCGGTATGCCAGACCGGGCGCAGCGCGCGCAGCACCGCGACCCCGCCGGAGAGCGCCCCGAAGGTGGCCACCATCGCGACGACCGACGCGATCACGCTTCCGCCGACGATCGGCCCGCGGCGCCAGGTCGGCGGCATCGAGCGGATCCCGAAAGCCAGCAGCAGGACGAGTACGGCGACGGTGGCCAGCGCGTACCTGGGGACCACGAGGGTCGCGACGCGAGCCACCGCCGCCACCGCGGCGGTGGTGACGAGTACCGCGGCGAGATCGGCGCCGGACAGCCGGGTGGGGCTTCGCAGCAGGCCGGCACCGGTGGCGTCCAGAACCGGTGCGAGCAGCAGGGCCAGGCTCGCGACCAGGAGCAACACGGCGACGCCGACGTCGACCAGGGACGTGGTCCGGGTGATGAACGTGGCGACCGCCACCGCCGTCGCGCCCAGCGTCGCGCCGGTGACCAGGATCGGGTTCGACGCCTGCTGGGCGACCTGCGCCAGGGCGGCGCCGGCGAGGGTACCGGCGACGGCGAGGTAGCTCGCGGCCAGTACCGGAAGCGGTCCGGAGCCGGCAGGGGCGAGCGCGACGGTACCGAACGCGATCGCGCCGGGCAGGGCGAACGCGGCGCCGGCCAGGGCCGAGTCGCCGGCGTAGAAGACGTACCGGCCGTACCAGGGCTCGGCCGGCGCGAGCCGGGGCGGCGCCCCGATCGCGGTACCGGCGAGCACGACCGCGGTCAGCGCGAGCGCCGCGGCACCGGGTCGGGCCAGCGCGACCTGGGTCGCGTAGAGCCCGAGGAGCAGGGCGGCGCCGATCCTGATCCACAGCGAGCGCACACTGCCGGCCCGCAGCGCGAACGCCCCGGCGGTCACCGCGCCCGCGAGCAGCAGTACCGGTGTCGCCGCCCAGGCCACGCCGAAGGCGGCCGGTACGAGCAGCAGCGTGAGCGTGATACCGACGGTGGTGCCGTCGGTGCGGGTACCGGCCGGGAGCATCCCCGCGGCGGCGATCGTGAGCAGCGCGGCGGCGACGGCGAGTTGCCAGCCGTCCGGTCCGGCGGCGTGCGCCAGCGCGATCGGGTACCGCGACAGGTCCGCGTGCCACGCGGGTGCGGCCGCGACCAGCGGTGCTTTGACCGCGTCGAGCCCGCGGCCCAGGATGATCAGACCGAGTGCCCCGGCCGCCAGCGCCCCGGCCCGCTGGACCCCGCGCCGGGCCAGCGGGCTGATGATCCGGGCGCCCAGCGCCGTGACGAGCACGGCGACGGCGGAGATGACCAGGCCGCGACCGGGCAGCGCGACCGCCGCCAGCCGGCCGGTCGCCCCGATCAGGGCGAGCGTGAGCAGGCCCGAGCCGATGTCGGGCAGCGGCGGGCGGGCCAGGGCGAGCCCGCCGGCGAATCCGACGGTAGCGGCGATCAGCAGGCCGGCCGCGCCCGCCAGGGCCGCAGTGACGGTATGCGCCTGGGCGAGCGCGACGGTCGCGCAGGCGGTACCGGCGAGCACGCCGAGCGCGTGCAGCCCCCACACCGCGTCCAGGAGGTACGGCGTGCCCTCCCGCTTGGGGTCGCGGGTGTTCTGCAGCACCAGGGCGAGGGCCATGTCCTGCGCGGCGATCGCGGCGAGCAGGGGAGCCCAGCCGGCCGGCGTGTGCATCGTGTTGAACCCGACCAGCAGCGGCAGTACCGGCTGCAGCAGTACCACCACGGCGAAGCGGGGCGCGACGAGGTGGGACAGCCAGCGGTACCCGCCCGCGATCGCGGCCGCTACGAGCAGAACCAGCCCCGCGTACCGGGTGCCGGGCAGGCCGCTACCGGACAGCCACGCCGCCGACCACGCGGTGTAGCCGTCGAGCAGCACGAACAGCAGTCCCACCACGGTCACGGTCTCGGCGGTGGCGGTCAGCGTGCGTCTGGCCAGTGGCAGGGGCACGGCGAGCAGGCCGATCGTGAGCACGACGAAGAGTGCCTCGCGACCGCCCGTACCGAGGGTGCTGCGCAGGTACCCGCTCAGCGCCATCGCCATCGCGGCGAACAGCAGCGCACCGAGCCCGAGCAGGGCGTTCTGCATCGATCGGGGGGAGGCCTCCGGCGGGTGTACCGGCGGCGCCTGGGCCGATCCGGCCGGTGCCGCCCGGGCGGCCGGTACATGCGCCACCGGCTTGCCGGGTCGGGCCGGTGGCGCGGTCACCGTGACGACACCGTCGGGTAGCCGCCGGGCGACCGGTACCTGTACCCGCTTCGGCGCCTTCGGCCGCGGCGGCGTACGGGTGGTGGCCCGGCGTACCGCACCGGTCACGCCGGTACGCTCGGCGATCGCCCGCTGCAGCAGCGACCGGGTGGTGATCGCGCCCTGCAACCGCTTCTGGAGCAGCGCCCGCTCGTCGACCATGGCCACGTTGCGGAACTGCATCTTGGTGATCACCTGGCTGAGCTCGGTGATCTCCTGCTCGACGGAGCGACCGCAGTTGGGGCAGCCGGTAACCGTGTCCGCGCGCGCACCGCAGTTCGAACAGGGATACGTTCCCACGGCAGCCCTCGTTTCCCGGCGTCGGTTCCTCGAGTGTCTACTGTGGTCAAGGATGCCGATAGATCGGGACCCCTGGCTAGTCGCCGAGCCGGGGTGGCGCGAGAAAGCGTCAGGCGCCGATGGTGGGGCGCCCCATGCCGCGGTACTCCCAGCCGGCCCGTACCCAGAGACTCTGGTCGAGGCAGTTACGAGCGTCGATGATCCGGCGCGCCGCGACCAGGTCGGCGAGGGCCGCCGGGTCGGCGTTGCGGAACTCTTCCCACTCGGTCAGCACGCAGACCAGGTCGGCGCCGGTGACCGCGTCGGCCATCGTCTTCGCGTAGCTCACGTCGGGCAGCACGCGCTCGGCCACGGTCATGCCCTCCGGGTCGTACACGGTGACCGCCGCGCCGGTACGGGCGAGCTTGCGGGCGACCGCGAGCGCCGGCGAGTCGCGTACGTCGTCGGAGTTGGGCTTGAACGTCGCGCCGAGCACCGCCACCCGGCTGCCGGACAGGTCCGGACCGTTCGGCCCGGCGGGCCGGTCGAGCAGGTCGGCGGCGAGGCGCACCACCCGGCTGCGGCGCCGCTCGTTGATCAGGTCCACCTCGTGCAGGAAGCGCAGCGCCTCGCCCACGCCCAGCTCCTGCGCGCGTGCCTGGAAGGCCCGGATGTCCTTGGGCAGGCAGGCACCGCCGAAGCCGAGGCCGGCACGCAGGAACTTGTTGCCGATGCGCGGGTCGTACCCGATCGACCGGGCCAGCTGCGTGACGTCGGCGCCGGCGGCCTCGCAGACCTCGGCCATCGCGTTGATGAATGAGATCTTGGTGGCCAGGAACGCGTTCGCGGCGACCTTGACCAGCTCGGCGGTGGCGAAGTCGGTGATCACGACCGGTACCTCGCGGTCCTCGGTCGCGGCCAGGTCGAACACGCCCTTGTGTGCCGTGTACAGCATGCCCTGCGCCCACTCGCTCTTCACGCCGAAGATCACGCGGTTGGGGCGCAGTACGTCCTCGACGGCCACGCCCTCCTGCAGGAACTCGGGGCTCCACGCGACCTCGACGGAAAGCCCGTCCGGCGCGTACCTGCCCACGAGCTGCTCGACCCACTCGGCCGTACCCACCGGGACGGTGGACTTGCCGACGATCAGCGCCTTGCGGGTCAGGTGCGGGGCGAGTGCCGATACCGCGCCCTCGACGTACGTCAGGTCGGCGGCCATCCCGTCGGGGCGCTGGGGCGTACCGACGCAGATGAAGTGCACGTCGCCGAAGGTCGCCGCCTGCTGGTAGTCGGTGGTGAACCGCAGCCGCCCGGCAGCCAGGTTCTTGTGCAGCAGCTCGTCGAGGCCCGGCTCGTGGAAGGGCACCTCGCCGGCGGCCAGCTTGGCGATCTTCTGGGCGTCGACGTCCACGCCGAGCACCTCGTACCCGAGTTCCGCGAAGCAGATCGCGTAGGTGGCACCCAGATAGCCGGTGCCCAGGAAGGTCAGGCGCGGGCGGGGCGCGCCCGAGGGCGGGGTCACCAGCAGGGCGGGCGCCTGCAGGGGCTGGTTGCTGGGGTACGCGATGGTCACGCTGTTCTCCGCTCGCACAGGTTGCCGCGATGGCGGCGCCGGGATTGGGCCGGGGGGGTGTGCTGTTGGCGGGCCGGTCCGCCTTCTTCAGATGTGATCGTGCTGGTCTGCTCTCCGCCGTTCCGAGGTGGTCCGCGGAGCGTGCGGTACGCCACACCGTTGTGAGGCGACTCGGCGAGGATAGTCAGTAACTGGACCGAGGGTGAACTCCTGCCCAGGTTACTCGCCGGTAGTATCGCAGCGGGGAAGCGCCGCGCCGGGTGTCACGGGTGTGTCGCGGGGAGGGAGAGGCTGTCATGAGCACATTCGACGTGTACCAACTGCCGGAGGAGCACGAGGCGGTGCGGGAAGCGGTTCGCGCGGTCTGTGAGGGCAAGGTGGCACCGAACGCGGCGGTCGCCGACGAGACCGGCGAGTTCCCGCAGGAGTCCTACGACGCACTGCGCGCCTCCGACTTCCACGCCCCCCACATTCCCCTTGAGTATGGGGGCGCCGGTGCCGACGCGCTCGCCACGGCCATCGTTATCGAGGAGGTGGCCCGGGTCTGTGTCGCCTCCTCACTGATCCCCGCCGTGAACAAGCTGGGCAGCATGCCGCTGCTGCTCGGCGCGTCCGAGGAGCTCAAGCGCGGGTACCTGGCGCCGGTCGCGCGCGGCGAGGCGATGTTCTCGTACTGCCTGTCGGAGCCGGAGGCGGGCAGCGACGCCGGAGCGATGACGACCCGGGCGGTACCCGACGGCGACGGGTACGTGCTCAACGGCGTAAAGCGATGGATCACCAACGCCGGAGTCTCCGACTTCTACACGGTGTTCGCGATCACCTCCCCTGGCGAGGGTACGCGCGGCATCTCCGCCTTCGTGGTGGAGAAGTCCGACCCGGGCGTGAGCTTCGGCGCTCCCGAGAAGAAGCTCGGCATCAAGGGCTCGCCCACGCGCGAGGTCTACTTCGACGACGTGCGGATACCCGCCTCGCGGATGATCGGCGCCCCCGGCGACGGCTTCCGGCTGGCGATGCGCACCCTCGACCACACCCGGGTCACGATCGCGGCGCAGGCGGTCGGCGTGGCGCAGGGCGCCCTCGACTACGCGAAGGGGTACGTGCAGGAGCGCCGCCAGTTCGGCAAGCGCGTCGCGGACTTCCAGGGCATCCAGTTCATGCTCGCCGACATGGGCATGAAGCTGGAGGCGGCCCGGCAACTGACGTACGCGGCCGCGGCCCGCTCGGAGCGCGGCGACGGCGATCTCACGTTCTTCGGCGCCGCGGCCAAGTGCTTCGCGTCGGATACCGCCATGGAGATCACCACCGATGCGGTGCAGCTGCTCGGCGGGTACGGGTACACGAAGGACTTCCCGGTCGAGCGGATGATGCGGGACGCGAAGATCACGCAGATCTACGAGGGTACGAACCAGGTGCAGCGCATCGTCATGGCGCGGCAGATGCTGAAGGGCTGAGCGGGGCCGGCTGAATGACCTCTGGCTGGCAGCCGCTCCGACAAGCTGCGCGGCTAGAGGCGGGTGGTCCGGTCAGGATCCGGGTCGTCCGGCGGCTCCGGCATCTGCTGGGTGGCGTCGTCGGCGGGATTGTCGGCCGGCCGTACCGGTGGCTCCGACTGCGGCGTCGAAGGCCCGGGCCACAGCGGCGGCGGTGGCGGGTAGCCGGCGGTGGGCAGGCCCGGATCTGGCGGCTGCCCTCCGGCCGGCCGCGGTCCGAAGGAGGCCGGCCGGGCGAAGGAGACCGGTGGTTCGAAGGAGACCGGTGGTTCGAAGGTCGGAG
The DNA here is from genome assembly GCA_051986465.1 of Rugosimonospora sp. Classification (GTDB taxonomy): domain Bacteria; phylum Actinomycetota; class Actinomycetes; order Mycobacteriales; family Micromonosporaceae; genus DATEJJ01. Next base: position 7,660 of record JBPYFB010000625.1, read on the forward strand.
TCTGGCCGACCGGCCGTGCCGGGCTGACGGAGGGTGCCGGGCTCACCGGCGGCGTTGGCACGTTCGGCGGCGTCCCGAATGGAGTCGATGGGCCGAAGGCTTGCGTGGCTCCGAACGGCGTCGACGGGCCGAAGGCTTGCGTCGCTTCGAACGACGGCGCCGGCCCGTACGAGGGCGCGGATGGCGACGAGGGCGCCGCCGAGGTGGGCTCAGCCGAAGCGGGTACCGGCGGGGCCGGTGGCGGGTAGCCGAAGGCCGGCGGCGCCGGATACCCGCCGGGGAACCCGGGTACCGCCGCCGGGCCGGGCTGCGGCTGCGCGTACCGGCGCCACCGGCGCGGCGAGAACACGGTCAGCAGCAGCGGTACGGCGAGCAGCACGGTGATCCCGATCAGGGGTTCCTGGGCGGCGCCCTCGACACCCAAGACCGAGTGCGGCAGCTTCCCGGGCAGCCAGGAGGTCAACAACCCCAGTACGCCCGCGATGAGGTACGCCAGCCCGGCGAGTACCGGCCCGAGCGGCGAGAGCCGCACCTGCACGAGAAGTGCGTACAGCGCCCCGGCGGCGAGCAGCGCGACCAGCCCCACGAACGTCGACACGGTGAACCTGGTGTCGAACCGGGAGGCCTGGAGGATGAGCTTGACGAGGCCGATGCCGGTCAGCACGTAGATAACGGGCGCCAGCACGATGGACAACACGATCGAACCGAGGTGGCGCATGGGGGCCTCCCGCGGGGGCTGCGTTATCGACCGGAACGTATCGCGCCTACGCAGCCCCGCGGGTCACACGAATGGCTTGAGCTACTTGGTTTCGTGTAGCGGCGTGTCCCACGGCGACCGGCCCTTCGCCGGTACCGTCTCGGTCGTCTCCTCCTGGTCGGTACGCGCCGGCCAGGAGGCCGCGGGGGTGCGGCTCGCCAGGTCGCTCGCCGCGTCGCTGCCCGTGCCGGTGAACGCGTTCCAGGAGGTGCTGGCGGCCGACAGGGTGCCGGTCAGCGCCGGTTGCTCGGTGCTGTCGGATCCGGCGAGCGGCACCTCCGCCGGGCGGCGCCGCCAGCGGCTGACGCTCACGACCGCGACCAGCAGCGCTGCCCCGATCGCCAGCGCCGCGCCCGTGGTCAGCGGCAGCGTCAGGTCGCCGGTCTGGTGCAGGATTTTGACGTTGTAGTTGAGCGCGTTGTACGTACGCTTCGGCGCGATGAACAGCGCGACGTAGCTGCCCGCGTACGCAATGCCGGCCACCAGCGGGCCGACCGGCGATATCCGCAGGGTTGCGATCAATCCAATGACAATCCCGGCCACGGCCAGGAAAATCAGCGGGCGGATGAAGTCGTGCGCGTGGTAAACGCCGCTGCTCGCCACATTGGCGAAGGCCTTCGCCGAACCGACCTGGCCAAATGCGAGAAGCAACCAGCCGAGGGGTACGGCGACGATCCCGGCGATGAGGCTTCCGAGGTGTCGCATACGGGGACCGTACCGTCTTCGCAGCCTGAGGGCACCCCCCGCGACATGGTGCATGATGGCGACCGTGAGTGATGTCTTGTGGCGTCCGCCGGCCGACGTGCGGGAGAATTCCCAGGTCGGAGCCTTTCTTCGGTACCTTGAGCAGGCGCATGGCCTGTATTTCGACGACTATGGCGCGCTCTGGCAATGGTCGGTCGCGGAGGTACCGGCGTTCTGGCGCGCCGTCTGGGACTTCTTCGAGATCAACTCGTCCGCGCCGCCTACCGACACGCTGCCCGACGCCGCGATGCCGGGCGCGCGGTGGTTCCCCGGCGCGACCCTCAACTACGCGGAGCATGTCCTGCGCGCCCCCGGTCTGGCCGAGCGCGATCCGGTGGTGTTCGGGTACTCGCAGAGCCGCGCGCCGGTTGTGCTTTCCGTGGCGGACCTGCGCGATCAGGTGCGGCGGGTACGGGCGGGGCTTTCCCGGCTGGGCGTCGGGGAGGGCGACCGGGTCGCGGCGTACCTGCCCAACATCCCGGAGACCTTCGTGCTGATGCTGGCCTGCGCGAGCCTGGGCGCGATCTTCTCCTCGTGCGCACCCGAGTTCGGTACACGCAGCGTGACCGACCGCTGGCGGCAGGCCGAGCCCTCCGTGCTCGTGGCAATCGACGGATACCGATACGGCGACAAGGTGATCGACCGGCGTGCCGAGGTGGCCGCGATCCGGGAGGCGTTGCCCTCGCTCGTACACACCGTTGGTCTGTCCTATCTGGACGAATTCACCGAGTGGCCCGGCGGCGTCCTGCCCTGGTCGGAACTGGCGGCCGACACCGACGACCCGCTCGCGTTCGCGGCCGTACCGTTTGATCACCCGCTGTACATCCTCTATTCATCGGGCACCACCGGGCTGCCCAAGCCGATCGTGCACGGACACGGCGGCATCCTGCTGGAGCACCTCAAGGCCCTGGCCCTGCACCACGATCTCGGCCCCGGCGACCGGTTCTTCTGGTTCACCACGACCGGCTGGATGATGTGGAATTTCCTGGTGTCCGCCCCGGCCGTGGGTGCCGCGATCGTGCTCTTCGACGGCAATCCGGCCGCACCGGACCTGGGCGCCCTCTGGCGGCTGGCCGGCGAGGTCGGGATCACCTACTTCGGCACCTCGGCGCCGTTCCTGCTGTCCTGCCGCAAGGCGGGGATCGTGCCGCGGGAGATCGCCGACCTGTCCGCGCTGCGCGGCGTGGGCTCGACCGGCGCGCCGCTGCCGCCGGAGGGCTTCACGTGGGTGTACGAGGCGGTGAGCGACCGGGTGCAACTCGGTTCGCTCTCCGGCGGAACGGACGTGTGTACCGGCTTCGTGGGTAGCTCGCCGCTGCTGCCGGTGTACCGGGGCGAGATCGCGTGCCGCATGCTCGGCGCCAAGGTCGAGGCGTACGACGGGTCCGGCAAGCCGGTCATCGACGAACTCGGCGAGCTGGTGATCACGGCGCCCATGCCGAGCATGCCGGTGGGCTTCTGGGGCGATACCGACGGCTCGAAGTACCGGGAGGCGTACTTCGCCGTGTACCCCGGCGTGTGGCGGCACGGCGACTGGATCACCATCACGCACCGGGGCACCTGCGTGATCACCGGCCGGTCGGACGCGACGCTCAACCGGGGTGGGGTACGCCTGGGTACGGCCGAGTTCTACTCCGTCGTCGAGGGCCTGTCCGAGGTGGTCGACTCGGTCGTGGTGCACCTGGAGGACCCCGCGGGCGGCGCCGGCGAGCTGCTGCTGTTCGTCGTGCTCGCGCCGGGTCTGACGCTCACTGACGAGCTGCGGGCCGGGATCGTCCGGGAGCTGCGCTCGGCCCTGTCACCCCGGCACGTACCGGACGAGATCTACCAGGTGCGGGCGGTACCCCGGACGCTGTCGGCGAAGAAGCTCGAGGTACCGGTGAAGAAGATCCTCACCGGTACCCCCGCCGACGCGGCCGCCGCGAAGGGAGCCTTGGCGAATCCGGAGTCGCTTACCGCGTTCGAGGAACTGGCCCGGCAACGGGAGGTTACGAGAGGGTGACGGTGACCCGCTCGGCGACGGCGCGCTTCGTCATACGGTCAGGATCTGGCTGTCCACATAGGACGATCGAGGCGCCGGCAGCGAGCGGGGCCAGCAGCCAGTCCAGGAATTCCGGGTACGCCTCGGCGTTGATCAACACCCGGTCGCCGGTACCGATGCCCAGCTCCGCCGCGCGGGCACCGGCGCGCGCGACGAGTTCCCGGTGCGTGCTGCCGGGTACCGCCGCCGCGTCCTGGGTTACCGGGGCAACCGGGACGAACCGGTCTCCGTGCCCACGCACCTCGCTGTTGAAGTCCACGTACCCGGCGGGTATCTGGTCGAGCGGCAGCGGCACGCCCAGCGGGCGCAGCCCTAGCACGTAACGTTCAGCGGTCACCACCGGGTCGGGCGCGACCCCCTCGGTGCCGAGGAAGGCGACTGTGACGCCAGAGGGTAGCGGTACCGGAGTCGTGATCATCCCGGCCGACCACGCCCCGAGCAGTACCGCGGCGGTCTGCCAGTGCGGCGGCAGGGCCACCAGCGCCACCTCGCCCGGCTGCGCCCCGACACCGTCGACGAGGAGGTTCGCCGTCTTGGCGACCCAGTTGGCGAGCGTCGCCCCGGACAGCTCGGCGCGCTCTCCGGTGCCGTCGTCGTAGAAGGTCAACAGCGGGCGGGTCGCGTCGCGCGCGACCGCGGTAGACAGCAGCGCACCCAGGGTAGTCATGGGGCCACGTGTACCACATTCTCGTCGTAGTACTTCATTACACGGCCATAGCGTTGGCACGCTCGTTGCGTTGCGGTCACTGGCGGGCCGGATGTCGGGCGTACGCTTGCCATGATTGTGTGAAGTACTACACGAGGGAAATGGGGAGAGCTGTGCGCGCCAGAAGCAGCACGAGCGAGTGCAGCGGGTCCCGCGGTGAGAGGAAGGTACTGCTGTGACGGGCGGTCGTTGGCCCCGTGTGCTGGTGGACGCGACGAGCGTTCCGGCAGACCGCGGTGGCGTCGGGCGCTACATCGACGGGTTGCTGGGAGCCCTTGACAAGGCCGATGCCAACCTGGTGGTCGTCTGTCAGCGCACCGACGCGCAACGCTATGGCCGCCTGCTGCCGCACGCCGAGGTGGTCGCCGCCCCGGCCGCAGCAGCACACCGCCCCGCCCGCCTCGCTTGGGAGCAGACCGGCTTGCCGCTGCTCGCCCAGCAGGTGAACGCCGGCGTACTGCACTCCCCCTTCTACACCTGCCCGCTACGGGCGTCCTGCCCGGTGACGGTGACGGTCCATGACGCGACCTTCTTCACCGAGCCCGAGCACTACGAGAAGTCCCGCGGCACGTTCTTCCGCAGCGCCATCAAGACGTCGCTGCGGCGCGCCGCCCGGGTCATCGTGCCCAGCAAGGCCACCCGCGACGAGCTGATCCGCCTGCTCGACGCCGACCCGACCCGGCTCGACGTCGCCTACCACGGCGTCGACCACGAGGCGTTCCACCTGCCGAGCGACGACGAGAAGGCACGGGTACGGGCCCGCCTGGGGCTCGGTGACACGCCGTACGTCGCGTTCCTGGGTGCGAAGGAGCCCCGCAAGAACGTGCCCAACCTCATCCGCGGCTGGATATCGGCCGTCGCCGACCGCCCCACCCCGCCGGCCCTCGTGATCGCCGGCGGCTCCGGGCACGACGACGAGATCGATCAGGCGGTCGCGGACGTACCCCCGCCGCTGCGCCTGCTGCGCCCCGGGTACCTGCGCTACGCCGACCTCCCCGGCTACCTGGGAGGCGCACTGGTCGCCGCGTATCCCTCGCACGGTGAGGGTTTTGGCCTGCCGATCCTGGAGGCCATGGCGTGTGGCGCGCCGGTGCTCACCACGCCGCGGCTCTCGCTGCCCGAGGTGGGCGGCGACGCCGTCGCCTACACCGGCGAGCGCCCCGAGGAGATCGCCCGCGACCTGGCCGCCCTGCTCGACGACGAGAATCGGCGGCTTACGCTGGCCAAGGCCGGCTTCGACCGGGCGAAGGAGTTCACCTGGGAGTCCAGCGCCGAAGTTCACTTGGCATCCTGGGCGCGGGCGGCGGCCTGACCTGTGGAGGAGGTGCCTTGTCGGCGACCGACTCCGAGCGTGACGCATGTTCGGCAGGGGCCGGCTACCCGGCCTCGGTACGCTTTGTGGATGATGGTCCGATGCTGCACGCGGTGATTCTGGCCGGCGGCAGCGGCACGCGACTGTGGCCGCTGTCGAGGGCTGGTAACCCCAAGTTCCTCCATGCCCTGACCGGTACGCCCGCCACCCTGCTCCAGGCGACAGCCGAGCGGGTGGCGCCGCTGGCCGACAGCTCCCACATGTACGTGGTGACGGGCATCTCGCATGCCGCGGCGGTCGCTCGCCAGCTGCCCGAGCTGCCCGAGGAGAACCTGCTGATCGAGCCGGCTCCGCGTGATTCCTGCGGTGCCATCGGCCTGGCCGCGGCGGTCATCGCCCGCCGCGATCCCAACGCGATGATGGCCTCGTTCGCCTCAGATCATCTGGTACGGGACGGCGAGCGCTTCGTCGCGACGCTCCGCGAGGCGATCGCCGGCGCCGAGCAGGGTTACCTCATGACGGTCGGGATCTCGCCCAACCGTCCGGAGACCGGGTACGGGTACCTGGAGTGCTCGGGACCGGTCGGCGACGGACCCGTACGCAAGGTGCACGAGTTCAAGGAGAAGCCGTCGTACGACGTGGCCCGCGCGTACCTCGATTCCGGCCACTACTTCTGGAACGCCAGCATGTTCGTCTGGCGGGTCTCGCTGTTCCTGCGCGAACTGGAGCGCCAGCAGCCGGTGCTCTTCGCCGGGCTGGACCGCATCGCCGAGGCCTGGGACACGCCGCGGCGCGACCAGGTGGTCGCGAAGATCTGGCCGAAGCTGCCGAAGATCTCCGTTGACTACGCGGTGATGGAGGGCGCCGCCGCGACGGGCCTGGTCGCGACGGTACCGGGCGATTTCGGGTGGAACGACATCGGCGACTTCCACACGCTGGGCGAGGTACTGCCCGCCAACGACGGCGACAACGTGGTCCTCGATCCGGGCGAGAAGCCTGAGGTCCTGCTGCTCGACTCGACCGGCACGATCGTGGTACCGCAGTCGGGCCGGATGATCGCGACGCTGGGACTGCGGGACATGATCGTCGTGGATACGCCGGATGCGGTCATGATCTGCCCGCGTGAGCGTGCGCAGGAAGTCAAGCGCTTCGTCGACGCCCTCAAAGAGCGCGGCGACCAACACCTACTCTGAGCCCGCCGGCCCCCTTCAAGATCCCCTTTCAAGATCACCGCGTCCCCGACGCCAAGATCACCGCAACTTCATTGAAGTTGCGGTGTTGGGGCGTCCCCAACCCCGCAATTTCAATGAAATTGCGGCTGAGGGGGGAAGATCAGGGTGGGTAGCCGACCGCGAGCGCGCCGATCGTCACGCGGCCCGGGGGTGGCGGCGCCAACTCCGCAAGCCGCTCGGGCGGTGCCGGCAACCAGCCACTGGCCAACCCCTCCGCCGCCAGGGCCACCCGCAGCCGGTACCCGTCCGCGCCGGCCTGCGCCGCGCCCGCCGGCTCGGTCGTGGCGACCAGCAGTACCACCTCGGCCGCGCCGGTGACCTGCTCGGTGAGCTTGTCGCGGGTACCCGCCTCGGCCAGGCGCAGGCGGGGCGAGCCGGTACCGTCGAGCGCGCGGCGCAGCAGGCCGGGCTCGACCGGTACGTCCGCGAAGGCGCTCGCCTCCGGGAGGTGGGACGCCGCGCGCAGCCCCTCGGCCCGCGCCTCGGCGGTACCGAGCGAGAACAGGTCGTGCTCCACGTCCCTTACCAGCGCCGCGGCACCGGTACCGTCCGGTGCTCCGGCCGCCGCCAGCCCTCGGACAACCGCCACCGGTACCTGGTCGTACTTGCCCTTGACCAGTTCGGCGGCGGCGCACAGCTCGTCGACGACGGCGACCTGCGTGATCTGCAGTTCGTTGCCGTGCGCGTCCCGCTCGCCCCGGTAGTCGCGCAGCGCGTCGATGCCGGCCGCGCCGAGCGCCACGTCGGTCAGGCCGGTACGCCACGGCCGCCCCATCGTGTCGCTCACGAGCACCGCCACGTCCAGCCCGTACCGGTCACGCAGCGCGGACCGCAGCGCGCGCGCCGAGGCATCCGGGTCGACGGGCAGCAGTACCAGGTGCTCTCTGTCCACATTGGAGGCATCGATTCCGGCGGATGCCATGACGAAGCCGTGGTGGGTCGCGACGATCCGGGTCTGCCCGCGACGCGCGACCGGTCGTGCCGTCTGGCTGGCCAGTACCGCCTCGCGGGCGGCCTCTCGCTCGGACCCGGTCGCCGGTACCGCCACCAGGCGCCCTTCGGCCTTCGACACGATCTTGCTGGTCACCACGAGCACATCCCCATCGGCGAGCCAGGGCGCGGCGGCGGTGATCAGGGTGGCGAGGTCGTCCCCCGGCCGTACCTCCCCGATCCCCAGTACCGGACGGACCGTCAACTCCATTGACCCACCCCCGCAAGCTCCAGCGCCGCGCGGGCCATCGCCGCGGTCGCCGCCTCGTCGTTCATCCACAGTGGAGTATCGCGCACCCGCACGCCGGGTACGTCCGTGCCCGCGTCCGCCGGATCCACCAGCCACCCGTCGAGTACCCCGCCCTCGGTCCGAGCACCGTACATGGCTCCCACGCCCGCGGCCGTGCACGGCACGTCGAGGGCGGCGAGGCACTTGTCGGCCATGCCGCGCACCACCGAGCCACCGATGATGGGGGAGACCCCGACCACCGGCGCCGGCCCCGTGACGATCGCCTCACGCAGCCCGGCGACGGCGAGGATCGGCGCGATCGACACGACCGGGTTGCTCGGCGCGAGCAGGACCGCGTCGGCTGACGCCAGCGCGTCGAGGGTACCGGGCGCCGGCTTGGCCGCCTCCGCGCCCACGAAGACGAACCGCTGCGCGGCCAGGCCCGCCCGGTACCGGATCCACCATTCCTGGAAGTGGATGGCCCGCTGGTCCGGATCCGCCACCACCACGTGGGTCTCCAGGCGCTCGTCCGTGGCCGGCAGAAGTGCCAGCCCAGGCTTCCAGCGATCGCACAGCGCCTCGGTGACCGCCGACAGCGGGTACCCGGCGTCGAGCATCCGGGTGCGTACCAGGTGCGTCGCGACGTCCTTGTCGCCCAGCCCGAACCAGGTGGGCTCGGCGCCGTACGCGGCCAGCTCCTCCTTGACGGCCCAGGTCTCCCCGGCCCTGCCCCAACCGCGCTCGCGATCGGCCCCGCCGCCCAGCGTGTACATGACGCTGTCCAGGTCAGGGCAGATGCGCAACCCGTGCAGGGTGACGTCGTCCCCGACGTTGACGATCGCGGTCACCTCGGCGCCGACGTCCCGGGCGAGGGCGCGTACCCCCTGGAGAAAGCGGGCGCCACCGATGCCGCCGGCCAGTACGACGATTCGCATTCCGCCATCCTCCCGCGCCACGGCGCGCCAGGCCGCGCCGATACGGTCGCGTAGCGCTCCATGTTCCTCTACATTTGCCGCTGGACCGCCCACCGTACAAGGGGGAGCAGTGACCACGCAGCCGTCAGATCCATCCGTACCGGCCGGAGCGGGTACGCCGGCGCAGGACAGGAACGTTTTAGCGGCGCTCAGCCCGTACCGCGAGACGGGTGCGCTCCTGCTGCTCGCGGCGAACGCGGCGTTTCTCGCGCTCGCGGTGCTCAGCCTGTTTCTCGTGTTCGCCGAGGACGCCAGGGTCACCAGCTTCTCGGGGCGCGCCGACGGGCAGTTCGGCACGTATGTCGGGGTGGTGTCGATCTTCTTCCCGCTGGGTGCGGTGCTGCTCACCACCCTGATCAAGCCGCCGACCCCGCGCGGCAAGCTGATCGCCACGGGTGCCCTGGTCGAGTACGCGGTCTCTGCCGTATTCGGACTGGTCTGCCTGTTCGCCTCCTTCGTGCAGACCGTTGGCGCGGACTACTCCGGGTCGATCATCGACGCGTTCCTGACGCTACTGGCGCGACTGGTGTGGCTGGTGCTCCTGGCGTGCGCCGCGTTCCTCGTGATGCGCGCGTTCCAGACGCTGTACTACGTGCCGAGGCCCAAGCCGGCCCCGGTGCCACCCGGGTACCCGCAGGGCTATCCGAACCCCGGGTACCAGGCCGCGTACGGGCAGAGCGGGGCCTACCCGACGGTGCCCGGGTACCCGCAGGGCTATCCGCCGCAACAGCAGGGGTATCCGCAGGGCTACCCGCAGCAGCCGCCGCAGCCGCCGTACCCGCAGAGCTACCCGCAGCAGCCGTACCAGCCGGGGTACCCCACGCAGGTCGTCCCGCCGCGCGACGACTCGGCCACGAGCGCCTTCGGCCAGACCGGCTGGGCCGCCCCGACGCCTCCCGGAACGCCGGCACCTCCGGCCGGTACGGACCAGGTTTCCGGCGCCCCGGTCTCCGGCACTTCGGTTTCGGGTGGTCCGGTCTCGGCCGCGCCCGCCTCGGGGGCACCCGATGCACCGGCGACCGCCGCGGAGAGTGAGCGCACCCAGCTGATCCAGCCGGCCCAGCAACCGCCCACAGAGGAGCACCGCGACCAGCCCGCCGCCGGTCGGAGTCCGGACGAGGGCGAGGAGCCTACGCAGCCCTGGAGCTGACTGGCCGCGGATGTGATCTGGGCCCGCGCCGTGAGCACGGGGTGCGGGCACAGCTTAGGCTGCACGGGTGGCTGAAGTGATCGAGCCGAGGCTGCGCCGGGTACTGCGGCGCGCGGCTGACGGCCGGACGTTGGACGTCGACGAAGCCGCGATCCTGCTGGGCGCTCGCGGCGCCGCGCTGTCCGAACTGCTCGCCGCGGCGGGTGCGGTACGCGACGCCGGCCTTGTTCAGGCCGGGCGCCCAGGGTTGGTGACGTATTCGCGGAAGGTCTTCATTCCGCTGACCCGGCTGTGCCGGGACCGTTGCCACTACTGCACGTTTGCCACGGTGCCGCACCGGCTCGCCGCGCCGTACCTGGACCGCGACGAGGTGCTGGCGATCGCTCGCGAGGGCGCCGCGCTCGGCTGCAAGGAGGCGCTGTTCACACTCGGGGATCGGCCCGAGGACCGGTGGCAGGTTGCGAAGGAGTGGCTCACCGAGCGCGGCTACGAGTCCACTGTGGACTACCTGCGCTCGGTGGCGATCGCGGTACTGGAAGAAACCGGGCTACTGCCGCACCTCAACCCCGGCGTGCTTTCCTGGGCGGAGTTGCAGCGGCTCAAGCCGGTCGCCCCGAGCATGGGCATGATGCTGGAGACGGTCGCCACCCGCCTGTCGGATCTTCCGGGTCAAGCCCACTACGGATCCCCCGACAAGGTGCCGGCGGTACGCCTGCGCGTGCTGGAGGACGCCGGGCGGGTGGGCGTACCGTTCACGACCGGCATTCTGATCGGCATCGGTGAGACGCTCGCGGAGCGCGCCGAGTCGCTGTTCGCGATCCGCCGGGTGGCCCGGGAGTACGGGCACATCCAAGAGGTCATCGTGCAGAACTTCCGGGCCAAGCCGGATACCGCGATGCGTGGCATGCCCGACGCGGAGCTACAGGACCTGGCTGCCACCGTCGCGGTGGCCCGCCTGCTGCTCGGGCCGCGGGCGCGCATCCAGGCCCCGCCCAACCTCATCGACGACGAGTACGCGCTGCTGCTGCGCGCCGGCATCGACGACTGGGGCGGAGTGTCGCCGCTGACCCCGGACCACGTGAACCCGGAGCGGCCGTGGCCACAGATCGACGAGCTGGCGCGGCGCAGTGCCGAGGCCGGGTTCGAGCTGCGCGAGCGGCTGACGATCTACCCGGAGTACGTGCGGCAGGGCGAACCGTGGCTGGACGCGCGGCTGGTACCGCACGTCGCCGCGCTGGCCGACGCGCAGACCGGACTGGCCGCCCCGGACGCGACGCCGGTCGGGCTGCCCTGGCAGGAGCCGGACGACGCGCCCGGCGGCCGGATCAACCTGTCCAGCGAGATCGACACCGTGGGGCGTACCGCGGACCGGCGCTCCGACTTCGACTTCGTATACGGCGACTGGTCGGCCGTCGCGGCGCGCGCGACGGCCGCGCCCGTTGACGCTATGCCCGACAGCGTGCGCGTGGGGCTGGCGCTCGCCGGCAGCCGCCCCGCGGACCTGCTGCGCCCCGAGCACGAGGAGGCGGCGCTCGCGCTGTTCCACTGTGACGGCGCGGCCCTCGACGAGTTGGCGCGCATCGCCGACGACCTGCGCCGCGAAACCGTCGGGGATGACGTGACCTATGTCGTCAATCGCAACATCAACTTTACCAACGTCTGCTACGTGGGCTGCCGGTTCTGCGCCTTCGCCCAGCGCGAGCGGGACGCCGACGCGTACCGGCTCTCCGCCGAGCAGGTTGCCGACCGGGCCGAGGAGGCCTGGCGGGACGGCGCGACCGAGGTCTGCATGCAGGGCGGTATCGACCCGAAGCTGCCGGTGACCGCGTATGCGGATCTGGTGCGGGCGGTCAAGGCGCGGGTACCCGGCATGCACGTCCACGCCTTCTCGCCGATGGAGATCGTGACCGGGGCGGCGAAGGCGGGGGTACCGGTCCGCGACTGGCTGCTGTCGCTGCGCGAGGCGGGCCTGGACACGATCCCCGGTACCGCCGCCGAGATCCTCGACGACGAGGTGCGCTGGGTGCTCACCAAGGGCAAGCTGCCCGCACAGACCTGGATCGACGTGGTATCGACAGCGCACGAGCTGGGTATCCGCTCCAGCGCCACCATGATGTACGGGCACGTGGACCACCCGCGACAGTGGCTCGGGCACTTCCGGGTACTGGCCGGGATCCAGGACCGTACCGGCGGCTTCACCGAGTTCGTGGCGCTGCCGTTCGTACACCAGAACGCGCCCATCTACCTGGCCGGCATCGCCCGGCCGGGCGCGAACTGGCGGGAGAACCGGGTGGTGCACGCGATGGCCCGGATCCTGTTGCACGGGCGCGTCGAGAACATCCAGTGCTCGTGGGTCAAGCTGGGCGACGAGGGTACCGTCGCGATGCTGCGCGGTGGCGCCAACGACCTCGGCGGCACCCTCATGGAGGAGACGATCTCCCGGATGGCCGGCTCGGAACACGGCTCGGCCCGTACCGTCGCGCAGTTGACGGCCATCGCGGCCGCCGCCGGGCGCCCGGCACGCCAGCGGAGCACGGCCTACGGAAAAGACCGCAACCGCAAGCTCTCTACGGAAGCCCCCGTTTAGCAGAGGGCCGTTACCTTCGGGCGGTCTCAATCGATAGGGAAGCGGCGATAGCGGGACGTAACCGCCGTCCGCCGCGGTTCCTTATCACGGTTTCCATGATCGCGCAGAGGAACCAACGAACGGCCCTATTTATCAGGTTCGGCTTGACGGTGCACGCATCACACGCGTGTAATTTCAGTGGGGTTGTTCAGAGCGGTGGTACCAAATCGCCACCGATCGGGATTTAACGGAAGGCTCGGTTCCATGATTGACGAGCGTTTTCCGCTGAGGGGGGTCGCGCCGGCCCGGTGGGACGGCGTGCATGAAGGAGGCAACGTGATGGACGGCCGGCTAGAGGTGGCCGACCTGCTGGGTGACGCTCCGGAGTGGCAGGAGCGTGCCTTGTGCTCCCAGACCGACCCGGAAGCCTTCTTTCCGGAGAAGGGGGGCTCCACCCGCGAGGCCAAGCGCATCTGCACCCGGTGCGAGGTGAGAGCCGAGTGCCTGGAGTACGCATTGGGTCACGACGAGCGGTTCGGCATCTGGGGTGGGTTGTCCGAACGCGAACGTCGCAAGCTCAAGCGCCGCGCCGCGTGAACAGTCAGGTCAGGTCTTCGGGATCCACACCAAGCAGGTTCGCGACCTGCTCGATGATCACGTCATGGACCAGGTCGGCGAGATCCTCGCGGTCCAGGGCGCGAAACTCCAGCGGGCGGCGGTACAGGACGATCCGGGGTGGCACGTTGTGCCGCCCCGGGCCGCCCGGTAGCAGCCGGGCCAGCGGCACCTCGCCGTCTTCCAGCACGTCGGAGTCGTAGACGTTGAGGTCAGGGGGAACGTCCTCGACCGCGAACTCCACGCCAGACAGCTCCTTGGCGAACCGGCGCTCCAGCGCCTCCACCGTGTCCAGCACGAGGTCGTCGAAGATCTCGGCCTTGGTGCGCGAGAGCGGAACGTTGGCCGGGACCAGACGGCCACGCAGACCTCGGCCGTGCCGGTCGCGTCGAGGGCGTCGGCCCGGTCCGCCATAGCGGCGCCGCCGCGGTGGGCTGGTCATCTGATCCTCACCCCGCCAATGTAGCGCCGCCCGACCCTCGCCACGCCCGCGCATCGCTGTTGATCAACAGTACGGCGTGTCGCGTGCAGAACGCCCGTAGTGGTGGCCGTTAGCGGTACCGTGCCGCAGTGAGGTCACCACGGCGTTGTTCGCGCAACGGCTGCCCCAAGCCCGCCGTCGCCACGCTGACCTATGTCTATGCCGATTCGACCGCGGTGGTCGGTCCGCTCGCGGCGTTCGCCGAGCCGCACACGTACGACCTGTGTGAGCGGCACGCCCGTGGCCTCACCGCTCCGCGCGGGTGGGACCTGGTCCGCCACGACGGCGAGTTCGAACCGCCGCCCCCCACCAGCGATGACCTGGTCGCCCTGGCGGAGGCGGTACGCGAGGCCGCGCGTCCCTCCTTGCGGCGCGAGGAGCCCCACCCGGAGCGGGGGCACCAGGTCGGCCGCCGCGGCCACCTCCGCGTGATCCCCCCATCCCACTGACCCCAGGTCACCGCAAGATCCCACTGACCCCAGATCTCCGCAAGATCCCGGCAACTTCATTGAAGTTGCGGCGGGGAGGCCATGATCAGGGTGACGCGCGAGCAGGTCTGCGGGAGCGGGTCGGGAAACGCTGCAACCGGGTGCGAGCGCTCGCACCCGGTTGCGGTCTACCACCCACTCAGATGCGCAGCCACGCCTCGGTCAGCACCCCGCGCAGGATCCGCTCGATCTCGACGAAGTGGGTCTCGTCGCAGATCAGTGGCGGTGCGAGCTGGATGACCGGATCCCCCCGATCGTCGGCGCGGCAGTAGAGCCCGGCCTCGAACAGTGCGTTGGACAGGAAGCCACGCAGCAGCCGCTCGGACTCCTCGTCGTTGAACGTCTCCTTGGTGGTCTTGTCCTTGACCAGTTCGATGCCGTAGAAGTAGCCGTCGCCGCGGACATCCCCGACGATCGGCAGATCGGTCAACCTCTCCAGGTAGCTCCGGAACACCCCCTCGTTGGCCCGGACGTGCCCGTTGAGGTCCTCGCGCGCGAAGATGTCGAGATTCGTCAGCGCCACCGCGGCGGCCACCGGGTGGCCGCCGAAGGTCACGCCATGCGCGAACGAGTTCTTTTCGTGCAGGAACGGTGCCACCAGCCGGTCCGACGCGATCATCGCGCCAAGCGGTACATAGCCTGACGTCAGGCCCTTGGCACAGGTGATGATGTCGGGCTGGTAGCCGTACCGCTGGGCGCCGAAGTACTCACCCAGCCGGCCGAACGCGCAGATCACCTCGTCGGAGATGAGCAGCACGTCGTACTGGTCACAGATCTCCCGTACCCGCTGGAAGTATCCCGGCGGGGGCGGGAAGCAGCCGCCGGAGTTCTGTACCGGCTCAAGGTAGATGCAGGCGACGGTGTCAGGCCCCTCGAACTCGATCGCCTCGGCGATTCGGTCGGCGGCCCAGACGCCGAACTCCTCCGGTGTCTCGCCGGATCCGGCGGGGCGGCGGTAGAAGTTGGTGTTGGGTACCCGGAGGGTGGAGGGTACCAACGGTTCGAACTCGGCCTTGATCGAGGCGAGCCCGGTGATCGACAGGGCGCCCATCGAGGTGCCGTGGTAGGCGATGTACCTCGACAGTGCCTTGTGCTTGGTCGGCTTCCCGATGCGCTTGAAGTACGAGCGGGCCAGCTTCCAGGCCGACTCGACCGCCTCCGAGCCACCGGTCGTGAAGAAAACGCGGTTGAGGTCGCCCGGCGTCAGGCCGGCCAGCCGTTGGGCCAGCTCGACCGCTGCCGGGTGGGCGTACGACCAGATGGGGAAGTACGCCAGCTCGACGGCCTGCTTAGCGGCCGCCTCGGCCAGTTCCTGCCTGCCGTGTCCGGCCTGCACGACGAATAGTCCGGACAGCCCGTCGAGGTAGCGCCGGCCGGCCGCGTCGTACACGTATGGCCCCTCGCCCCGGACGATCACCGGTACCGGCGCCTCGCTGTAGCTGGACAGCCGGGTGAAGTGCATCCAGAGATGGTCGCGGGCCTGGTCGGACAGGACGCTCGCGGCCGAGTTGGGCTGGGTCATCGGGTCCCCCATGCGTACGTCTGCTTGGCGAGCTTCAGGTAGACGAAGGTTTCCGTCACGCTGACCCCGGGAATCGAGCGGATCTGGTCGTTGAGCAGGCTCAGTAGGTGGTCGTCGTCGGTGCAGACCATCTCGGCGAGCAGGTCGTACGCGCCGGCCGTGATGACCACGTAGTCGACCTCGGGGATCTTCGCGATGCGCTCCGCGACAATACGCAGGTCGCCCTCTACCTTCAGGCCGATCATCACCTGCCGGGCGAAGCCCAGGGTCAGTGGATCGGTGACCGCGACGATCTGCATCATCCCGGCGTCGAGCATGCGCTGTACCCGCTGGCGGACCGCCGCCTCGGACAGACCGACCACCTTGGCGAGCGCCGCGTAGGACATGCGCCCGTCCTGCTGCAGCTGTTCGATGATCCGCTTGTTCACGTCATCGAGAAGAGATGGTTCGATCACGCCCAGGATTCTTGCCCATCGCCCGTCGCTTTGCAACTGATTCCGTTGACGGTCGTGTTAATCCTTGCGGATTCCGAAGTGGCTTCATAC
>JBPYFB010000626.1:0-32299 GCA_051986465.1 Rugosimonospora sp.
CTGATGACCGTGATCGCCACCGCGTCGAACCCCCGCTTCACGGTCAGTCGGGTGGATATCGACCGGAAAGGTCCTACCTACACGATTGATACCCTGCGCGACCTTCACGAGATGTACGGCGACGCCGAGCTCTTCTTCATCACCGGCGCCGACGCGCTGGAGCGGATCCTCTCCTGGAAAGACGTGGGCGAGATGTTCGAACTCGCCCACTTCATCGGCGTCACCCGCCCCGGCTTCACCCTCTCCGACGAGCACCTGCCCGCCGATACGGTGCAGCTTGTTCAGGTACCGGCCATGGCGATTTCGTCCACCGCTGTCCGGGATCGGGTCGCGGCCGGCCAGCCCATCTGGTACCTGGTGCCCGACGGCGTCGTCCAGTACATCGCGAAGCGGCAGCTGTACCGGTCCTGACCGGCGCGCGAGTCGGCGCCGGGGCGCGTCTGTGAGAGGCTTGGAGGCACAGCTACCGGGCAAGGGAAGGAGCCAGGTGCCCGCATCCGAGCGCGCCGTGGAGTTGGCACTGGCCGCAGCGCAGGCCGCCGCCGACAAGAAGGCCCAGGACATCGTCCTGATCGACGTCGCCGACCAGATGGTGATCACGGACGTGTTCCTGGTCGCCTCCGCACCCAATGAGCGGCAGGTACTCGCGATCGTGGACGCGATCGAGGAGCGCCTGCTCGCGCTTCCCGAGAAGGCCAAGCCAGTACGCCGTGAGGGCGAGCGGGGTGGCCGGTGGGTGCTGCTGGACTACGTCGACCTGGTCGTACACGTGCAGCACAACGAGGAGCGGGAGTTCTACGCGCTGGACCGGCTCTGGAAGGACTGCCCGACCATCCCCTTCATCGACCGCGACCTGGTAGACGTCGACGGCGCGCCCCGGTGACCAGGCTCATCGTCTGGCGGCACGGGCGCACCGCCTCGAACGCCGAGAACCGGGTGCAGGGCCAGCTCGACGTGGAGCTCGACGAGACCGGGTTGGAGCAGGCCGCCGCGATGGCGACCCGGCTGGCCGGGCGTCACCCGGACGCGATCGTCGCCAGTGACCTGCTGCGCGCCCGCAAGACCGCCGAGCCGCTCGGTACGCTCACCGGCCAGCCGGTGACGCTGGACCGGCGGCTGCGCGAGCGGTACTTCGGGGAGTGGCAGGGCCTGACCATGGCCGAGGTCGCCGAGCGTTTCCCCGAGGCACACACGCGGTGGCGCGCCGGCCAGCCGGTCGGCGCGTGCAGCATCGAAGAAGTGGACGACCTGGGCAAGCGCGTCGCCGCCGCCCTGCAGGAGGCGGCCGAACGGGCGCCCGGCGGTACCGTCGTCGTCGCGACGCACGGCGCCGCCGCGAAGTACGGCGCGGCCGCGCTGCTGGGCTGGCCCGCGTCGGTGGTGCGCACCATCGGGACGCTCGCCAACTGTCACTGGCTGGAACTGCGCAGCGACCCCGAGTCGGGTTGGCGGCTGTTGTCCTATAACACCCACAGTTGAGGGAACCGCGCCCACGTCTGGAGCGTCCCAGTCACATGGTTAGGCGTCTCATGGCCGTCGCACTGGCGGTGACTGTCCTCGGAGTACTCGCGAATTGTGCCAGCGGATCTACCGGCACCGGCGCGTCCGGTGGCGGCAGCGAAGTGGCCTCGGCGCCAGCGACCTCGGCGCCGGTCACCCCAGCTCCGGCCACCCCAGCTCCGGCCACCTCGGGCTCATCAGTGGCGACCGGCTCCGGCCCGAGCGCCAACAGCGGTGAGATGACGCTGCACGGGCAGGTGGAGGAGGGGGTCGAGCCGGGCTGCCTGATCCTTCACTCGGGCGGCAAGACATATGAGTTGATGTCCGACAACCACGCGGTGGTGCACGCGGGCGCGCAGGTCGTGGTGACCGGGCACGTGGCGACCGGGATCATGAGCCACTGCATGCAGGGGCAGATCTTCCAGGTGACGTCCGCGCGCCAGGGGTGAGCTGATCGGATACCGTGCCGGCATGTCCGGCACACCCCAGACCGCGACCACTCTGGCGATCGTCACCGACTCGACCGCGTACCTCCCGCCGGACCTCGTCCGCTCCGCGCCGCTCACCGTCGTGCCCTTGACGGTGGTGGTCGACGGTGTCGAGGGGCTCGAGGGTGTGGACGTGTCGCCCGAGGACGTCGCCAAGGCGCTGGCGGCGCGCCGGGCGCCGGTGACCACGTCACGGCCGGCTCCGGCGCAGTTCGCCACCGTGTACGAACGGCTGTTCTCGGATGGCGCTGCGGGCGTGGTTTCGGTACACCTCTCCGCGGCGCTGTCCGGCACCTACGACGCGGCCGTGCTGGCCGCGGCCGAGTTCGCCGGCCGGGTCGAGGTGGTGGACTCCCGGTCGACCGGCATGGGGCTGGGCTTTCCAGCGCTGGCGGCGGCCGCCGTCGCCGGTTCCGGGGACATTTCGGCGGTACGCGACGCAGCGGTCGCCGCGGTCGCACGTACCACGACCCTCTTCTATGTGGACACGCTGGAGTTCCTGCGCCGCGGCGGCCGCATCGGGGCGGCCTCGGCGCTGCTGGGCACGGCGCTGTCGGTCAAGCCGATCCTGCACATGGCTGGTGGGGAGATCGTGGTGCGGGACAAGGTGCGCACCGCCAGCCGTGCCCTGGCCCGCCTCGTCGACCTCGCGACGGACGCCGCGGGCGACGCCGAGGTGGACATCGCGGTGCATCACCTCGCCGCTCCGGAGCGCGCGGCGGACGTGGCGAGCCGGCTGGCCCAGCGCCTCGGTGACCGGATCCGCGCCTGCTACCAGACGGAGATCGGCGCGGCGGTCGGCGCGCACGTCGGACCCGGTATGACATCGATCGTGGTACACCGCCACGCGGAGACCTGACCGGCGGGTCACGGGGTTGAAATCACCGTGATCATGGCTTACTCCACCCTGATCAACCGTTCGGTCACCATGATCTTGCTGAAAAGATGAAAGATACCCATGCCTAGACGTATCTGCGGGATAACGTCCAGATGACCATGCCTACAGTCATCCCCATGATCACGGCTGATCCGGAAGGCGCCAGGTACAAGCGTCTCGCCGCGCTGCTGCGGGCACGCATCAACTCCGGCGAATTGGCAGTCGGCCAGAAGCTGCCCTCCGAGAAGGATCTCCAGGACGAGTACGGCATGGCGCGGGAGACCATTCGCAAGGCGGTCGGCCTGCTGCGTACCGAGGGCTTGGTCGAGGTGAAGCAGGGGCACGGCACGTTCGTCCGGCAGCGCGGCGAACAGCAGGTGATCAAGCTGGCCAAGGGCGAGCGCGCGACCACCCGGATGCCCACGCCGGTCGAGCGCCAGGACCTCGAACTCGCGGAGGGCGTACCGATGCTGGTCGTCACCGCGCCGGACGGCAGTGAGACGCACTATCCCGGCGACACCATCATCCTCAGCTGCTGAGCCAGCCCTGGCGGTTGTCCACAAGCACCCTCGCCGTCCACAGATCATGATTCGCGCGACCAGGCGACGCGGCTCGCGCTCCTAGCCTCGCCCCGTGCGATTGCGACGGGACGCGGAGGACGGCGAGGCGGTCACCGAGCGCCTGCGCGGGATCTGGCCACAGGCCCAGCCGCGGCCGGACGAGAACGTGGAGGCATGGCGGCGGCGCGACTCCGGGCAGCCGGCCAAGGCTCGCCAGTCGCCACCCCCACCGCCGCTGGACGGCCGGTCGGTGCTCGGCTCCTTCGACCCCGGCCGCCGCCGCATCCGCGCGCTCGCCGCCGTCGCCGCCGTGGTGGTACTTGTCGCCGGCTACCTCGCCTGGCGCGCCCAGCCGCGCCCCGAGCCGGTACCCGCCGCCTCGTCGGTACCGGCGCCGGGCGGCCCACCGGAACCGATCGGACCGGCGTCGGCGTCCGCGACCTCGATCGTGGTCGCGGTACAGGGGCGGGTGCGCCATCCGGGGCTGGTACGGCTGCCCGCCGGCGCCCGGGTACAGGACGCGATCGACGCGGCGGGCGGCGCGGTGCCCGGCACCGACCTGTCCTTCGTCAACCTGGCGCGCCGGCTCGTCGACGGGGAACTGCTCGTCATCGGGGTGACCCCGCCGCCGGGCGTCGATCTGAACGGTGGCGCGGGTACCGCCGCCGCGGCCGGCGGTCGGGTCAACCTCAACACGGCGACGCTCGCCGAGCTGGATGGGCTGCCCGGCATCGGCCCGTCGCTCGCGCAGCACATCATCGACTACCGCACGGCGCACGGTGGATTCCACTCGGTCAACGAGTTGCGCCAGGTCGAGGGCATCGGCGACGCGAAGTTCGCCCAGCTCAAGGACCGGGTGACGGTATGAGTCCGGGTACCGCTCCGGAACCCAGGTCGGCGGGGTGCGCGGCGTCCATCTGGCTCGCGTCGCTGGCCGGGCTCTACCTCGACGCGCGTACCGGCGCGCTGCTCGCGGCCGTCGCGGCGGCACTGGCCGGAGGGCTCGCCTGGTACCTGCGCGGTGCGGATACCGGGTCCCGGGCCGCCCGCTGGGGTTGGGTGGGCGTCGCCGTACTCATCGGAGTCGTGTGCGGCGCCGCGAGCACGGCGGCGCGGGTCGCGGCCCGGGACGCGCAGCCGTTGCGCGACCTGAGCCGGGCACGCGCCTCGGTGGAGCTGGAGATGACCGTCACCGACGACCCCCGGCTCGTACCCGGGTCGCGCTCGTACGCGGTACCCGCGGCGCTGCGGTCGGTACGGATGGGCGGGCGGAGCGTACGCGTCGAGGCGCGGGTACTCGTGCTCGCCACCGATCCGGGTTGGCGGGTACTGCTTCCTGGCACTCCCGTGTCGGCGACCGGCCGGCTGGGCGTGCCCCGCGGTGGCGACCTGAGCGCGGCGGTGGTATCGGTGTCCGGCGCACCCTCGGCCGGCCGCGCACCGTGGTCGCAGCGGGCGGCGGGAGCCCTGCGCAGCGGCCTGCGCCAGGCCTGCGCGGGACTCCCGGACGGGCCGCGCGGGCTGCTGCCCGGGCTCGTGGACGGCGACACCGGCGGGCTCGACCCGGCCATCGCCGACGAGTTCCGCGCCACCGGGATGACCCACCTCGTCGCGGTGAGCGGTGCCAACCTGGCCATCGTCGGTGGCCTGGTGCTCGCGGTCGCCCGGTGGTGCCGGGCCGGTCCCCGGCTCTGCGCGCTGCTGTGCGGCGTATCGATCGCCAGCTTCGTGATCCTGGCGCGCCCGACGCCGAGCGTCCTGCGGGCTGCCGCGATGGGTGGCCTGGGCCTGCTCGCCCTCGCGCTGGGCCGGTCGCGGTCGGCCGTACCCGCGCTGTGCGCCGCGGTCGCGCTGCTCGTGCTCGGCGACCCCGGACTGGCGAACGACGCCGGCTTCGCCCTGTCCGTCTTCGCGACGGGCGGCCTGTTGCTGATCGCGCCCGGCTGGCGGGACGCGCTGCGCCGCCGGCGGGTACCCGCCGGACTGGCCGAGGCGCTCGCGGTACCGGCCGCGGCGCAGGTGGCGTGTGCCCCGGTGATCGCCGGGCTCTCGGGCACCGTCAGCCTCGTCGCGGTCCCCGCCAACCTGGTCGCCGAGCCCGCTGTGGCGCCCGCGACGGTCCTCGGCGTCCTGGCCGCCGTGCTCTCCGTACCGTGGCCGGGTGCGGCCGCCTTCGTCGCGTGGCTCGGCTCCTGGCCGGCCAGGTGGTTGCTGGTCGTCGCGGGCCGCGGTGCCCAGGCGCCGAGCGCGGTGTTGCCCTGGCCGGGCGGTACCGGTGGCGCGCTGCTCCTCGGCCTGCTCCTGGTGGCTGCCCTGGCCGCCGCGCGCCGCCCGGTACTGCGGGTGCTGCTGGCGGTGTGCGCGGTCGCCGCCGCGCTGGGCACGGTACCCGTCTCCCTGGTCGCGCCCGGTTGGCCACCGGTCGACGCGCTCGCCGTCGTCTGCGACGTGGGGCAGGGCGATGCGATCGTGCTACCGGTGGCGCAGGGCCAGGCGGTCGTGGTCGACGCCGGCCCGGAGCCCGTGGCGACCGACCGCTGCCTGCGCTCGCTGGGGATACAAGTCGTGAGCCTGCTCGTGATCTCGCACTTCCACGCCGACCACGCGGGCGGCGTCGCCGGCGTGTACCGGGGCCGCCAGGTGACCGCGATCGTCACCTCCCCGTACTTCGAGCCGGCCGCCGGGCACGAGGCGCTGGTCGAGATCGCCGCCGCCCACGGCACTCCGGTCGCGACGCCGCAACCGGGCTGGGTCTGGCACGCCGGTGGCCTGCGGCTGACGCTGCTCGGCCCGGCCCATGTGCTGACCGGCACCGATTCCGATCCCAACAACAACAGCCTGGTGCTGCGCGCCGATGTCGATGGCCGGCGGCTGCTGCTCGCGGGCGATGCCGAGGTGGAGGAGCAGGCAGACGTGCTCGCCTCGGTCGGGCCGGCCGCCCTGCGGGTCGACGTGCTGAAAGTCGCCCATCACGGCTCCGCCAAGCAAGACCCGGCCTTCCTGGACGCGGTACGCCCCGCGGTGGCGCTCGTATCGGTGGGGCAGGGCAACGGGTACGGGCTGCCGAACCTGCCGATGCTGCACCGGCTGCGCGCCTCCGGTGCGGCGGTGCTGCGTACTGACCTCGACGGGGACCTCGCCGCCACTTTGGACGGTAGGCATGAGTTGCTCGTCGTGCGCCACGGCCTGCCACCCGGCCGCCGCCCGCCGTGAGGCTCGGGTCAGGCCCACTCGCTCGGCGGTACGCCCGCCGTGATCAGCAGCCGCCTCGCCCAGAAGTACGCGGGGCAGGGCCAGTGCCAGTCACAGATCCGGCACAGGTCCTCCGCACCGGCCGCCCGGTGTGATCGCGCCACGATCACCTGCTCACACAGGTCGGGCGCGACGTGAGACAGGTCGGGGGCGAAGTGAGACGGTTGGTACGCCGGCGACCCCACAGTGACGGCAGTCATACGGCGTGCGCCTCCTCGGTGCGCGGTGCGTTACCGTTTGAGTACCGCACGTATTCCTGCCCGGTAATCGCACTCCCAGTCCGGCGCCGCCGCTGGTATCCCGATCCGTACCATGGCGCTGTGACGACGCCGCCTCCGCAGCTCTGCCTCGTCAGCGGCGACGAGGAACTTCTGGTCGCCCGGGGCGTATCGGGCGTGATCGGCGCCGCCCGGGCCACCGATCCCGAGGCCGACGTCCGGGAGCTCAACGCGGCCGACCTGCTCCCAGGCGAGCTCGCCGAGCTACTGAGCCCATCGCTGTTCGGCGGGCAGCGGGTACTGGTCGTACGGGCCGGGCAGGACGCGAAGAAGGATCTGGTCACCGCGTTGCTCGGGTACGCGCGGCAGCCAGATCCCGAGGTCTGCCTCGTGGTCACGCACGCGGGTGGCGCGAAGGGCAAGGCGCTCGCTGACGGGCTGCGCCAGGCCGGTGCGCTGGTCATCCAGGCCGGCAAGCTCACCCGGCACCGCGAGCGGATCGACTTCGTTCGCGACGAGTTCCGCAGGCACGGCGGCCGGTGCCCGGAGGACGCGGCCGAGGCGCTGCTCGCGGCGGTCGGAAACGACCTGCGGGAGCTGGCGGCGGCGTGCGCTCAGCTGATGGCGGACAGCGGTGGCCAGATCACGGCGCAGACGATCGCCCGGTACTACCGGGGGCGAGCCGAGGTCAGTGGCTTCACCGTCGCCGACGCGGCGATGCTCGGCGACGTACCGGCCGCACTCGAGGCGCTGCGCTGGGCGCTGCACGTGGGCGTCGACCCGGTACCGATCGCCGACGCTCTCGCGGACGGCGTGCGTACCGTGGCCCGGGTCGCCTCCGCGGGCCGAGGCAACTCGTACCAGTTGGCCAGCGCTCTCGGGATGCCGGCGTGGAAGATCGAGCGGGCGCAGCGGCAGGCGCGCGGCTGGACGCCGGAGGCCCTGGTGGACGCCATGCAGGTCGCGGCCGAGTGCAACGCCGCGGTGAAGGGTGGTTCAGACGATCGCGGCTACGCCCTGGAGCGCGCCGTGTTCGCGGTTGGCGCCGCACGCCGAGGCGGCAGCGCCCGACCGGCCGGCTGAGGCTGCCGGCGCCTCAGGCCGACAGCGAGGCGTGCCGCGCGGCGATCGCCGACTTGCGGTTGGCGGCCTGGTTCTTGTGGATGACGCCCTTGCTCGCGGCCTTGTCCAGCCGGCGGGACGCGTCGCGCAGCAGCGTCCCAGCGGTCTCGGCGTCGCCGGCCGCCACCGCCTCGTTGAACTTGCGGATGGCCGTCTTGAGCGACGACTTGACCGACTTGTTGCGCAGGCGGCGCTTCTCGTTCTGCCGGTTCCGCTTGATCTGAGACTTGATGTTCGCCACGCGACGGCCTCGTCCTTTAGTCGGTCTGGTGAAAAGTAGTCGGTCTGCTGGAAAGCTTGGGTGGGCGGTGGGCGCGCTAGGAGCGCGCACGGTTCCGCACGCGAAGAGCCAGCGTACCAGGCGGCCCCGGTGCTGGCCAAAACGCCAGTCCGGGGCCGCCGGTCGAGCCGTCAGCAGGTGCCGTTGCAGGCGAGCACCTGGAGCCTTGCCAGCGTGCCGTTCCAGACGTCCTGGTCACCCGGGAACGTACCGGAGCTGGCCCACTGCCAGAAGGAGTAGGTGCCCCAGCCGGCCGGCAGGGTACCGACCGCGCTTGAGTACCGGGCGATCCACAGCGGGTCGTTGGCCGAGAATCCGGAGTAGTTGCCGGTACACGTCGTCCACCAGTCAGTCGTCGTGTAGATCGTCGCCCAGCGGGTGGTCCTGGCGTGGTACTCGTTGATGAACGAGGTCAGCCACGAGCGCATCGACGCTTGGGACAGGCCGTAACAGGTGGCGCCGTACGGGTTGTACTCGATGTCCAGGGCGCCGGGCAGCGTCTTGCCGTCCTTGGACCATCCGCCCCCGTGTGCCACGAAGTAGTCGGCCTGCGCCGCGCCGCTGGAGCGGTCAGGCAGGGCGAAGTGGTACGAGCCGCGGATGAGCCCCGCGTTGTAGGAGCCGTTGTACTGCTGAGCGAAGTACGGGTTCGTGTACCCGGTGCCCTCGGTTGCCTTGATGTACGCGAAGCTGGCGCCGTTGCTCTTCACCGTTGACCAGGCGACGTTGCCCTGGTAGCTGGAGACGTCCAGCCCCTTCAGGCCGGCCGGCGCCGCACTGGCAGCGGTGCTCCCGAGCGTGGTGAGCAGTGTTGTGGCCGCCACACCGAGCGCCGCGAGCAGGCCCAACTTTCGGACAAGCATCTGTACCTCCATGGGTGGGATGTCAGGCACCGCGGCGATCGGGCTCTTTCGCCCTGTTTGCGGTGACCCGTGAGATGCACGGGTCAAACTACCCATAGATAGGTCGAAAAGAAAGAATGTCTTTGGCCGCCCGTGTACCGGTAGTGTGATCCTGTTCTGTGTAGGGGTGGGACGCCCGGTCGAGTGGGCATGGGACCATTGACGGTGGGTCGCCGATCTGGCGACCGCCCAGCCACCGAAGCGAGGAAACGGACCACGTTGCCCCCGACGCCCAGCGCAGTACCACGGGAGCCAGGCGCGACCCAGCCTGAGCGCATCCGCAACTTCTGCATCATCGCCCACATCGACCACGGCAAGTCCACGCTGGCCGATCGGATGCTGCAGCTCACCGGGGTGGTCGACGCGCGGCAGATGCGCGACCAGTACCTCGACCGGATGGACATCGAGCGGGAGCGCGGCATCACGATCAAGAGCCAGGCGGTACGGATGCCGTGGCGGGTACGCGACGGCGGCCGGACCGGCGAGGACGTCGTGCTCAACATGATCGACACGCCGGGGCACGTCGACTTCACCTACGAGGTTTCCCGGTCGCTTGCCGCGTGCGAGGGCGCGGTGCTGCTCGTCGACGCGGCCCAGGGGATCGAGGCGCAGACCCTGGCCAACCTGTACCTGGCGCTGGAGAACGACCTCACCGTGATCCCGGTGCTCAACAAGATCGACCTCCCCGCCGCCCAGCCGGACAAGTACGCCGAGGAGCTGGCCCACCTGATCGGCTGCCAGCCGGAGGACTGCCTGCGGGTATCCGGCAAGACCGGCGAGGGGGTACCGCACTTGCTCGACGAGATCGTCCGGCAGCTACCGGCCCCGGTCGGCAATCCGGACGCCCCGGCGCGCGCGATGATTTTCGACTCGGTCTACGACGTGTACCGGGGTGTCGTGACGTACGTGCGCGTGGTCGACGGCCGGATCGAGGCGCGGGACCGCATCAAGATGATGTCCACCGGCGCGGTGCACGAGTTGCTGGAGATCGGCGTCATCTCGCCCGAGCCGATCAAGTCGAAGGCGCTCGGCGTCGGCGAGGTCGGCTACCTGATGACCGGCGTGAAGGACGTGCGCCAGTCGCGCGTCGGCGATACCGTCACGATCAACGTACGGCCGGCGGACACCGCGCTCGGCGGGTACAAGGACCCGAAGCCCATGGTCTACTCCGGGCTGTACCCGATCGACGGTTCCGAGTACCCGAACCTCCGCGACGCCCTCGACAAGCTGAAGCTCAACGACGCGGCGCTGCACTACGAACCGGAGACGAGTGCCGCGCTGGGCTTCGGCTTCCGCTGCGGCTTCCTCGGCCTGCTGCACCTGGAGATCATCCGGGAGCGGCTGGAGCGCGAGTTCGACCTGGACCTGATCTCCACCGCACCCAACGTGGTGTACCGGGTGATCCTGGAGGACGGCACCGAGCATGTGGTGACGAACCCGAGCGAGTACCCGACCGGCAAGATCGCGACCGTGTACGAGCCGGTGGTACGCGCGACCGTCCTGACGCCCAACGACTACGTCGGCGCGGTGATGGAGCTCTGCCAGGGCCGCCGGGGCACCCTGCTCGGCATGGACTACCTCTCCGCCGACCGGGTCGAACTGCGCTACACCCTGCCGCTCGCGGAGATCATCTTCGACTTCTTCGACCAGCTCAAGTCGCGGACCAAGGGATACGCGTCGCTGGATTACGAGCCGAGCGGGGAGCAGCCGTCCGAACTGGTGAAGGTGGACATCCTGCTGCACGGCGAGACGGTCGACGCGTTCTCCGCGATCGTCCACAAGGACAAGGCATACAACTACGGGGTCTCCATCGCCGCGAAGCTGCGCAGCCTGATCCCGCGCCAGCAGTTCGAGGTGCCGATCCAGGCGGCCATCGGCAACCGGGTCATCGCGCGCGAGACGATCCGCGCGATCCGCAAGGACGTGCTCGCGAAGTGCTACGGCGGTGACATCACCCGCAAGCGCAAGCTGCTGGAGAAGCAGAAGGAAGGCAAGCGGCGGATGAAGATGGTCGGCCGGGTGGAGGTACCGCAGGAGGCCTTCATCGCGGCACTGTCCACTTCGGACGGCGACGGCGGCGGCAAGGCCGACGGCAAGGCGGGCGGCCGCAAGTGACGGTGGACGCGCGGTTCTGCCCCCGATGCGGGCACGCGCTGCGGACCGCGCCGCCCACCACCTGCACGGCGTGCGGGTACGCCCTCTACGTCAACGCGCGTCCCACCGGGAGTGTCATCCTGCTTTCCGGGGACAGGTTCCTCGCGCTGATGCGCGCGCGAGAGCCGAACGCGGGCCGGTGGGACATCCCGGGCGGCTTCGCCGAAGGCTGGGAGCATCCGTCGCTCGCCGCGGTGCGCGAGGCCCGCGAGGAGTTGGGGGTACGGGTCGAGCTGGGCGAGTTCGTCGGCATGTACGTCGGCGAGTACGAGTACCAGGGCGAGCGACTGCCCGTACTGGACTGCTTCTGGCTCGCCTCCATTGTGGAGGGTGACATCACGCTCGATCCGGACGAGGCGAGCGGGTACGCGTGGCTCGATCTCGCCGCCCCGCCTCCGATGGCGTTCGCCACAATGGACCGGGCGCTGCGCGACGTCTCCCGGTTGGTGCGGCGCTGACCAGCGGGGAAGGCGACGAAAAGCGAAGGGTTTTGGGTTCCGCCCGCGGGGTACCTCATTGACGACCCTGGAACAGGAGGAGGATCCCGTGACCGTCACCGGCATTATCACAGCGATCATTGTCGGGCTGATTATCGGCGTACTCGGCAGGTTGCTTGTCCCCGGTCGGCAGAATATCTCGATCCTGGTGACCATCGTCGTGGGCATCATCGCGGCCTTCATCGGCACCGCGCTGGCCCGGGCGTTTGGGGTTGCCAATACCCCTGGTTTCGACTGGATCGAGTTCTTCTTCCAGGTCATCGTCGCGGCGATCGGCGTCGCACTGGTGGCTGGCCTATGGGGCCGAAGGGGAATCACCCGCTAGCACGCGCAACGAAAGGCCCGCCCCCGGAGTGGGGGCGGGCCTTCGCGCGTGGTGCGGTCAGCGCAACCAGGGAATGCTGCGGTCGAGCAGCCCCCGGGTCTTGAGCTCCTTGCGCAGTGGGATTTCGTCGTCGATGTACCCGTCCCAGTTGATGCCCCAGTAGTTGGCGGTGTGGGTACCCTCGCCGCACAGCTGGCGCTGCACCGGCGTGCGGTTGGTCCACCAGGCGCCGTCCGGGTCGATGTGCAGCTCGTCGAGGGGCCGGATCCAGCGGTACGTGTAGCCGACGAAGAGCATCTTGCGCGTGATCGGGGAGAGGTTCGTCGAGCGCGAGTGCCACTGCCGGCGGTCGAAGATGAACGCGTCGCCCGGGTTGGCGGTGATCTCCACAGTGCCCTCGGGGTCCGGGTTGTGCACCGTCAGGTCGGCCGGCCGGGGCAGCGAGTTCCACAGGTGGCTGCCCGGAATGACCTTGGTGGCGCCGCGTCCGGTCTCGGACAGGTCCGACAGGACGTACGCGACCTTGAGCGAGAACATCGGCCGCGGCAGGTTCGGGTCCATCGTCTCGGGGTCGGAGTTCTGTCGGTACCCGTCCTGGTGCCAGCCCCAGTACGGCTTCTCCGGCTCCAGCGCGGGCGGCGTGACGTCGAGGTGGTTGTGGTGGCTGTAGATGTTCCAGCCGGACAGGCCCCACATGTACGGGAAGGAGACCGGGTGCGTCAGCAGGTCGCCGAAGAGCTCGTCGCGCTCCAGGAAGCCCAGCAGGTGCAGCGTCCCGTCCTTGGTGGTGTTGCCCTTCGCCTTCTCCTCGGCGTACACGCGGTCAACGGCCTCTTCCAAGGCGGCCCGATGATCTTCGGTGAGCACGTTGCGTAACAGCAGGAAACCCTGCTCCAAGAAATCTTTGCGGTCGACCTCGCTGATCGGCTCGTAGCCGCTGCGGCCTCCGTAGTCAAACACGGCAGGCATTTCCTCCCCTTAGGCGCTCCGCGATCGAGCAAACTGGCCTAGCGTAACGCGGGGTGTCCAGTGGAAGGTGCCCCGTAATAACTACGGATAGTAATCAGATGATCACGCGGTCGGATAGACCTCGGCGACGACGTGAGTGCCCAGCGACGCCACGCTGTTCCCGGCGGCACCGCTGGGCGCCGCGCTCCAGGTACCGCCCTTCGCCGTCCATCGCTGATTGCCGAAGCTCACGCTCTTGATGCCCTCGTCCACGGAGTGCGCGACGAGCCAGTGCGCGTACTGCCAGCCGGCGCGCGGCGCGTTGACCGTGAGCTCGACACCGGCCGGGCCGCTGGTGCTGACCGCGCGGACCTGACCCCAATCCAGGGCGACGTCACGGGTGAGCGCCTCGATGGCGGCGACGCCGCGGCGGGTGGGCTGGTCGACGACGGTGCAGGCCACCGCGCTGGGCCGGTCGCCGAGCAGCGCCGTTGCCATGATCTGCGCCTCGTCCTCCCATTGGGCGTACGCGCTGCCATCCGCGTCGGCGCTGCGCTGTACCCGCTGGGCCGCGGTGCCGAGGGCCATCGTCTGCCAGCCCTTGACCTTGAGCAGGGCGGTGTAGAACTTGCCGGTGGCGTAGCGCGCGTCGGCGATCTGCGTCGCCGTACCCCAGCCCTGACTCGGGCGCTGCTGGAAAAGGCCGATCGAGTCGCGGTCGCCGCCGGTCAGGTTGCGCCACTTCGACTCCTGTGCGGCCGTGGCGAGCGCGACCACGATGGCGCGCTCGGGTACCCGGCGGGTGATCCCCACCGCCGCGATCGTGGCGGCGTTGGCCATCTGGTCC
This sequence comes from Rugosimonospora sp., assembly GCA_051986465.1. GTDB lineage: Bacteria > Actinomycetota > Actinomycetes > Mycobacteriales > Micromonosporaceae > DATEJJ01. The sequence continues at coordinate 13,971 of JBPYFB010000626.1, forward strand.
GGATCGAGGGTGACTTCCCCGTTCGAGCCGCCGCCCGAACTCACCGTGCAGGACTGGGTGACGATCTGTGGCAACTGGCGGCCGAGCCGGTGCGCGATCACGTACACGCCACCGAGGGTGAGCACGGCGAGGATCGCGAAGACCGCCAGGATCACCCGCACGCGCATGCCCCCTAAGGTACCCAGGGCGCGCTCGTTTTCTCGCGGAACGCCGCCATCCCCGCCGCCGCCTCGGCCGAGCGGAAGTACGTGACGGACAGCTCGGTCAGCGCCGCCACGTCCGCCTCGAAGCTCGCCGCGGGTACCCGGCGCAGCAACTGCTTGGTACCGGCCAGCGCGCCGGGCGCCCCGCGCAGCAGCGCCTCGACGTACCCGTCGACCGCCCCGTCCAGATCGCCGTCGGGTACCGCCGCCGTCACCAGACCCACGCTCGCCGCCCGGACCGCGTCGAAGACCTCGCCGGTCAGGTACAGCTCGGCGGCGGCGCGCGGGGCCAGCCGGGGCAGTACGGTCGACGAGATCACGGCGGGTACCACCCCGATGCGTACCTCCGAGAAGGCGAACGTCGCGGAGTGCCCGGCGACCGCGATGTCGGCGGCCGCCACAATGCCGAGGCCACCGGCCCGGGCCGCGCCGCCCACCTTGGCGAGCACGGGCTTCGGATAGTGCCAGAGCCGGGCCAGCACCTCGCCCAGCCGGGCGACCGGGATGCCACCCGAGGACGCCGCGGAGGCCGTCTCGGCCAGGTCCGCGCCCGAGGAGAAGGCCGGCCCGGTATGGCCGAGCACGACCACCCGTACCGACTCGTCACCGGCGGCCGCGTCCAGGGCGGCCAGCAGCTCGTCGATCAGGGCGGTGGACAGCGCGTTGCGGTTGCGCGGGCTGTCCAGGGTGACGCTGGCGACCGCGCGCGCCACCGAGGTACGGATCAGCGAAGCCATGTGGGCAGACTAGGAGGATGCCTGCCACTCTGCCCGAAGGGGATCCCGTACCGCCCACCGGCGAGCTGCCCGCACCGGCGCGCTCGGACGTGGGTCAGCGCGGCTTCGGGGTGTACTTGCACGTGCCGTTCTGCGCGTCGCGGTGCGGGTACTGCGACTTCAACACGTACACGGTGGGTGAAGGCGTAACGCCGGACGGGTACGTGGACACCGTGCTCGCCGAGCTCGCGCTCGCTCGACGGGTACTGGATCCGGCGCCGCCGCGGGTGGACACGGTCTTCGTCGGCGGCGGTACCCCCACCCTGCTCGACCCGGGCGAGCTGGGCCGCGTACTCGAGGCGATCGACGCGACCTGGGGCCTCGCGGCCGGCGCCGAGGTGACCACCGAGGCGAACCCGGAGTCGGTGGAGCCGGGCTCGCTGCGCCGGCTGCGCGCCGCCGGATACAACCGGATCTCGTTGGGCATGCAGTCGACGGCGCCGCACGTGCTCGCGCTGCTCGACCGCCGGCACACGCCGGGCCGCGCGCCGCGCGCCGCCCTGGAGGCGCGCGATGCCGGATTCGAGCACGTCAACCTGGACCTGATCTACGGAACGCCGGGCGAGACCGCCGCCGACTTCGCGACCTCGCTCGCCGACGCGGTGGACGCCGGCGTCGACCATGTCAGCGCGTACGCGCTGATCGTCGAGGAGGGCACCCGGCTGGCCAACCGGATCCAGCGCGGCGAGCTGCCGTGCCCGGACGACGACGTGGCCGCAGACCGCTACCTCGCCGCCGACTACGAACTCGGCGAGGCGGGCTTCAGCTGGTACGAGGTGTCGAACTGGGCGCGCGGCGAGGCGGCCCGCTGCCGGCACAACCTGCTCTACTGGACCGGCGGGGACTGGTGGGGGCTCGGCCCGGGCGCGCACAGCCACGTGGGCGGGGTGCGCTGGTGGAACGTGAAGCACCCCAACACGTACGCGGCGCGGCTGTCCGCCGGCCAGTCGCCGGGGCACGGGCGCGAGGTGCTGAGCGCGCAGCAGCGGTACACCGAGGACGTGCTGCTGCGGCTGCGGCTCGCCGACGGGCTACCGCTGTCCATACTGGACAAACCCGGGCGGGCGGCGGCCGGCCGGGCGCGCGCCGACGGCCTGCTGGACGCGGAGTCGTTGGCGGCGGGCCGGGCCGTGCTGACCCAACGCGGCCGGCTGCTCGCCGACTCCGTCGTGCGCGATCTGCTCCCCTGAACACCGCGCCCCCGCGCCGCCCTGATCACCGCCCACGCGCCGCCCTGATCACCGGCTCTCGGGCGCAATTTCATTGAAATTGCGGTGTTAGGGCCCGCCCATCACCGCAACTTCAATGAAGTTGCGGTGATCTTGGGGGGAACGGGTCACTTGATGAAGGTGAAGTTCAGCGGGTACTTGTACAGCGCGCCTTCGTTGGCCTTCAGGCCAGCCAGTACGCCGAAGACCGTGCCGGCCGCCCAGATCGCGATGCCCACCAGGATGAGCACCAGGGACGCCAGGGTGCCCAGCGCGCCCATGTGGAGCCAACCGACGCAGGCCCGGATGAACCAGACGACGATCGCGGCGCCGGACACGGGGAGGAAGAAGTTCAGTGCGGCGACGGAGTGCTCCCGCACGGTCGGTGACTCTTTGCCCTTGGTCAGGTACGCGACGAGGGGCGCGACGAACGCCAGGATGCCGCCGCAGATGAACGAACCGGCCGCGCCGCCGAAGTGGCTGACCAGCGCCCACGTCTTGTCGTCGCTGCTGGCGTAGCCCGGCGGGGGCGTGCCGGGCGGCGGGTACCCGCCCTGCGGCGGGTAGCCGGGCGGGGGAGGCGGTGGCGGAGGGTAGCCAGACTGGGGCGGTGGGGTGTACCCCCCGGGCTGCCCCGGCGGTTCGTCCGGGTATGGGGAGCCTGGTGGGTACGGGTTGGGTGGTTGGGTCATGTGCGACACCGTAGGGGTATCGATCACCGCGCGCCAGGAACCGTGCTGGTTACGTCCCAAGTTTCCTGGTGACCGAGGTAGCCGCAAAGCATCATAGGGTCGGCAAGCGGGCAATTCGACGATCGCGTACGGACCGGATTTCGACGTAAACTGGCACTCGTTAACGTGGAGTGCCAGGCGAGTTAACCGCCAGCGCGATGGTGGACAGGAGGTGGACCGTGGCCCTCGACGACCGCAAGCTCGACGTGTTGCGCGCCATCGTCGAAGACTACGTGGCCACCCAGGAGCCGGTCGGCAGCCGCGCGCTCGTCGAACGCCACCACCTGCGCGTCTCGCCCGCGACGGTACGCAACGACATGGCGGTGCTGGAGGAGGAGGGCTACATCCGCCAGCCGCACACCAGCGCCGGCCGGGTACCCACCGACCGCGGGTACCGGCTGTTCGTCGACAAGCTCTCCACGATCAAGCCGCTCTCGCCGGCCGAGCGCCGCGCGATCGAGCGCTTCCTCGTCGGCGCCGTCGACCTCGACGACGTCGTGCACCGCACGGTACGCCTGCTCGCCCAGCTCACCAGGCAGGTGGCGGTCGTGCAGTACCCCAGCCTGACCCGCTCGGCCGTACGCCACCTGGAACTGGTACCGATCTCCACCACGCGCCTGATGGTCGTGATGATCACCGATACCGGCCGGGTGGAGCAGCGCCTCGTCGAGCTGCCGACTCCGGTACCCGACGCCGAGGTGATCGAGCTGCGCCGCACCATCAACGAGAAGCTCGGCGGCACCCGGCTGTCCGAGGCGCCCCCGCTGGTACAGGCGCTGGTCGACGAGGCCGACCCGACCCGCCGCACCACCGTCGCGGCGCTCTCCTCGGTGCTGCTGGAGACCCTCGTCGAGCGCACCGACGAGCGGCTGGCGCTGGCTGGCACCGCCAACCTGACCCGCGGCATGCTCGACTTCCCGGGCTCCCTGCGCCCGATCCTGGAGGCGCTGGAGGAGGAGGTCGTACTGCTGAAGCTGATCGCGACGGAGCCGAACCCGGCCGTTACCCGGGTACTCATCGGCGACGAGAACGAGATCGAGCACCTGCGTGGCACGTCGATTGTCAGCACCGGGTACGGTCCGGGCAGTACGGCGGTCGGCGGGATGGGTGTGTTGGGGCCGACCAGGATGGACTACCCCGCGACGATCGCCACGGTCAGCGCCGTGGCACGCTACGTGGGCGAACTGCTAGCGCAGAACTAGTTGGGCGATGAGGATACCGAACGCAGTGGCCAAGGACTACTACGGCATTCTGGGCGTTCCGCGGGACGCGACTGCCGACGACATCAAGCGGGCATACCGCAAGCTCGCCCGGCAGTACCACCCGGACGTGAATCCGGATCCGAGTGCGTAGGACCGGTTCAAAGAGATCAACGCCGCGTACGGGGTGCTCTCCGACGACCAGAAGCGCCAGATCGTCGACCTGGGTGGCGACCCGCTCGCGCCCGGCGGCGGCGGTCCCGGCCCCGGCGCGGGTGGCCCGTTCGTCGGCTTCCAGGACATCATGGACGCCTTCTTCGGCTCCGCGACCGCCCGCGGCCCGCGCCCGCGCACCCGTCCAGGTGCCGACGCGATCCTGCCGCTGCCGCTGGAACTGCACGAGACCGCCTTCGGAGTCGAGGCGCCCATCACGGTCGATACGGCCGTGCTGTGCCAGACCTGCCGAGGCGCCGGTACCGCCGCCGGTACCCGCACGGCCACCTGCGAGGTGTGCGGCGGGCGCGGCGAGGTGCAGACCGTACAGCGCACCTTCCTCGGGCAGGTCGTCTCCTCCCGGCCGTGCGGCGCCTGCGCCGGGTACGGCACGGTGATCCCCTCGCCGTGCCCGACCTGCGCCGGTGACGGGCGGGTACGCACCCGCCGCACGCTCACCGTGAAGATCCCGGCCGGCGTCGAGGACCAGATGCGCATCCGCCTGGCCGGCCAGGGCGAGGTCGGCCCCGGCGGCGGCCCGCCCGGTGACCTGTACGTGGAGATCCACGAGCGGCCGCACGACATCTTCTCGCGCAAGGGCAACGACCTGCACTGCCGGGTCACCGTACCGATGACCTCGGCGGCGCTGGGGACTCGGCTGACGATCAAGACGCTCGACGGCGAGGAGATGGTCGAGGTGCGCGCCGGTACCCAGCCGGGCTCGGTGCTCAAGATCCGCGGCAAGGGCGTACCGCACCTGCGCGGCAGCGGGCGCGGCGACCTCTTCGTCCACCTCGACGTGCGTACGCCCGCCAAGCTCGACGCGCAGCAGGAGCAGCTGTTACGGGAGTTCGCCAAGGCGCGCGGCGAGGAGGTGGCCGAACTCACCAAGCAGGGCGGCTTCTTCTCGCGCATGCGCGACGCCTTCAACGGCCACGCATAACAAAGTGAGCCTGCCGCTCTTTCTGCTGGACGAGTTGCCCGCGGGCGGGTCGGTGGTACTCGACGGGGCCGAGGGGCACCACGCCGCCGACGTGGCGCGGCTACGCGCGGGGGAGCGGCTGCTGCTCGGCGACGGGCGCGGCGGCACGGCGTCCGCGGTGGTCACCACCGCCGGCAAAGGACGGCTCGGTCTGTCCATTATGGAGCGTTGGTACGCGCGGCAGCCGCGTCCCCGGCTGGTCGTCGCGCAGGCGCTTGCCAAGGGCGAGCGCGGCGAGCTGGCGGTGCAGATGATGACCGAGGCCGGGGTCGACGAGATCGTGCCATGGGCCGCGACGCGCTCGGTCGTGCTGTGGAAGGCGGAGCGGGGTACCCGCGCCTTCGAGCGCTGGGCGGCAACCGCGCGCGAGGCGGCCAAGCAGGCGCGCCGCCCGTGGCTGCCGGTCGTCTCGCCGCCCCTGCCGACCGCGAAGCTGGCCGAGCGGGTCACGTTCGTCCTGCACGAGGAGGCGACGGCTCGACTGTCCACAGTGGAGCTTCCGGAGCGGGACGAGCTCGTCCTGGCGGTCGGGCCGGAGGGCGGTATCGCCCCCGACGAGCTGGACGCCTTCACCGCGGCCGGTGCGGTACCGGTACGCCTCGGCGAGACGGTCCTGCGTACCTCCACCGCCGGTGTGGCGGCGCTCGCCGTACTCTCCGCGCGGCTGGGTCGCTGGTAGCTCCGGCGGGTCAGGTACGCAGGTACGACGCGCCGTTGAGGTCGACGATCGTACCGGTCGCCCAACGCGCGGCCGGCGACGCGAGCCACACGATCGCCGCCGCTATCTCCTCCGGTTCCGCCACCCGGTGGTACGGGCTCTGGGCCCGGATCTCCGCGCCCCGCTCCGCCTTGAGGTGCTCGTTGGTCATGTCGGTCTCGACGAACCCGGGCGCCACGCCGGTCACCGAGATGCCCCGCGGCGCGAGCGCGATCGCGAGCGACTGCCCCATCGCGTTGAGCCCCGCCTTCGACGCCGGGTACGCGACGCCGTCCGGGTCGCCGCGGAACGCGCCACGCGAGGAGACGTTGACGATGTGCCCGCCCTCGGGCATGTACCGCACGGCGCACCAGGTGACGTTGGCGGCGCCGATCAGGTTGACGTCCAGGGTGGCGCGCCAGTGCGCCTGCCATTCCTCGTACGACACCTCGGTGATGGGGTGCGAGGTGAAGATGCCGGCGTTGTTCACGAGTACGTCGATGCGCCCGTACGCGGCGGCCACGGCGTCGACCATTTCCCGGATCGCGACCGGGTCGGCGAGGTCGGCCCGTACCGCGATGTGTTCATCTCCGGGCAGTTCGTCGCGCAGCGCCTCGGCGAGCGATGCGGAGTCGCGATGGTGGATGGCGACCCGGTCGCCCTGGCGCGCGAAGGCGAGCGCGGTGGCTCGGCCGATACCGCGGGAGGCGCCGGTGATCAGTACAGATCTCATCGGCCCTGGAGGTTATCGCGCAGGGTGTTGAGGAGCTTGACGAGGTGGGCCCGGTCAGGCTCGGCGAGGCCGCGCAGGGCCTTCTCGGTGAGCGCGCTGCGTTCCCGCGCGAGCGTTGACTCCAGGTGCTTGCCGCGCTCGGTGAGGCACAGCCGCACCAGCCGGGCGTCGGTCGGGTGCGGTTCGCGGCGCAGCAGGCCGGCCGCCTCCATCCGGGTCGCGGTCCGGGTCACGGTCGGCGTGGCGAGCCCGAGCCGCTTGGCGATCTCGCCCGGCGTCAGCCCGTCCTGCTCCCACAGGCGTTCGAGGATGAACTGCTGCCCGGCGCGTACCCCGTGCCGGCTGAAGGCCGCCTCGGTGGCCTCGGCGATGGCCCGCTTGGCCGACCAGAACGCGGTCTGGAACTCGTCCCGCTGAACCCGGTCCACGCTTGACCACATTTCTTTAGCCGACTAACGTTATTCATTGCTTAGCTAACGATACGGCACGGGGTGGATCGGATGCGAACACTGGTGACGGGCGCGACCGGCCGCGTGGGCAGCCGGTTCGTGCCGAGACTCAAGCCCGCCGACGGCTACCAGGTGCGGGTGCTGGCACGCGACCCGGAGCGGGCCGCGCCGCTGTGGAACGCCGGCTTCGACGTGGTGCTCGGCGACCTCGCCGATGCGGGGGCGGTCAAGCGGGGCGTCGCGGACATGGACGCCGTGGTCCATCTGGCGCCCACCAACGCGGATTTGACGGTACGGCTGGCCCGCGCGGCTCTCAACGCGGGCGTGCGCCGCTTCGTCTACGCGAGCACGACCCTCGTGTACGGGCCCGGTCGGGGGCGCCCCGCCCGCGAGATGGACGAGCCCGCCCCGGCCGGCGGCGAGCAGGAGCTGTGGCGGCTGCACGAGGACGAAGGGCTGGGCCTGCGCGTGCTCCGCCTGGCAAGCGTGTACGGCGAGGGCGATCCGCGCCTGACGGAGGTGCTGCCCCGGGTACGGCGCTGGCCGGCACACCGGCGGCTGCACCTGGTGCACCACGCCGACGTGGCGCAGGCGCTGCTGCGGGTACTCGCGGCGGACGGGGTCGACGGGCGTGCGTACAACGTCGCGGACGACGCCCCGGTTACCAGCTGGGAACTGCTCGCGCTCGCCGGCCAGGAGCCGGACCCGGACGCGGCCACCCGACCGCTGGACGATCCGTGGGAGGGGATCGTCGATACCCGCCGGATCCGTACCGAGTTGGACTTCCGCCCGTACCACCCGACTGTCTACACGGAGGTGTGACACTTTTCCGCTCCCCGGCGCTTTCAGCATTGCGGCGTTGCGCTGGCGGCCGGGCGGGAGCGGGGAGCTGAATGACGGTGACGGACGACCCCCCTCGTCTCACGCACGCCATCGTGGCCGCGCAGGACGGCGGGGAGCTCGCGTTCGGCGCCCTGTACCGAGCACTGCAACCCCGGCTCGTGCGATACCTGACCGGGCTCGTCGGCGCCGACGCCGAGGACGTCGCCTCGGAGACGTGGCTGCAGGTCACCCGGGACCTGGCCAAATTCCGGGGTGACTGGGACGGCTTCCGCGGCTGGGTGGTGACGATCGCCCGCAACCGGGCCATGGACCACCTGCGCCACAACCAGCGCCGCCCCGCCACCACCGCGGTACCCGTCGAGGAGTTCGCCGGGCTCGCTGGGGCGGACGACACCGCCAGCCGCGCGCTGGAGCTCGTCGGTACCGGCGAGGCGATTGCCATGATCGCGGCGCTGCCGCGCGATCAGGCGGAGGTGATCCTGCTGCGGGTCGTGATGGGGCTGGACGCTCGGGCCACCGGGCGGGTACTCGGCAAACGATCCGGTGCCGTACGCATGGCCGCCCTCCGTGGCCTGCGCAAACTCGCGGAGGAGATCGACGGTGCCGATACCGCTACAGCCATCGTCAGGCTCGTCCAGCGCGAGTTGCCGGCGCCGGTGACACATTTGCGGACGGCGGCGCTGAGGAATGTGAGATGAGCGTCCGCAGGAAACCGCGCCGGCTCGACCGGGCCACCGCTGAGCAGCTGCTCACCGGCACCGGCGCGGCGGGCGCCGCCCATCCCCGCCTCGCCGCGCTGCTAGCGGCGGCCGCCGCCCCCCTGGCGGCCACCGCGAGCCCGCGCGGCGAGGCGGCGGCTCTGGCCGCCTTCCGGGACGCGCACCGTGCCCCGGCCCCCGCGCGGCGAGCGTCCGCGCTGCGGACGTGGCTCGCGAAGCTGCTCACCGTGAAGGTCGGCCTGGTCAGCGCGGCGGTCGTCGGCCTGGGCGGGGTGGCCGTGGCCAGCGCCGGCGAGTTCTCCGGCCCGCCGCACTCGGCGATTGCGCCGAGCCCGTCCGCCAGCGTCGGGCCGACGGCCGCAGGCGACCCGACCGCGTCGCCGAACGCGTCGCCGAGCCAGCCGGTACCGGCCGATCTCGTCGCACTGTGCCAGAAGTACGCCCGCAAGGATGCGGACCACCGGGCGAAGGCGCTGGACGACAACAGCTTCCGGGACCTGGTCAACCGCGCGGGCGCCAAGGATCGCGACATCGTCGACGGGTTCTGCGCCGCCGTCCTGCACGCCCTGCCCAGCCTCGCCCCCAGCGACTCGCCGAGCACGCACCCCAACTCGCGGTCGAAGCCCCCCGGTGCGCCGAGCAAGGCGGCCAAGCCGGAGGCTCAACCGAGCGCCCGCCCAAGTTCGCGGCAATTTCATTGAAGTTGCGGTGTCCGGGCCCGCCCAACACCGCAACTTCAATGAAATTGCGACGGTCGGTACTGTGCTTGCGTGAGTCACGATTGCCTGTTCTGCGGGATTGTCGCGGGGGAGATCCCGGCCGAGCTCGCGCACGAGACGGACACGACGGTCGCCTTCCGGGACATCACGCCGAAGGCCCCGGTACACGTCCTGGTGATACCGCGGGCGCATTACGCGGACGTGGCGGCGCTCGCCGAGGCGGATCCCGGGCTGGCCGGCGAGGTACTCGCCACCGCCGCCGCGGTCGCCAAGGCCGAAGGGCTGCAGGATGGCGGGTACCGGGTCATCTTCAACTCCGGGGCGTACGGCGGGCAGGAGGTCTTCCACGTGCACGCGCATGTCGTGGGCGGCGCCCCCCTCGGCCCGATGCTCAGCCGGTGAGCGGAGCGGCGGAGCGGTACCGGCGGCTCGTCCAGCGGGCGCAGGCCGACGGGCGGGTACCGGCACTGGCGGTCGCGGTACACCGGGCCGACCGTCCACTCTGGACGTACCAGGTCGGCGGCGAGCCGGACCGGCTGTTCCGGATCGGCTCGGTCACCAAGACCTTCACCGCCGTACTCGTCATGCAGTGCCGGGATGACGGGCTGCTCGACCTCGACGACCCGATCGGCCGCCACCTCAACCTCCCCCGGTTCGGTGCGGCCACCGTGCGCCGGCTGCTCTCGCACACCTCCGGTACCCAGCGGGAGCCGTACGGGGACGTCTGGGACACGCTGCGGTTGCCCGACCGGGACCGGCTGCTCGCCGAGGTTGCCCGGGCCGAGCAGGTGCTGCCGCCGGCACGCCGGTACCACTACTCCAACCTGGGCTTCGCACTCCTCGGCCACCTGGTCGCCCGGCTGCGCGGCGGTACCTGGGCCGAGCTGCTCGCCGAGCGGGTACTGGCACCCCTCGGGCTGGACTCGGTGACCGCGGAGCCGGGGCAGCGCGCGGCCACCGGGTACCTCGTCGACGCGTACTCGGATCACGCCCGCCCCGAACCCGCGGTCGACATGGCGGGTCTCGCCCCGGCCGCGCAGCTCTGGGGTACCGCCGCGGATCTTGCCAAGTGGGCCGGATTCCTGGCCGACCCCGCGAAGGTCGACCCCGGCGGCGCCGTGCTCGCCCCGGCCACCCTCGACGAGATGCGCTGGCCGCTGACCACGACGGACGAGGCGCTGTGGGGCACCGGCTTCGGCCTCGGCCTGATCCTCGTGCCGTCACAGGCGCAACCCCGGGTGATCCACGTCGGCCACGACGGCGCCATGCCCGGCTTCCTCGCCGGCGTGTACGGCCGCCGCGGCGCCGGCTCGCCGCCCGCGTGCGGGGCCGCGGCGCTCGGTTCGTCGGGTACCGCGTCCGTGATCAACGAGCTGCCGCACACGTTGCTGCGGGCGATCGTCGAGCACGACCCGGCCGACATCGAGCCGTGGGTACCCGGCGAGCCGGCCCCGCCCGCCCTGCGCACCGTGCTCGGCCGGTGGTGGGGCGAGGGCTACGAGTACGTCTTCTTCTGGCGCGACGGCGCCCTGCGCGCCCGCGGCGCGGACGACCCGGCCGGGCGCCCGCCGGCGGTCTTCGAGCCGGTCGCGGGCGAGCCGGACGTCCTGCGCACCGTATCGGGGCGGGAGGCGGGCGAGTTGCTGCGGCTGACCCGGGCGCCGGGCGGTGCGACGGTGGTCACCATGCACTGGGCGACCTACCGGTTCACCCGGCAGCAGCAGACCTTCGACGGGTTGGCGCCCAGCGGGGACTAACTGGGGGGACAGCGCGCCTATACCATGGGAGCATTGCAGGCGGGGACGCCGCGGTTGGGGTCCCCGACGTTGAAGACGAAAGGCGGCACCAGGCCCGCGAGGCCGACCCATGACAAGCAGCCCACCCCGCGGCGCGCCTCAGGCGCCCGTACTCGCCGGGTCCGACGCGCCAGAATCCCGGGTCCAGACGAAGATCACGGTTGCCGATCCCCAGCAGATGGTGAGCCTGCTCGGCGCGCGTGACCAGCTCCTGAAGTTGATCGAGCGGTCGCTCGCCAGCGACATCCACGTTCGCGGCAACGAAATCACCATAACCGGCACGCAGGTCGAAAACGCTCTCGCCGAGCGCGTCTTCAGCGAGCTCATCGAACTCATCCAGAAGGGTGAGACGCTGACCGAGGACGCGGTACGCCGCATCGTCGGCATGATCCGGCAGGGCGGCGACGAGCGACCCGCCGAGGTACTGACGCTCAACATCATCTCCCGGCGCGGCCGTACCATCCGGCCCAAGACGCTCGGGCAGAAGCGGTACGTCGACGCGATCGACGTGCACACGATCGTGTTCGGTATCGGGCCCGCCGGTACCGGCAAGACCTACCTCGCGATGGCCAAGGCGGTCGCCGCGCTACAGGCCAAGCAGGTCAACCGGATCATCCTGACCCGCCCGGCGGTCGAGGCGGGTGAGCGGCTCGGCTTCCTGCCCGGCACGCTCTACGACAAGATCGACCCGTACCTGCGCCCGCTGTACGACGCGCTGCACGACATGATCGATCCGGACTCGATACCGCGGCTCATGCAGAACGGGACGATCGAGGTCGCGCCGCTGGCCTACATGCGGGGAAGGACGCTCAATGACGCGTTCATCATCCTCGACGAGGCGCAGAACACCACGCCGGAACAGATGAAGATGTTCCTCACCCGGCTCGGGTTCGGCTCCAAGATCGTGGTGACCGGCGACATCACCCAGGTCGACCTGCCGGGCGGCACGAAGAGTGGCCTGCGGGTTGTACAGGAGATCCTCGACGGGGTGGCGGACGTACACTTCGCCCGACTGTCCAGTGCCGACGTGGTACGCCACCGCCTGGTCAGCGACATCGTCGACGCGTACGCCCGCTGGGACGAGGCGCAGCAGGAGCCGGCCGCGCCCGTGTCATTGCCCGGTGGTCGCGCCGCGCATGCGCGCGGCGGCCGCCGCCGCTGATTCGGAGACTCACATGTCCATCGAGATCGCCAACGAGTCCGGCGCCGAGGTCGACACCGACCAGGTCCTCGGCGTGGCCCGGTACGCGCTGGACGAGATGGGCGTCAACCCGCTCGCCGAGCTGTCGGTGCTGCTGGTCGACATCGACTACATGGCCGAGCTGAACCACCGGTGGATGGGCGGCGACGGCCCCACCGACGTGCTCGCCTTCCCGATGGACGAGAGCAGCGTGGACCACGGGCCGCAGGAGGGACCGCTGGGCGAGCCCGCGCTGCTCGGCGACATCGTGCTGTGCCCCGAGATGGCGGCGAAGCAGGCGCTGGCCGCCGGCCACTCGGCCGCCGACGAGCTGCACCTGCTGACCGTTCACGGGGTTCTGCACCTGCTCGGCTACGACCATGCCGAGCCCGAGGAGGAGCGGGAGATGTTCGCGATCCAGTCGCGCCTGCTGGCCGGTTGGCGGGCGCGCGCCACGGACTCCCCGCCGCTGCGATAGGACGACATGTCCGAGCTGAGACTCCTGCTGGTCGCCGCCGGACTGGTGGTACTGGCCGGCCTTTTCGCGATGTCCGACGCGGCGTTGTCGCGGATCTCTCCGGCGCGCGCCGGGGAGATGGCGAAGGAGGGCGTACGCGGCGGGCGGGCGCTGCGCACCGTCGCCTCCGACGTGGTACGCCACCTGAACCTGCTGCTCCTGCTGCGGCTGGCCTGCGAGCTGTCCGCCACCACGATCGTCGCCGTGGTGACGATCGAGGCGTGGGGCGCCGGCTGGACCGCTGGGCTGGTGACCGCCGGCTCGATGCTGGTCGTCAGCTTCGTCGTCGTCGGTGTCGCGCCGCGCACGATCGGCCGGCAGCACGCGTACGCAGTCGGCCGGGTGGCGGCCCCGGTGGTGGTGTGGCTCGGCCGGCTGCTCGGCCCGCTGGCCCGGCTGCTGATCCTCATCGGTAACGCGTTCACGCCGGGCAAGGGTTTCCGGGAGGGGCCCTTTGCCACTCAGGTCGAGCTGCGCGAGCTGGTCGACCTGGCGGAGCAGCGCGGCGTCGTGGAGCACGGCGAACGCGAGATGATCCACTCCGTCTTCTCGCTCGGCGACACGATCGTGCGCGAGGTGATGGTGCCGCGTACGGAGATGGTGTGGATCGAGGCGCACAAGACCGTACGCCAGGCACTGGCGCTGTTCACCCGCTCCGGGTTCTCCCGCATCCCGGTCATCGGTGAGAACGTCGACGACGTGCTCGGCATCCTGTACCTCAAGGACCTGCTCAGCGCCGACGAGGCCGCCGAGGTGGTGTCCCTGATGCGCCCGGCCACCTTCGTACCGGAGTCCAAGCCCGTCGACGACCTGCTCTCCGAGATGCAGGCGGCCCGCACCCACATCGCGGTCGTCGTCGACGAGTACGGCGGTACCGCCGGGCTGGTCACGATCGAGGACATCCTGGAGGAGATCGTCGGGGAGATTACCGACGAGTACGACGTGGAGCGCCCGCCGGTCGAGCGGCTTGACGACGGCTCGATCCGGGTCAGCGCGCGGCTGCCCATCGAGGATCTCGGCGAACTGTTCGGAGTGGAGCTGCCCGCCGACGAGGTGGAGACGGTTGCGGGCCTGCTGGCGCAGGCGTTGGGGCGGGTACCGCTGCCGGGCGCCAGCGCGCTCATCGACGGGCTGCTGCTGGTGGCGGAGGGTACCGCCGGCCGGCGTAACCGGATCGATACGGTACTGGTATCGCGCGTGCCGGCGGAGGTACCGCAGGACCGGGAAGAGAGGCAGCACGCGGATGCCTGAGCTGACCCCCGAGGATCTCAAGTTGGTTACACTCGCGCGCTCGGCCCGCGCCCGGATCGGCGCCGCGGAGGGCGCCGCGGTGCGCGACGGGGACGGGCGCACGTACGCGGGCGCGAGCGTACGGCTGCCCTCGATGACGCTGACCGCGCTGCAGTACGCCGTGGCCGCCGCGGTTGCCGCGGGAGCCTCCGCGCTGGAGGCGGCGGCCGTGGTGACCGAAGCGTCCACAGTAGACAGTGCGGGGCTGGCCGCGGTACGTGACCTGGGTTCCCGGGCGCCGGTCTACCTGGCCGGTCCGGACGGGACTCCGATGGGGACGGTCACGGATTGACCCACTTCGCGGTACCACGCGGGGTGCGCGCTCCGTTCATACTGGGCGCGTGACGTTCGAAGGCTTTTCGGTCCCTGATGGGCCGGTTGTTGAGGTAGAGAGCTGGGAGGCTGCGGCCGGTACCACCAAGACGGTGTACATCCCCCCGGCCGGCACCTCGGGTCCCATCACAGTTACCGTTCGCATACCCCCCGGTGTCGCGGACAACACGATGCTCCGGCTGCCCGGTGCTGCTGCGCCGGCCGGGCCTGGCCAGCAGCCCGGCGACCTCCTGGTGCGGGTACGCGTCAGGGGTTCGACGCCGCCGGGCTATCCCACCTCCGCGCCGCCCGGGTTCCCCGTCTCCGCCCCGCCCGGCCAGACGACATCCGCCCTGCCCGGCTTTACCCCTCCCGCGCCGCCGCCCGGCTACCCGACCTCTGGGCCGCCCGGCTATCCGGCCTCCGGGCCGCCCGGCTTCCCGACCTCTGGGCCGCCCGGCTATCCGGCCTCTGGACCGCCCGGCTTCGGCACCGCGCCGTACCCACCGACCGGCCAGCTGCCACCGCCTGCCAAGCCGTCCCGCAACCGCGCGCCGTTGATCGCTGGCGCGGTGGTCGCGGTTCTGGTGGCGGCCTGCGTCGGCGGAGTGGTCGCGTTCGGCGGACACAAGGGCAAGCCGACCCACGCGAGCGCGGCCGGCACCGCGGCGCCGTCCGCACCCGCGGCGAGCCCGAGTGCCACCCCGGTCTCGGCCGAGGCCTACCAGCAAGCGCTGTCCGGCCTGGACACCGCGGTCGCACCCGGCTTCCAGCAACTGCGCGCCGCGCACACGCCGACCGCCGTCTCCGACGCGATCAGCAGCATCGGCAACGCGATCTCACCGCAGATCGAGACGCTGCGCGCCCTCGCGCCGCCGGAGAACGTGAGCACCGCGCACACCACCTTCGTCGACGCGCTGGAGTCGTTCGCGAGCGACGTGCAGAGCGCCGGCTCCGCGGCGGGTAGCAAGCAGTTGTGCGGCGGGACGTCCGCGCTCGCCACGATCAGCCAGTCGGCCGGAGCCAACCAGCTGCGTGCCGCGGCCAAGGGGCTCAGCACGGCTGACACGGCCAACGCGTACAAGGTCGGCTCCTGGCTGCCCGGCACCACGCAGCAGCAGAACCGCCGGGCGGCGAACGGGACGTACGTCAAGTCGCCGGCGAAGCGCGGCTCGGGCAAGCTCAAGATCCAGAACGGCGGGAGCGTGGACGCCGTCGTCACCCTCGCGCCCGGGGGCGGCAAGGCGTCGCTGACGGTGTACGTGCGGGCGAAGGGCTCGTTCACCGCGGGCCGGATCACCGACGGTACCTACGACATCTACGTCGCCACCGGGTCGGACTGGGACTCGGGTACCCACACGTTCACCCGCGACTGCGACTTCTCCAAGTTCGACACGCCCGCGTCGTACCGCACCACGTCGTCGACGTACACGGAGTACAGCATCACGCTGACCCCGGTCTCGGGCGGCAACGCCACGACGAGCGGTGTGGACCCCAACCAGTTCCCGACCTGAGCCCTGCCGGCCTACCCGCCCGCCACCCTGATCTTGGCCCGGACACCGCAACTTCATTGAAGTTGCGGTGTCCCGGGCCGCCCAACCCCGCAACTTCAATGAAGTTGCGGGGATCTTTGTGCGTCCATATAGTGATTGCAGATCGCAATCACTAGTGGAGGAGGGGATGATGGGCCGCTTCCTGTACTGGATGAACGTGTCCCTCGACCTGCGCATCGAGCAAGCTCCCGGGGACAACGGCGGCGGGGAGTGGCTGCGCATCGACGAGGAGCTACATCGGGAGTTCAACGCGCGGGCGCGCTCACTTGCGGGCATGGTCCAGGGCCGGGTCATCTACGAGACGATGGAGGGGTACTGGCCACGGGCGCGCGAGGACGCGTCGTTGCCGGACTTCACGCGTGAGTACGGCGAGATCTGGACCTCCGCGCCCAAGGTGCTCGTCTCCCGTACCCGCCACAGCGCCGATCACGGCACCCGGATCATCGGCGGAGACGACGCGATCGAGCAACTCGCCACCCTCAGGGCTGAGACCGACGGCACTCTCGGCGTGGGCGGCGCGGCGCTCGCCACCCAACTGCTCCGGGCGGGGCTCCTCGACGAACTGCTGCTCTTCACCCACCCGGCGATCCTCGGCTCCGGCCGGCCGCTGTTCGACGACTGGCGCATGCCGATCGGGCTCGACCTGCTCGAACAGCGATCGTTCAAGCAGGGTGTCACGATGCACCGCTACGCCATCCGGGGGGCGAGCTCGTGCTGAGGCAGGTTGCGGACGGCGTACTGGTTCACGAGAGCGAATTCCTCCAGAGCAACACCATCGTCGTGCAAGGCCGCGCCGGCGTGCTGCTCATCGACCCCGGGCTGCAGGACCACGAACTGGCCTGCCTCGCGCACGACCTGTCCGCGTCAGGCCGGACCGTCGCGGCGGGCTTCTCGACGCATCCGGACTGGGATCACCTGCTCTGGCACCCACAGCTCGGCGAAGCGCCCCGTTACGGTACGGCCCGCTGTGCAGCCGCGGTGCGGGAACAGCTGTCCGACCCGGACGCGAAGGCCCACATCACCGAACACCTGGCCGAGACGGAGATCGCCGGGCAGGTCCCGCTGGACCTGTACGGCCTCATCACTGCCCTGCCCGCCGGGACGGCGCGGATTCCGTGGGACGGCCCCGGAGCCCGGATCATCGAGCATCAGGCGCATGCGCCGGGCCACGCGGCCCTGTTCGTCGAGGAGTACGGGGTTCTCGTCGCCGGTGACATGCTCTCCGACGTCCTGGTCCCGATGCTCGACCTGGCCGGCGCCGCCGACCCGGTCGAGGACTACCTCTCGGCGTTGCGGCTGCTGGAGAGCGTGGCGTCCGACGTCGACGTCGTCATTCCTGGCCACGGGTCGGTGGGCGGAGCCGGTCAGGTGCACGAGCGGATCGAGCGGGACCGGGCGTACGTGCTCGCCTTGCGTGCCGGCCGCGAACCCGATGACCCGCGGATCGGCCCCTCGGCCAAGCCCGGCTGGGAGTGGGTGAGCGATCTGCACCGCGGGCAGGCCCAGCGGCTGGCCGTAGCGAACCTATGAAACACGCCTAGTACGCTGGCTGCGTGGCGGGCTATCGCGCGGGGTTCGCGTGCTTTGTTGGCCGGCCGAACGCCGGCAAATCCACGCTCATCAACGCGCTCGTGGGGCAGAAGATCGCGATCACGTCGAGCCGCCCGCAGACCACCCGGCACGTCGTGCGCGGCGTACTGCACCGGCCGGACGCGCAGCTCGTGCTCGTGGATACGCCCGGCCTGCACCGCCCCCGTACGCTGCTCGGGGAGCGCCTCAACGACCTCGTGCGCGAGGTGTGGAGCGAGGTCGACGTGGTCGGCATGTGCCTGCCCGCCGACGAGGAGATCGGCCGGGGTGACCGGTTCATCGCCGAGGCGGTGGGCGCGCTCAAGGCACCGGTGGTGGCGGTGGTCACCAAGACCGATCTGGTATCCCGGGCCACCCTCGCCCAGCGCCTGGTGGCAACCGCCGAGCTGGCCGAGTTCGCCGACGTGGTACCGGTCAGCGCGGTCGCCGGTACCCAGCTGGACGATCTCGTCGAGGTGCTCTCCCGGCACCTGCCCGAATCGCCGCAGCTCTACCCGGACGGGATGATCACCGACGAGCCGGAGCAGGTACTCATCGCCGAGCTGATCCGCGAATCGGCGCTGGAGGGCGTACGCGACGAGCTGCCGCACTCGATCGCGGTCCTGGTCGAGGAGATGCT
>JBPYFB010000627.1:0-13300 GCA_051986465.1 Rugosimonospora sp.
CGGCGTACGGCGCGGGCTGGGCGTGGCCGCCGCGGTGCTGCTCGCGGCCGCGGGCCTGTTCATCGGGTACCTGCGGATGGCGCGGGTGTTCCCGACGAACTCCGACGGCGCGAGCATCGCCCTGCAGGCGTGGGACGTGCTGCACGGCAACGTGCTGCTGCGCGGCTGGACCGTCGCGGACGTCTCGTTCTACGGGGCGGAGATGTTCGCGCAGTCGCTCGCCGAGGCGGTGCTCGGGCTGTCCGCCGAGGCGGTACACGTGGTCGCGGCGCTGACGTACACGCTGCTGGTCCTCGCGGTCGCCGCGGTCGCGGCCGGCCGGTCGGGCGGCATCGAGGCGGCGGTCCGGATCGGGGTCGCCGTCGCGCTGGTACTGGCTCCGTCGCCGGGCGCGTACCAGACCCTGTTCACCGGCCCCGACCACACCGGTACCGCGCTGCCGGTGCTCGTGACCTGGCTCGTGCTGGAGCGCCGGCTGGCCGGCCGGTACCTGCCCGTGATCGTCGCGCTACTGCTGGCCTGGGCGCAGATCGGCGACCCGCTCGTGACGTACCTCGCGGTGCTGCCGCTGGTGCTGGTCGCCGGCTGGCGGGCGGTGCGCTCCGGTGCGCGCCCGTGGTGGCGGCGGCTGTCCGGGCCGGACGGGCAACTGGTACTCGCCGCGGTCGTGTCGTTCGGGCTCGCCACCGGGTTCGGGTACGGCGTGCGGGCGCTGGGCGGGTACCAGATGACTGCGGCCCCGATAGCGTTCAGCCCCGCGGCGGACCTGCGCAGCCGGGCCGCCCGTACCGCGCGCAACGTCGTGCACCTCTTCGGCGGGTACCTGCCGGAGCGGCACGGCGCGTTCTCGGTCGCGGTCGGCGCACTGCACCTCGCCGGCCTGGCGATCGTGGCCGTCGCGGTGGCCATGGCCCTGTACCGGGCGGTACGCCGGCCCGCCGCCGGCCCGATCGTCGATGCGCTGCTCGCCGTCGGCATCCTCGTCAACCTCGGCGCGTACCTCGTCTCGACGCTCGGTACGTCCCTGCAGAACGAGCGGGAGATCGTCGCCGTGCTGCCGCTGGGTGCCGCGCTCGCCGGCCGGGTATGGGGACCGTGGCTGCGCGCCGCCTGGTCCACTCGGGTGGCCGTCGCCGTACTGGCCAGCCTCGTATGCGTGAGCCTCGGCGTACAGTCGGCCACCGCCGAGGGGCGCCCGGGCAACGCGGTCGGTACCCAGTTGGCGCCCTGGCTCCTGGCGAACGGCTACCCGTACGGCCTCGGTACGTACTGGCTCGCGAACAGCGTCACGCTCGCCTCGCACGGCCGGGTACACGTCGCCCCGGTCATCGGAGCCGGCCAGGTCATCCGGGACGACTGGGAGTCGCGCGTCGAGTGGTACGACCCGGCCCGGCACGACGCGCGCTTCATCCTGCTGGACCGGCGCACCAGCCCGCCCGACGTGATCGCGCGCCTGACCGAGGAGTTCGGCCGCCCGGCCCGGGTGTACGAGTTCAACGCGGCCACGGTCGCCCTGCTCTACGACCACAACCTGCTGCCGGTCCTGCCACATGCCTAACGGAACATGCCTGACGGAACTCGCGATGAGTTTCGGCCGGGTCGCGAGTCTGTTGTGGTGATAGGCGTTGTATGACGCCCTGCACGAGAAACTACGGAGGACACCATGACGAACACGTCGAGTGATGCGAAGACCGCGACCGGCCGCCCGCCCATCGTTGACATGGCCACCTGGCAGGCCGCCAGGGACGAGCTCCTGGTCCGCGAGAAGGCACACACCCGCGCGGGCGACGCCCTCGCCGCGGCCCGCCGCCGGCTGCCGATGGTGGAGTTCGACGGGACGGTCGAGGTCGTCGGGGCGGACGGCCCGGTCCCGTTCCTCGACCTGTTCCAGGGGCGCGACGAGCTCCTGGTCTACAAGCACATGTGGTGGGACGGCGCGCCGCACCAGGGCCAGTGCGAGGGCTGCACCAACGCGGCCTGGCACCTCAAGGACGTCGCCCCCTACCTCAACGCGCGCGGCGTCTCGTTCGCCGTCGTGACCGTGGGCCCGTGGGAGGAGGTGGCTCCGTTCGTCGAGTTCATGGGCTACACCCAGCCCTGGTACTCGGTGCGCGGCGTGGACGGGCCGGCCGGCGGAGACATGGGCTACCTCACCTCGTACCTGCGCGACGGCGACCGGGTGTTCCTCACCTACTACACGACGGGGCGGGGCAACGAGGCGTTCTCCGGGTCCTTCGCCCTGCTCGACATGACGCCCTACGGTCGCGGCGAGGCGTTGCAGGACAACCCGGAGGGCTGGCCCAAGGGGAGCCACCCGTGCTGGTACTGGCGCACGGACGTGGACGGGAACGCGACCTGGGGCCCGACCGGCCGCCCGGTGCCGCAGTGGACCCGCCCCGGCGCTACCCCCGAGACGACCCTCGGCCGCAAGGGCGAGCACCACTGAGGCGACTCAGCGGAAGGCCACCTCGACGCGCAGCCCGCCCTCGGGTCGGGCCTGCGCGTGCAGCGCGGCGCCGTGCGCATGGACGATCGCGCGCACGATGGCGAGGCCGAGCCCGTGCCCGCCGGGGCGTCCGATCCGCTCGCCGCCGAGTTGCTGGAACGGCTCGAAGAGGCGCTCGACCTCGCCGGGCGGGATGACCGGGCCACTGTTCTCCACGGTGACGCCGGTACCGCCGGTCGCCACCTCGACCCAGCCGCCGGGGCTGTTGTGGCGCACCGCGTTGTCCACGAGGTTCGCCACCATGCGCTCCACGAGGCTCGGGTCGCCGGCGACCGGCGCCGCCGCGAGCGACCGGGTGACGCGTACGCCACCGCGCCGCGCCTCGTCCTCGCGCGCGAGCACGGCGC
The DNA here is from genome assembly GCA_051986465.1 of Rugosimonospora sp. Lineage (GTDB taxonomy): Bacteria > Actinomycetota > Actinomycetes > Mycobacteriales > Micromonosporaceae > DATEJJ01. Next base: position 2,854 of record JBPYFB010000627.1, read on the forward strand.
TGTCCGCCACCCCGGCGAGGTCGAAGCGTTCCCTGCGGTCGATCCCGCGCTCGCTGCTGGCGAGCGTCAGCAGCGCCGAGATGAGCCGCTCCTGGGACTCGCCGAGCGCCAGCACCTCGCCGCACGCGGAGCGCAGGCTCTCGACGTCGGCGTCCGGGTCGGCGAGGGCCACCTGGAGCAGGGTCCGCTCGGCGGTGAGCGGGGTACGCAGCTCGTGCGAGGCGTTGGCGACGAAGTGCCGCTGCGACTCGAACGCCGCCTGCAGCCGCGCGAACAGGTCGTCGAGCGTGTCGGCGAGGTCCCGGAACTCGTCGCGCCGTCCGGTGAGGCGCAACCGGCGGTCGAGGTTGCTCGCGGAGATGTCCCGCGCGGTCGTCGTGATCGTCCGAAGTGGACGGAGGAACCGGCCGGCGACGAGCCAACCGAGTACGAACGAGACCACGAGCATCGCGGCGAGGCTGATCCCGTACACCCCGAAACCGCCGTGCATGCCGACATCCGGTGTGGCCGGCGGCCCTTGACCCGGGCCGCCGTTCCCCGGTCCTGGCGCGGTGTCCTTCACACCGAGCAGCGGTACGGCGAGCAGCACCGCGCCGGAGGCGAAGAACGGTATCGCGTACAGGAGCGTCAACTGGGTGCGTAGGTTGAAACGAAGCATCAGCGCGCCCCGATCCGGTATCCGCCTTCGCGAACGGTATGGATGACCGGCGGGTCGCCGAGCTTGGCGCGCAGCCGGCGGATCGTCGTCTTCACCGTGGTCGTGAACGGGTCGGCCGCCTCGTCCCATACCCGTTCGAGCAGTTCCTCCGCGGATACCAGCCGGCCACCGGCGGCGAGCAGGCACTCCAGCACCGCGAACTCCTTGGGGCTGAGTTCGAGCGGCTGCCCGGCCCGGGTCGCGACCCGGCGGTTCGGGTCCAGTTCGAGGTCGCCGCCGCGCAGTACCGGCGGGAGCGCGCGGGCGGTACGCCGTCCCAGCGCCCGGATGCGCGCGACCAGTTCGGTGAAGTCGAACGGCTTCGGCAGGTAGTCGTCGGCGCCGAGGCCGAGGCCGTCCACGCGCTCGCGTACGGTACTCGCCGCGGTCAACATGAGTACCCGGCTCTGCGCGTGGCTCGCCACGATCTCCCGGCACACCTCGTCACCGTGTACGCCGGGCAGGTCGCGGTCGAGCACCACCACGTCGTACCGGGTGACCGCGAGGTGTTCGAGCGCGTCGTCGCCGTCGAGTACCACGTCGACGGCCATGCCCTCGCGGCGCAGACCGGTACCGATCGTCCGCGCGAGGATCTCGAAGTCTTCCACGACCAGCACTCTCACCGGTACCACGATGCCAGGTCGGCGGTGGCAGCCAGGTGTCAGCCGACAATCGCCCCGACAAGCGACACCGGCCTGACACCGGCGCGGGCGTAGAACCGGCGGCATGGAACAGACAACGATTGCCGTGGACGGCCTGCGCAAGCGGTTCGGTCGCACGGTCGCGCTGGATGGCATGTCGTTCACCGTCCAACCCGGCCAGGTCACCGGGTTCGTCGGCCCCAACGGCGCCGGCAAGTCCACCACGATGCGGGTGATCCTCGGCCTGGACGCGCCGGACGCGGGTACCGCCCTGGTCGGCGGCCGCCCGTACCGGACGCTGACCTACCCGCTGCGGCACCTGGGCTCGCTGCTGGACGCCGGTGCGCTGCAGCCGAGCCGGACCGCCCGCAACCACCTGCTGTGGCTCGCGCATTCGCAAGGGCTGCCCGCGCGCCGGGTCAACGAGGTACTGGAGCAGGCCGGTCTCGGCTCGGTCGCGCGCCGCCGGGCGGGCGGCTACTCGCTGGGCATGCGCCAGCGGTTGGGCATCGCCGCCGCGCTGCTGGGCGACCCGGCCGCGCTGATGCTGGACGAGCCGTTCAACGGCATGGACCCGGAGGGCATCCTGTGGATGCGCCACTTCCTGCGCCGGCTCGCCGGCGAGGGCCGCGCGGTGCTCGTCTCCAGCCACCTGATGAGCGAGCTGCAGGACACCGCCGACCATCTGGTGGTGGTCGGCCGGGGCCGGGTCATCGCGGACACCTCGGTGGCGCAACTGCTCGCCGCGGCATCGGGCGGCCGGGTCACCGTACGCACCGGCGCGCCGGGCGCGGGGGCGGCGCTGGCGGGCGCGGGGGGCACGGTGGTCCCCGCCGGTCCGGACACGCTGACCGTTTCGGGCCTGACCGGCGAGGCGGTCGTGGCGGTCCTCACCGAGCGCGGCATTCCCTTTTCGGAGGTATCGGCGCACCGCGCGACGCTCACCGAGGCGTACATGCAGCTGACCCAGGACGCGGTGGAGTTCCGGGCGGTGGTCTCGTGAACGCGTTCGGGCGGCTGCTGCGGGCGGAGTGGACGAAGTTCCGGACGGTACCGGGCTGGGTCATCGCGACGGTGGTCGGTGCGCTGGCCATCATCGCGCTCGGCGTCGGCCCGGGCATGACCGGCTCCTGCGGCAAGCACGGCGCGGGCTCGGAGTGTGTGGCTACGGTCGGGCCCGAGGGGCAGGAGGTCAGCGACTCCTTCTACTTCGTACACCAGACGCTGACCGGCGACGGCAGCATCACGGTCCGGGTGGCGTCGCTGACCGGCGTGCTCGACACCGGGGGACCGGGACAGGACCCCAGCCCGGGTCTGGTGCCGTGGGCCAAGGCCGGCCTCATCGTCAAGGCGAGCACCACGCAGGGATCGGCGTACGCGGCGGTGCTGGTCACCGGGGCCCACGGCGTACGGATGCAGTACGACTACGTACACGACGTGGCGGGCTCACCCGGGCCGGCACCGCGCTGGCTGCGGCTGACCCGTACCGGGGACCGGGTCACCGGCGCCGAGTCGACCGACGGTACCCGGTGGACCACGGTCGGCACCGCGCGCCTGCCCGGGCTGCCCGCGACTGTACAGGCCGGGATGTTCGCCACCTCGCCTCAGTACGCGGAGGCGGTCAGCCAGTTCGGCATGTCCGGTGACATGGGCGGCCCGAGCGTGGCGACCGGTACCTTCGACGGGCTCGGGGTGACCGGCGCGTGGTCGGGCCAGGAGTGGGCGGGCGACCGGATCGGCGGTTCCGGCAACGAGCGGCCGCTGCTGCAGGGCGGCGTCCAGCACTCCGCCGGCCGGTACACGATCAGCGGCTCCGGCGACATCGCGCCGTCGGTGTCGGGCGGCGCTGGCATCGGTACCACCATCACCCAGACCCTCGTCGGTACGTTTATCGGCCTTATCTTCGTGGTCGTGGTGGCGGCGATGTTCGTCACCGCCGAGTACCGGCGCGGCCTGATCCGTACCACCGTGTCGGCCGCCCCTCGCCGCGGCCGGATCCTCGTCGCGAAGGCCGGCGTCGTCGGCGCTGTCACATTCGTGGCGGGTCTGGTCGCCGCGACGGTGGTGGTCACCATCGGGCAGCGGGTCCTGCGCTCCAATGGTGTCTTTGTCCACGCCGCCCCCGTGGCCACCCAGGTGCGGGTGATCGTCGGCACCGCGGCGCTGCTGGCCGTCTCGGCGGTGCTCGCGCTCGCCATCGGCGCGCTGCTGCGCCGCGGCGCGGCGGCGGTCACCGTGGCCGTCGTGGTGGTGGTCCTGCCGTACCTGCTCGCGATCGCGGGGTTGCCACCCGGCCCGGCGGACTGGCTGCTGCGGGTCACGCCGGCGGCCGCCTTCTCGCTTCAGGAAAGCGCGCCGCGCTACCCCCAGGTGGCCAACGTCTACACCGCGGTGGAGGGCTTCCTGCCGCTGTCGCCGCTGGCCGGCTTCGGGGTGCTCTGCGCGTACGCCGCCGTCGCCCTGGCCGCCGCCGTCCTGCTCTTCCGCCGTCGGGATGCGTGATGGTCATGGCGATAAAGGCGGAGTGGACGAAGCTGCGGACGGCGCCGGGTACCTTCTGGCTTCTGCTGGCGCTGGTCGTGTCGATCGTGGGGCTCAGCGCGCTGGCCACCGCCGCCGCCGGCCGCTGCCCGGGGATCGCCTGCCCGGGGGAGACCGCGAAGGTCAGCCTCACCGGCGTACAGCTCGGCCAGGCGCTCGTCGCGATCCTGGCGGTGCTCGCGCTCGGCACCGAGTACAGCACCCGCATGATGCACGTGACGCTCGCCGCGATGCCGCGCCGGATCACGGTGCTGGCGGCGAAGGCGGCCGTCGTCACCGGTCTCGTACTGGTGGCGGCGTGCGTCGCGGTACCCGCCTGCCTGCTGGTGTCGCGGCTGATCATGCCCGGGCACGGGTACCCGGCTCCGTCCCTGGGCGACGGGCCGGTGCTGCGCGCCGCCGGGGGATCGGTGCTCTACCTCGCGCTCATCGCTCTGTTGAGCCTGGGCATCGCCGCGATGGTACGGGACCCGGCCGCCGCGATCGGTGCCGTGCTCGCGCTGCTGTACGTCTTCCCGATCGTCGCGCAGGTGGTATCCGACGCGCACTGGCGGCGGCACCTGTCGCAGATCGGGCCGATGAGCGCGGGCCTGTCCATCCAGGCCACCACGCACCTGCGGGACCTGCCGATCGGGCCGTGGGCCGGGCTGGGCGTGCTCGCCGCATGGGCGGCCGGGGCGCTGCTCGCGGGCGGGCTGCTGCTGCGCCTGCGCGACGCGTGACCCGGCGGGACCGCGGACCTGGTTGATTACGGGCGGGCGCCAGGGGTCGGCAGGACGCCCCTGGCGATCGCCACGGTCACAGCGGCGGTGCGATCGGCGACCTCGAGCTTGTCGAAGATGCGGGTCAGGTGACTCTTGACGGTTGCCTCGCTGATGAACAGCCGGCGGCCGATGTCGGGATTGGACAGTCCCTGCGCGACACAGCGCAGCACCTCGACTTCGCGGCGGGTCAGCTCGGGGCGGGCCGGTCCGCGTACCTGTGCGACCAACCGGGCGGCCACCGGCGGCGCGAGTACCGTCTCGCCGCGGGCGGCGTCCCGGACGCCCCGGATCAGTACCGTGCCGGCGCAGTCCTTGAGCAGGTACCCGGTGGCCCCGGCGGCCAGCGCACGGACGATGTCGGCGTCGTCGTCGTACGTGGTGAGCACAAGGACGGCGGCGCTACCCGCGGCGACGATCTGCCGGGTGGCCTCGACTCCGTCCATCTCGGGCAGGCGTAGGTCCATCAGCACGACGTCCGGCAGGAGCGCCGCCGCCCGGGTTATCGCGTCGGCGCCGGTACCGCAGTCGCCTACCACGCAGAGGTCGGGCTCCGCGGCGAGGATCGCGCGCAGCCCTTCGCGTACGACCGGGTGGTCGTCGACGAGCAGGACGCGTACCGGCACCGTACTCAGCCGCCCGCCACCGGTACCTCGATGCGGATGACCGTACCGGCGCCCGGCGCCGCCTCGACCGTGGCCGCCCCGCCGATGCCCTGCGCCCGCGCCCGGATCCCGGCCAGCCCGTACCCCTGTAGCGGTTGCGTCGGGTCGAAGCCCTTCCCGTCGTCGCTGATCCGCAGGCTGACACTGTCCACTGTGTACACCAGCGCCACCTCCACCCGGGTGGCGCCGGCGTGCCGGCGCACATTCGTCAACGACTCCTGCGCCATGCGCAGCAACGCCACCTCATGCTCGGTCGGCAGCCGGCGCGGGCTGCCGGTGATGAGCAGTTCGGTCCGCGGACCGGCGTCGCTACCGACCCGCTCCACCATCCGCCGCAGCGCACCGGGCAGCGACGTGCCGGCCAGGTCGGGCGGGCCCAGCGCGGCGACCAGGGACCGCGCCTCCGCAAGGTTCTCCCGGGCGGTGTCCCGTGCCCGACCCAGGTGCTGTTCGGCTGCCGACGGGGCGCCCGGCAACGCCGCCTGGGCCGCCTCCAGCAGCAGCAGAACGCTGGCGAAGCCCTGGGCGAGCGTGTCGTGGATGTCGCGGGCCAGGCGCTCCCGTTCGGCGAGCACGCCGGCCTCCCGGCTGACCTCGGCCAACTGGGCCCGGGTCTCGGCGAGTTGCGCGATCAGCTCCGCACGCTGGCGGCTCTGCCGGATGATGCGGCCGATCCACAGGCCGAGCCCGACGGCTGCGGTCAGCGTGACCACGCTGATCAGCAGCACGGTGCCCACCGCGGCACCGTCGAGCCGGCCGTAGGTCAGCAGGTCAGCGCCGACGGCCGCGACGATCGCGGCGGTGACCACGACCGCCCGGCGCGGCGCCAGCATCAGCCACACGTGCGGATACAGCGCGAGGAGCAGCAGCCCGCCGCCGGCCGGTGCCATCGCGAACACGGCGACGGTCAGCGGTACGGCCACGGCGAGGTACGCCGCCGCGTACCACCCCGGTTCCCGGCGCAGCCCCCGCACGCCGGCCACCGCGTACCAGCCGACCAGGACAGCCGCCATGGCCAGCACCGCGATCCGGACGCTGCGGTGGATTTCGGGAAGCAGCCAGGTCAGGCCCGCGGCCAGGACGGCGAGCCCGACGAACGCGCCGTGCCAGCCGGCGCGGAACCGCCGCCACTCGTCCGGGCCGGTCCCAGCCTGGCCGTCACCCTTGAGGTCGGGTATCGCGTCGTGTATCGCCAAGCCTTCAGGATGCACGCGGGACGGCCCGGCGCACATCCACCTGTAGTCGCAATCGCCGGCCCGTCGATCGCCGCTGTCCGGCGGGAGGCCGCCGCCGATACGGTCCCGCCCATGAGTCCACAGTTCTCCAGCCGCCTGCTCGGCGGGCTCTCCGCCTGCTACGGCGTCCTGGTCGGCATACTCGCGATACTGAACTCGTCCGCCACGGCGACCGTCGCCATCATCGGTGCGATGCTCCTCGGTCTCATGTGGACCCTCCGCCGCATCTTCTTCATACCCCGCAAGCCACCCGCCGACTCGCCAGCCGAGGGCGGCCGGTCCGAACCCATGCCCTAAACATCAGGCGAGCCGGCTCAGGTCCTCAGTGGACAGTTGGAGCGCACCGGCGGCGATGTTCTCGATGAGGTGGGCCGGGTCCCCGGTACCGGGGATCGCCAGTACGTGCGGGCCCTGGTGCAGCGTCCAGGCCAGCCGTACCTGGTGGGGTGTCACCCGGTGCGCCGCGGCGACCTGGAGTACGGCCTCGTCGTGCCGGTCGCAGGCGCCCGCCTCCCGCCGGTCGCCCGCGATCGCGAAGAACGGTACGAACGCCACGCCGCGTTCCCGGCACGCCGCCAGTACCTCCGCCGAGCCGCGGTTGTCGATCGCGTAGCTGTTCTGTACGCAAACCACCGGCGCGATGCGCTGCGCCTCGTCGAGGTGGTCCACGCGGACGTTGGACAGGCCCAGGTGCCGGATGAGGCCGGCCTCCCGCAGCCGGGCGAGCGCGGCGAAGCGCTCGGCGACGGAGTCCTCGCCGGGCCGCCTGACGATGCGCAGATTCACCACGTCGAGCTGGTCGCGGCCGAGCCGGCGCAGGTTCTCCTCGACCTGGCGGCGCAGCTGGTCCGGCGTGCTGGCGGCGTAGAAGCGCCCCTGCTCGTCCTCGCCCGGCCCGACCTTCGTCGCGATGACGAGCTCGTCCGGGTACGGGGCGAGCGCGTCCCGGATCAGCTCGGTGGCGTACCGGATCGGGCCGGTACCGACGCCGAGCGTGCCCCCGGGCGACCGGTAGAAGGCGGCCGTGTCGATGTGATTGACGCCGAGCTCGACGGCGCGGCGCAGCACCCGGATCGCGAGGTCCCGATCTGGGTTGGCGGTGATGCGCATCGAGCCGAAGCCCATCCGGTTGACGGTGTGGTCGCCGAGCCGCCAGGTGCCGGCCGCTGCCGCGGGTACCGGGTTCACTTCGTCGGGCATGGCCTTCGCTTCGTCGGGCATCCGACGAATGTAGCCCGCGCTGGATACCGTGTCGGGCGTGACGCAACCCGTGCTGGGCATCGACCTCGGCACCACGCACACAGTGGCCGCGCTGCGCGGTTCCGATGGGCGGGTACAGCCGCTGCTGTTCCACTCCTCCTTCCTGCTGCCCTCCGCCGTGTACGCGGACTCCGACGGCCGGCTGCTGGTCGGCCGCGACGCGGAGCGCAGTGCGCGGCTGGACCCGATGCGCTACGAGCCCAACCCGAAGCGGCGGGTGGACGAGGGCAGCGTGCTGCTGGGCAGCCGCCCGGTACCGGTCGCGGATCTGCTCGCCGCGCTGCTGCGCCGGGTCGGTGACGAGGCGGCCCGGGTGGCCGGCGCGCTGCCCGCACGTTCGGTACTGACCTACCCGGCCAACTGGGCGGGCAGCCGTCGCGCGGTGCTCACCGAGGCGGCGGAGCGGGCCGGCCTGTCCTCGGTGACGCTGGTACCCGAGCCGGTCGCGGCGGCGTTCTACTTCACCACGGTCATGGGCAACGAGGTGCCGCCCGGCGGGATCCTCGTCGTGTACGACTTCGGCGGCGGTACCTTCGACACGAGCGTGCTGCGCCGCCGGCCGGACGGCGGCTGGGACGTACTCGTCGGCGACGGCATCTACGACCTGGGTGGGGTGGACCTCGACGCGGCGATCGTCGCGCACCTCGGGCGCACGCTGGCTGCTCGGGATCCGGGGCTGTGGCAGCGGCTGAGCCAACCCGTCGACGATTCGACCCGGCGCCGCCTGCTCCTGCTGCGCGAGGAGGCGCGGGCCGCCAAGGAGCAGCTGTCCCGCAGTTCTTCGGCGTCGGTACCGGTGCCGCTCTTCGACGTCGACATGGTGCTGACCCGGGAGGAGTTCGAGGCGCTGGCCCGCCCGTACCTGCAGCGCACCGTCGACCTGACCGCGGCGACCCTGCAGCGGGCGGGGGTACGAGCCGACCAGATCCGCGGGCTGTTCCTCGTCGGTGGCTCCAGCCGGGTACCGCTCGTCAGCACGCTGCTGCACCAGCGGCTGGCGGTGGCACCGACCCTCATCGAGCAGCCCGAGCTGGTGGTAGCGCTCGGCAGCCTGCTCGCCGCGGCCGAGCCGCATGGGCTGCCCGGACAGTCCGTGCCACCGGAGCCCGTGAGCGCGCAGCCCGTGAGCCCGCAACCGATGAGCCCGCCGCCGCTCGTCGTCCCGCTCGTACCGGTACGCAGCCGATACGGCGCACGCATACCAGTGCTAGCCGGGTTGGTCGCCGTCGTGCTTGTGCTGTGCGGCCTCGGTGGCTTCGCGGCGTGGCGGGCGATCGCCGATACCGGCCGCCACAACCCCACCGACCCCAGCACGAGCGCCACGCGCAACGGCTCGACCGTCCGCAGCACGGCCGGCGGCGGCGTCCTCTCGGCGAAGGCCGGCGCGGCGCACCAGGCCGTCGCCGTCAACAAGACCGTGTGGTACGCGAACGTGAAGCTGACCTTTGGTCAAGTGGTCTACGACGGGACCAAGACGAGCAACGAGCTCACCGCCGACGTGGTCGTGGAGAACACCGGTACGCAGACCGTCGACCCCAGCCTGCCCATCGGCTTCGTCGACGGCAACGCGCAGGCCGAAGCCTTCGTCGGTACCGGGACGCCGGTACAGTCCGGCACGAAGACGGACGTGACCTACACGTTCACCCTGCGAAACCTCAGCGCCAGCCTCGCGGACGGCGTGTTCACCGTCGGGCGTGGCGACGAGGCGCAGGCGGTGGTACCCGTGACCGACAAGGCGGCGCTCGTGGACTACAAGCCGCGTCAGGTCCTCGCGAACGTGGCGTTCCAGTTCCGGGATCTGCGGGTGCACATCACCGGCTGCGAACTGCGCGGCGGCTGGCCGTACCAGTTCGGTCAGGCGAAGAAGGGTTACCTGATGCTGTACTGCGTCATGGACCTGACCTACACCGGTACCTTCGCGGGCGGGCTCTACATCGGGCGGGAGAGCTTCGGGCTGGGGCTCCCCGACGGTACCGAGGTCGGGCCGGCCAACACCCCGAACTACGACGCGGGCAGCGGGAACCTCATCCCGGACGCGCCGGTGGCTTTCCAGATCAAGGCGCCGGCCAAGGGCAGGTACGTGCTGCGCGTCATCGTGGTACACCTCGGCGAGCAGCGGGTCCCCGGCTACGTCCACGAAACACAACTCGCCATCTGACGTCCATAGTGGACGGTCAGCCGCGCAGGAAGGCCAGTACCGCCATCACCCGGCGGTGCTGCTCCTCGTCGGGTGGCAGGTCGAGCTTGGCGAAGATGCTCGTCACGTGCTTCTCCACGGCGCCGTCGGTGACCTTCAGAGTGCGGGCGATGGCGCCGTTCGAGTGGCCCTCCGCCATGAGGGCGAGGACCTCGCGTTCGCGGGGTGTCAGGTTGTGCAACGGACCCTCCCGCCGGCGACGTACCAGAAGCTGAGCGACGACGTCCGGGTCGAGCACGGTGGCCCCGGCCGCGACGCGTTGCAGCGTCTCGAGAAAGTCGGCGACCTGCGCGACCCGCTCCTTGAGCAGGTACCCGACCGCGCCGGCGGGGTCGGGTACCTGCTCAAGGACCGGGTCGCCCAGATCACGGACTTCCTCGACGCGCTGCGCCGGGTGGCCGGCGGCGGTACCGTGCTCGACCCGGACGTGGTGGCGCAACTGCTCGTCCG
>JBPYFB010000628.1:0-35505 GCA_051986465.1 Rugosimonospora sp.
ACCGATCGGGTCAAGGACGTCGACTGCAACTAACCTGCACACGGTTTCCATTGACTCTGGCAGATGCATGCGCCTACCGTGACGAGGAATGCGCTTTCCTGACGCACCAAATCCATCTACTCGTCCCTTGTAGACATATCCGACCCCGTGCCCGGAGCACCCCGGGCACGGGGTGAACAGGAGGCAGCATGCGCCGCCGACTCATTGCCGCCTGCGCCGCCGGTACCATCGCCCTCGCCGCCGGGGTGGCCTGGGCACTGCCCGCGGCGGCCGGTACCGCCGCGGACCCCTCGCCCCTCGCCCTCAGGCTCGCCCGGCAGGTGCTGCCCGCCGGCGACGGTTGGGCCGCTGACGGCACCGGTACCACCGGCGGGTCCGCCGCCGACGACGCGCACATCTTCGTCGTGCACAACCGCGCCGAACTCGTCGCCGCGCTCGGCGGCGACAACGCCACCAACGCGACCAACGCCACTCCGAAGATCATCTTTGTGAAGGGCCTCATCGACGGCAACGCCGGACCCGACAACACGCCGCTGACCTGCGCGGACTACGCGGATCCCGGGTACAGCCTCGACGCGTTCCTGGCCGCGTACGACCCCGCGGTGTGGGGCCGGACCAGCAAGCCGAGCGGGCCGCTGGAGGACGCCCGGTCCCGGTCCGCCAAGACCCAGTCCCGCCAGGTAATGATCAACGTCGGGTCGAACACGACCATCGTCGGGCTGCACGGCGCCATGTTCACCGGCGCCAACCTGATGGTCAGCAACGTCACCAACGTCATCGTGCGCAACCTCGACATGCGCGACGCCCACGACTGCTTCCCATCGTGGGACCCGACCGACGGGTCGGCCGGCAACTGGAACTCCGCGTACGACACGCTGTCGGTCATCGGCGCCACACACGTGTGGGTCGACCACGACACGTTCAGCGACGGCACCAACCTCGACGCCAACCAGCCGGTGTACCTCGGCCGCCCGTACCAGGTACACGACGGTCTGCTGGACATCACCAAAGGGGCCGACCTCGTCACCGTCTCGTACAGCTACTTCCACGACCACGACAAGACGATGCTGATCGGCTCGACCGACAGCCCCACGTACGACGTAGGCAAGCTGCGGGTGACCCTGCACGACAACCGGTTCGAGAACCTCGGACAGCGGGCGCCCCGGGTGCGCTACGGGCAGGTACACGTCTACAACAACCTGTACCAGATGACGAAGGCGACCGGACCGTTCGCCGCAGACGGCTTCTCCTACTCGTGGGGCGTGGGCAAGAACTCCGCCCTCTACGCGGAGAACAACTACGTCTCGCTCGGTGCCGGGGTGGACCCCGCGCAGGTCGTGCACTACTGGGGCGGTACCGCGATGACCGAGGTGGGCACCGTGGTGCGTACCCCCGGCAGCCGGCCCACCGCCACCAGCCTGCTCGCGGCGTACAACGCCACCGCCAGCACACTCATCGGCACGGACGCGGGATGGACGCCCACCCTGCACACCGCCGTGCTGCCCGCGATCGCCGTACCGCTCCTGGTGATGGCGACCGCCGGGACCGTCTGCCTGCCCTGACCTGATCCATATCCACCGCAGACCCGGGTCGCGACACCCGGGCGGACCGCCACGCCCCGACACGGGAGAGGAACCATGAACAGACATCGCAAAATGGCACTGCTCGCGGCGGCCGCCGCCGGTGCGCTCGCTGCGGGCAGCGCGTTGCTGTTCGCACCCGCGGCCTCGGCCGCCACACTGTTCAGCGACGACTTCGAGTCCGGCCTCGCCAGCACCTGGTCGAAGTCGGGCGGCAACTGGGTGATCGCCACCGACGGCAGCAGCGTGCTGCAGCAGAACAACACCACGAGCGCCCTGGCGCGCGAGTTCAACGGCTCCACGAGCTGGACGGACTACACACTCCAGGCGCAGGTCAAGCCGTTGTCGATCGGCAGCGGCGGGTACGCCGGCATCGCCGCGCGGGCCAACAGCAGCACCACCTTCTACCGGCTCGCGCTGCTGTCCGGCCAGGCCCAGCTGCAGGCGGTCAACAGCGGCTCCATCACGGTGATCGGCTCGCGGTCCATGACCGTCTCCACCGGTACCTGGTACACGCTGCGCGTCGACGTCTCCGGCAGCACGGTGACCGGCTTCGTCAACGGCACCCAGTTCGCCTCCGGTACCAGCACGCTGATCAGCGCCGGGCGCATCGGGCTGCAGACCAACCTGGCGACCGCGAACTTCGACAACGTGTCGGTCAGCTCGGTCGGCACGCAGCCGAGTTCGGGACCGAGCACCGCACCGAGCTCGGCGCGGCCGAGCCCGTCGCCGAGCGGGTCCACGCCCACCTCGAGCCCGCCACCGGCCGGAACCATCGAGGGGTACGCGATGGTCAACGGCAGTACGACCGGTGGCGCCGGCGGCCCGACAGTAACGGTGAGCACGCTGGCCGACCTCATCTCGGCCGGCAGCTCGAGCACCACGCAGACCGTACGCGTCAGCGGCAACTTCACCTGCTCCGCCGATGTGCGGCTGGCCTCCAACAAGACGATCCTCGGCGTCGGCTCCAGCTCCGGCCTGACCGGCTGCGGGCTGAACATGAAGGGCGTGAACAACGTCATCGTGCGGAACATGAAGATCGCCAAGGTACCGGCCACCAACGGCAACGGCGACGCGATCCACATCGAGAGCTCCACGCACCTGTGGATCGACCACAACGACCTGTCCAGCGACACGTCGCACGGCACCGACTTCTACGACGGGCTGCTGGACATCACGCACGCCGCCGACTTCATCACGGTGTCCTGGAACCTGCTGCACGACCACATCAAGTGCTCGCTCATCGGGCACAGCGACAGCAACGCCTCCGAGGACACCGGGCACCTGCACGTGACCTACCACCACAACTGGTTCAACAACTGCGACCAGCGGATGCCCAGCCTGCGCTTCGGTACGGGCCACGTGTACGACAACTACTACGTCAACGGCACGACCGGCATCCACTCCCGGATGGGCGCGCAGATGCTCGTACAGAACAACGTCTTCCGGAACGTCGGCACCCCGATCGAGACGACGAAGGACAGCAGCGTCGACGGCTTCGTCAACCAGTCGGGCAACGACTTCGGCGGTGGCACCAACCTGATCACCCAGACGGGTTCGTTCACCAGCCCGCCGTACAGCTTCCACCTCGACGCGACCGCGAACGTCATCAGCCTGGTGACCGCGGGCGCGGGTACCGGCAAGATCTGATCGCCTGAGCCGACCCTGCCGGCCTCACCGCAGTGCCGTGGCGCGCCGCGCGACCTCGCGCAGCACCAGCCCGGCGGTGGCGAGGTCGGCAGGGTCGAACCCTTCGTAGAGCCGGGCGGTGAGCGCGACCGCCGCCTCGGACAGCGCGCGCTGGCGCGCCGCGCCGGCCTCCGTCAGTCCGATGTGGACGGAGTCGAGCTCGACGTAGCCGCGCGCCGCCGTCCGCTCCAGCAGCCGGTCGGTGGCGTCCGGGTGTTGGGCGAGCGCGGCGGCGAGCGTGTCGCGCAGGTCCTGCCGGGCGCTCGTCCCGCCCCGCAGGCTGAGCATCCGCAGCACGACCGACTCGGGGAAGTCGCTGCCCTCGCGGGCGAGCACCCCTTCGAGCAGGGCGCGGGTGGCGGCCGCCGCAATGCCGATGTCCTGCCCGTTGACGGGCGGCGTGGTGGTGGTCATCGCGATTCTCCCTCCAGCAAAGTCCGTAGCGTGTCCGCGAACTCCCGGGTGCGCCGGGCACGGGTGCCGCCCAGTGGCCCGGTCAGCTCCTCCTGCAGCGCGCCGACCGTGCGCACCGCCTCGCCCACCACCTCGGTGCCGCGCCCGGTGAGCGCCAGCGCGACCGCCCGGGTGTCGGCCGGGTGCTCGGCGCGCACCACCAGCCCGGCCTGTTCCAGCGCGCGGGCCAGCTTCGACACGTAGATGGGGTCCAGCCCGGTCACATCGGCCAGCTCGCGCTGGCTGGGCTGGCGCCCGGCGCGCGAGATGCCGTAGAGCGAGGCGAGCAGCGAGTACTGCGCGTGGGTGAGGCCGAGGTGGGCCACGGCGCGGTCCACCGCCGCCCGCCACTTCATGGACAGGCGCCACACCAGATAGCCGACGGTCATCTCGGCCGGCTCGCGGCTCGACATGCGGATAGCGTACATGGCTACTATGTCCATGGCAACTATGCCGCGAAGTCGTGGAAGCCCTGGTGGCGCCCGTTCCCCCCGGGTGCCGCTCAGCCCTCGGCCGGCGGCGGCCCCATGCTGTCGCGGCGGATGAGCTGCGCGGCGACCTGCTCGACGTGCGGCACGGCGGGCGGCCCGTCGGACAGTGCCAGGTTCATCGCGCGGATGCCCATCTCGACCAGGGGCAGGCGGACGGTGGTCAGCGCGGGGATCACGTCGCGGGCGACGGGTACGTCGTCGAAGCCGGCCACCGACATGTCCCCCGGTACGGCAATGCCGCGCTCGCGCAGCGCGGCGAGGGCGCCCACCGCCATCGAGTCGTTCAGCGCGAGGATCGCGGTGAGCCCCGGCTCGACGGCGAGCAGCTCCTCGGTGGCCGCGACGCCGCCGTCCCGGCTGAAGTCGCCATACACGATGCGCCGCGCGGGCAGCTGCCGGCCGGTCTCCCGGGCCGCGCGGCGCACGCCGGCCAGGCGGTCGGTGGTCGTGGTCAGCACCCGAGGCCCGGCGATCACGCCCACCCGGCGGTGGCCGAGGCCGAAGATCTCGGTGCCCAGCAGGTATGCGCCGTCCTCGTTCGCCGGCACCACGGCGTCCCCGACCATCTCGTGCCGGCCGATGACCGCGACCCGCCCGCCGGTCTGCTCGTACGCGCGCAGCTTGGCGTTGAAGTCCCGGGTGAACCGGGTGTCGTGGTACCCGGAGCCGGCCAGGACGATCGCCGCTACCTGCTGGGCGCGCAGCAGCTCGACGTACTCCAGCTCGCGTACCGGGTCGCGGTAGCTGTTGCAGATCACGGTCAGCCGACCGTGGTCGGTCGCGACCCGCTGCAGGCCACGGGTGATCTCGGAGAAGTACGGGTCGGAGACGTCGTGCACGATGACGCCGACCGCGTTCCGCTTGGGGCGGGCCAGGCTCTGCGCGTGCGCGTTGGGTACGTAGCGCAGTTCCTCGACCGCGCGCAGCACCCGTACCCGCAACTCCTCGGCCACGTGCTTGGCGCTGCCGTTGATGACGCGCGAGGCGGTGGACGGCGAAACCCGCGCCCGGCGCGCCACGTCGGCGAGCGTCACCGCGCCCGGAGGGGCCTGTTCCACGTCCGGCCGGCCGGCCTTTTGTGCCATGGCCAGCAGCGTACCGGCAACGCCACATGGGATGGGACTTGCCGCAGTCAGTGGCCGCGATCTATTGTCCTTGGGAAAGCGCTTTCCTTCGTGGCCGCCGCCCCGCGCGTACCCTCGGCGCACGGAGGACGACAGGGAGGTGCGATGGCACGCAGGCCCATCGGGATCGTGCTCAACGGCGTTACCGGACGGATGGGGTACCAGCAGCATCTGGTCCGCTCGCTGCTCGCGATCCGGGAACAGGGCGGGGTACCCGCGGCCGACGGCGACCTCATCTGGCCCGAGCTGGTGCTCGTCGGGCGCTCCGCGGAGCGGCTGGCCGACATCGCCGGCCGGCACGGGCTGTCCGACTACACCACCGATCTCGGCGCCGCGCTGGCCCGGCCGGACGTGGAGATCTATTTCGACGCGCTGACCACGCGCGAGCGGGACAAGGCGGTGCGCCAGGCACTCGAGGCGGGCAAGCACGTATACACCGAAAAGCCGCTGGCCGAGTCGTCCGACGCCGCGCTGGAGCTGTGCCGGCTCGCGGCCGCCGCCGGGGTGCGTCACGGCGTGGTGGCGGACAAGCTCTTCCTGCCCGGCCTGCGCAAGCTCAAGCGCCTCGTCGACGGCGGCTTCTTCGGCCGGATCCTGTCGGTGCGCGGCGAGTTCGGCTACTGGGTCTTCGAGGGCGACTGGCAACCGGCGCAGCGCCCGTCATGGAACTACCGGGCCAGCGACGGCGGCGGCATCACGCTGGACATGTTCCCGCACTGGCACTACCTGCTCGAAGACATATTCGGCCGGGTACGCGCGGTCACCGCGCACATCGCCACGCACATCCCGCGCCGCGTCGACGAGCGCGGCGAGGCGTACCAGGCCACCGCGGACGACGCCGCCTACGCGATCCTGGAGCTGGAGGGCGGGATCGTGGTGCAGATCAACTCCTCGTGGGCGGTACGGGTACGCCGGGACGAGCTGGTCGAGTTCCAGGTCGACGGTACCGAGGGCTCAGCCGTGGCGGGGCTGCGCGAGTGCGTGGCGCAGCACCGGTCGGCGACGCCGCGCGCGGTGTGGAACCCGGACGTGCCCGACCCGCAGGACTACCGCGCGCACTGGCAGCCGGTACCCGACAACGAGGCGTTCGACAACGGCTTCAAGCTGCAGTGGGAGGCGTACCTGCGCCACGTGGTGGACGGCGCCCCGTTCCCGTGGACCTTCGACGCGGCCGCCCGCGGCGTGCGCCTGGCCGAGCTGGCACTGCGCTCGGCCAGGGAAGGCTGCCGGCTGGAGGTCCCGTAATGTCGTGGGTCAGGTTGCCGGGCGGGCGGCGGTACGAGCTGCGCGGCGGCACCGGGTACCCGCCCGGCGCCCCGCCGCGCGAGCGGGTCGCGTACGCGGCCGCGCACGTGGTCGCCGACCCGCTCGCGGAGAACGTCCCGGGCGCCCCGGCGGTCCTCGACTGGGACGCCACGCTCGCGTTCCGTGACCACCTGTGGCGGTATGGGCTGGGCGTCGCGGAGGCGATGGACACCGCCCAGCGCGGTATGGGCCTGGACTACCCGGCGACCCGCGAGCTGATCGGTCGCAGCGCCGAGCGGGCCCGGGCGGCCGGCGGGCTCATCGCGGCCGGCGTCGGTACCGACCAGCTGCCGCCCGGCCCGGCCACCCTGGAACAGATCGCTCGCGGGTACGCCGAGCAGCTGGCCGACGTGCTGGCGGCGGGCGCGACGCCGGTACTGATGTGCAGCCGGCATCTCGCCAAGGCCGCCCGCGCCGCCGACGACTACCTGTCCATCTACAGTGGACTCATCGAGCAGTCCACCAGCCCGGTGATCCTGCACTGGCTGGGCCCCATGTTCGACCCCGAGCTCGCCGGGTACTGGGGCGCCGCGGACCCGGGTACCGCCGGCGCCACGGTGCTGGAGCTCATCAAGGCGCACCCGGAGAAGGTGGACGGCATCAAGCTGTCCCTTCTGGACAGTGCGTACGAGGTGTCGTTGCGCGCCGCGCTCCCCTCAGGCGTCCGCCTCTACACCGGCGACGACTACCACTATCCGGAGCTCATCAGGGGCGATCCGGCCGGCCACTCGCACGCGCTGCTCGGCGTCTTCGACTCCATCGCCCCGGTCGCCGCCGCCGCCCTGCGCGCGCTGGACGACGGCGACACCGACCGGTACGACGCGCTGCTCGCGCCGACCGTCCCGCTCGCCCGGCAGCTGTTCGCCCCGCCGACCCCGTTCTACAAGACCGGTGTGGTGTTCCTCGCCTGGCTCGCCGGCCACCAGGAGCACTTCACGATGGTCGGCGGGCTGCAGGCCGGCCGCTCCCCCGCGCACCTGGCCCGGCTGCTGGTCCTCGCCGACGAGGCCGGCCTGCTGCCCGACCCGGAGCTGGCCGCGGCGCGGGCGCGGGCGTACTTCACCACGTCGGGGGTGAGTCAGTGAACGACTTCTCGTTCAACCAGGCGACGGCGAAGTACTGGCCGATACCGGAGCTGCTCGCCGGCTGCGCCGCGGCCGGGGTACCGGCGGTGGGGCTGTGGCGGGAGGAGGTCGCCGGGTACGGGCTGGCGCGTACCGCTCGCGAGGTGCGCGCCACGGGCCTGACCGTGAGCACCCTGTGCCGGGGCGGCTTCTTCGCGTCCGCCGACTGGTACGACGAGAACCGCCGCGCCCTGGACGAAGCGGCCGAACTGGGCGCCCCGGTGCTGGTACTGGTATCCGGCGGGCTGCCCGACGGCAGCCGGGACATCGACGGCGCGCGGGAGCACGTGGCCCAGGCGATCGGGGCGCTGGTGCCGTACGCCCTGTCGGTGGGCGTACGGCTGGCGGTCGAGCCGCTGCACCCGATGTACGCCGCGGACCGCTGCGTCGTCTCCACGCTCGGCCAGGCGCTGGACATCGCGGAGCGGTACCCGCCGCAGGCGGTCGGGGTGGCGGTCGACACGTACCACATATGGTGGGACGACCAGGTGTACAGGCAGATCGCCCGGGCCGGTGACCGGATCGCGACGTTCCAGCTGGCCGACTGGGTCACCCCGCTGCCCGCCGGCGTGCTGACCGGCCGTGCCATGCCCGGTACCGGCTGCGTCGAGCTGCGCCGGATGGCCGGTGCGGTGCTCGCCACCGGGTACGCCGCCCCGATCGAGGTCGAGGTCTTCAACGAGGAGGTGTGGTCCTGGCCGGGTGCCCGGGCGCTGGCCGCGGCGCAGGCCGGGTACGCGGCCTGTCTGGGGCGGGAGGCCGCCACGGCGCCGTAGACTCGCCTGTTGTAACAGGAGTCTGTCGAGAAGGCGGAGCGTACGTGTCCCGCGTCGTGCCCGGCACCACCCGCAACACCCGGCAGCGGGCCGAGGTCCTCGCGCTGCTCGCGGGCACCGACGAGTTCCGCAGCGCCCAGCAACTCCACGCCGAGCTGCGAGCCCGCGGTGCCAAGGTGGGGCTGACCACGGTCTACCGCACGCTGCAGCTGCTGGCCGAGGCGGGCGAGGTGGACCAGATGCGCCGCCCCGACGGCGAGCAGTTGTACCGCCGGTGCGGCCGTGAACAGCACCACCACCACCTGGTCTGCCGCTCCTGCGGGCGCACGGTCGAGATCGAAGGCCCGGCGGTGGAGCGCTGGGCGGAGCGGCAGGCGGCCGAGCACGGCTTCACCGATGTCGCGCACACATTGGAGATCTTTGGTACCTGCGCGGCCTGTGGTACGAGGTCCTGAACTCGTAGGATGATCCGTACCCGTCCGTGGGCGGCCCAAAGCCCCGCCCACGGACGGGGTCCAGGCGGCCCGGGTGCTACGCCGTCCAGGGAAACGGGATCAGATCCGGCGCGACCCACTCGCACCGCGCCCGTTCGCCAGCCAGCGTGGCGCTGCGGTAGTGGCGGGTCAGCAGGCGCTTGTCGAGCAGGGCCGGGTACCGGTGGAGAAGGTCGTCGAAGCCGGCGGTGGGCATGGCCGTGGCGTGGTGCGCCACCAGCTCCACCCACGCCTGCGAGACCGTCCGGTGGTACTTCTGCGGCGCCCGCCGGTACGCCGCGATCTGCTGGATGCGCTCGCACACGGCCGCCACCGCGCCGGGCATGCCGTGGTGGCGTACCGCATCGAACGCCAGATGCAGGTGCTCCCGATGGCCGAACGCGCCGTGCCCGTCACTGCTCATCGTGCCTCCTTTGATAGCGCGCCGATCACCGCGTGGAAGCCGCTGACCTGGCGCGGCGACACGCTGGCGAGCGAGGCGGCCTCCACCGCCTCGATCGCCTCCCGCACCCGCGTGGCGGCGGCCCGGCCGGTCCGGGTCAGCGCGATGCGGAACGAGCGGCGGTCGGCGGCGTCCAGCCGGCGGGTCAGGTAACCCCGGCGCTCCAGCCGGTCCAGCACGCCGGTGAGCGTGGTGGCGCGGGTACCGGTGTCCGCGGACAGCTCGCGCACGCTGCGCTCGCGTCCGTCGGCGAGGTTGGCGAGAGTGTTGATCTCGGACGGTGCGAGCTCCAGCGCGGTGAGGTGGCCGGCGAGCGCGTGCAGGGTGTGGTGGGTGGCCCGCTGAAGAGCCAGCAGAACCGAGGGTGCTCCATTTTCGGATATCACGAGAATGAAGTATACGGCGGGCACCCGATCCGGGTGCCCGCCGTCATTGCGACGCTAGGAGAGGTCGGCCGTCAGGACCGGCAGGGGTTGCTGGCGAGGTTCTGGTGGTAGTCGTTGAGCAGGACGCGGGTCGTGCCGCCGCCGCCGAAGATGAGGTACGTCTGCGGGTACAGCGTCCCGTACTGGCTCTGCTTGCCGAAGTCGTTGCGGGTCAGCTTGGGTACGTCTGCCCCGATCAGCCACTGGCAGCCGCCGTGGTTACCGGTGCTGGAGAAGTACGGGTAGAACGCGGCGGGCTGACCGTCGTCGGTCGGCGGGATGATCGTGCAGCCGGTACCGGTGACCCGGTTGCACACGCCGCCCAGGTCGGGCGCCTCGATGCGCGGGGTGTCCGTCTCGAAGGCGGCCTGGCTGTACTCGGTGTTGTACCCGGGTCCGGTGCGCGGGCTGGTGAACAGCACCGGCGTCGGGTGCAGGAAGGTGTTGCCGTCCGGCCAGTCCTTGAGGTACGAGGTGCCGTCGAAGCCGGGCGCGTTGGTGCCGAGGCAGCCGGTCACCCTGACGAGCGTGGACTGGGCCGGGGTGAAGCAACCGACGTCGTCGGCGTCGGCCGGCTCCTGGTCGCCGGCGGCGCCCTCCAGCCCGGTACAGGTGCCGGTGGTTGCGTCGACCGCGGTGCAGTGGTCGAAGTGGCCGATCTCGTCGGAGAACGCGACGTTGTACGAGTGCGCGGCCCACGGTACCCGGGTCTGCTCCGAGGAGGTGGAGTACATCGGGTGGAAGTCGTACGGCAGCACCGTGCAGGAGGTACCGGTGGGCGCGTACTGGATCTGCCCGAAGCCGTTGGCGGCCGAGGCCGTCATCGAGCCGGATTTGTGCGTGGTGTTGTCGTCGACCTGTACCCGTACCCCGTGCGGCGTGTCATGGATGCTCACCGACAGGTCGTCGCCCTGGCCCATGAACAGCGCCTGGCGCGGATCCGGCTTGCCGGACCCGACAACGTCGAAGTTGAGCGGGTTGGGCGGGCCCTGCGGCTTGCCGTTGTAGGTGACGTACGCGAAGTTGACGTACTCGATGCCGCCGAGGATCTGGCTCTGGCAGGTCGGGTTGAGCGTGGTACCGGCGATCGGGTCCTCGCTGAGGCTGTCGATCGTCAGCGCCGCGCACCAGGACCGGGCGTCACAGCTGAACCCGTCGAACTGCTGGACATAGCCGGGCGGGTAGAACTGCAACTCCATGAATGCGGTGCCGGGATGCTTCGGCAGCGCGGTGATGTTCGCGTCACTGTCCGGAGTGCACGTGGACACCTGTACCGGGTACGACTGGGTGTCGCACAGCGCCATGCCGAGCCAGAACGTGGGGCGCAGCATGAAGTTGTACGAGCGGCCCGGGATCGGTACCGGCGGCGGGTCCTTCGGCAGCTTCAGGTCGTACCGCATGGAGTTCCCGGCGCCGGGCCGGTTGGAGTAGAACAGCAGCGACGGCTCGTCGTGCCCCACGTACACGTCGTTGAAGGCCGCGTCGTAGTCCTCCACCTCCGCGCACATCAGCCGCGACGTGTTCACGCAGGTCGGCTTGCTCCCGTACGCGGCGGCCGCGCCCGGCGCCGCGCTGGCGGACGTAGTGGCCGCCATCGCTAGCAGCAGCGCCGACACGGCGGCGACGGGTAATGCTCTGTGCAGCGCGTGCCTCATTCGCACGACCCCCTGACCCTCGACCGCGCCCACCACCCGCGGGCGCGGGGACTGATGGAGATGTGGTCCGGCGCCGCGGTACCGCGGCGCCGAGTGCCTGCGCGAGGGCTACGCCTGCGTGGAGTCGACCTCGGCAGGCTCAGGTAAAGGCGGATTGACGATATACCGGGGTAAGCATCGGTCGCCATCGACATGACGCGAGCGAGGGATCGTCAAGGGTCGTTGCCAAGAGCACCTTCGCCATGGTTATATCGATGAGCTGGCATGCCGACGCGTCGCGAATGATGATCTCGCGATGCCCCCGCGTCCAGCTTCCTTCCTTTCCGTTGCGATGGCGTGACGGTGTGGTGCTAAACGGCGCCGGGCATCTCGCGGCTTCCTCAAACCCCCAACGGAAGGAAAAGCTCTGTGAGAGCACGACGAAGACTCGCCCTGGGCGCGGCAGCGGTCGCCTCGGTGGCGGCCATGGCTCTGGCCGTGGTCATCCCGCGCATCGCGCTGGCACATGGTGCCCTGCTCATCCCGGGCAGCCGCACCTGGAACTGCTACCAGGACGGCCTGACGCCCACCGGTGAGATCAAGCCCAACAACCCGGCGTGTGCCGCGGCCATTGCGAAGAGCGGCCCGACCTCGCTGTACAACTGGTTCGCGGTGCTGCGTTCGGACGGTGCGGGCCGCGGCCGCGGTTTTATCCCGGACGGGCAGTTGTGCAGTGCCGGCGCTCAGGTCTACGACTTCTCCGGGTACGACCTGGCGCGCAGCGACTGGCCGGTCACTCACCTGACCGCGGATGCGAGCATCGAGTTCCACTACAACAAGTGGGCGGCGCACCCAGGCTGGTTCTACCTGTACGTCACCAAGGACGGCTGGAATCCCAACGCCCCACTGACCTGGGACGAGCTCGAGGACACCTACTTCTCGTCGGCCGACCACCCGCCGTCGGTGGGCGACCCGGGCACGGTGAGCTCGTACTACTACTGGACCGGCAAGCTGCCACACAAGACCGGCCGCCACATCATCTACTCGATATGGCAGCGCTCGGACAGCAACGAAACGTTCTACGGCTGCTCCGACGTTACCTTCGACGGCGGTAACGGCCAGGTGACCGACACCGGTCCAGGTTGCTGCGGCGGTACCACCAGCACGGGCCCGTCAACCGGGCCCGCGTCCAGCGCTCCCGCCAGCGTTCCAGCCAGCCGGCCGGCGTCCAGCGCTCCGGCCAGCATTCCGGTCAGCCGGCCGGCGTCCAGCGCCCCCGCGTCCAGCAGGCCCGCATCCAGCGGTCCCCCGGCCACGGGCGGCTGTAGCGCCAGTTATCAAGTCACAAGCTCCTGGTCCGGCGGATTCCAGGCGAGTGTGACGGTCGCCAACAACTCGACGTCGGCGATATCCGGCTGGACGGTCAAGTGGACGTTCACCAGCGGCGAGACGATAAGCCAGATCTGGAACGCGACAGCGACCACCTCCGGATCGACGGTGACCGCGAAGAACGTCAGCTACAACGGATCCATCCCCGCCAACGGCAACACCAACTTCGGGTTCCTCGGTGGCGGTGGTGCCCCGGCCAGCTCGGTCTCGGGCATCAGCTGTACCAGCTCGTAGTGCGCCGATTCTCCTCCTCCCCGCTGCGGCGGGGAGGAGGAGAATCCCGCTCAGCGCTCCTGGTCGGTGGGGCGCACCAGCATCTCGTTGACGGCGACGTGCCGGGGCCGCGTCACGATGTAACGGATCGCGTCGGCGATGTCGTCGGCGCTCATCCGCTCCTGCGCCAGGAACCGCTCGGTCAGCTGCGACCGGATCTCCGGACGGTTCTGCTCCACCAGTTCCGTCTCGGTCGCGCCGGGCTCCACAATGGACACTCGAACGAAGCGCCGGGTCACCTCCTGGCGCAGCGCCTCGCTGAACGCGCCCACCCCGAACTTGGTGGCGTTGTACACGCCGCTGCCGCTGCGCGGCCAACGCCCGGCGACCGAGCTGACGTTGACCAGGTCGGCAACCCGGCGCGGTCCGTCCTCGGCGGCGCGCAGCAGGTGCGGCAGGGCCGCGTGCGAGCAGTACAGCAGTCCGAGCAGGTTGAGCTGCACCATCCGCTGCCACTCCTCGACCGGCGCGTCGAGTACCGGGCCGAGCAGCATCACCCCGGCGTTGTTCACGAGCGTGTCCAGCCGGCCCAGCTCGGCGACCGTACGCTCGACCACCTCCCGGGCCACCGCCTCGTCGGTGATGTCGGCCTCCAGCACCAGCGCCGACCCGCCCTGGTCGCGGATCTTCACGGCAAGCGATTCGAGCCGGTCCACCCGCCGCGCCGCGAGCGCCACCGCCGCACCCAGCTCGGCCAGGGCCAGCGCGGTCGACTCGCCGATGCCGCTCGACGCGCCCGTGATCAACGCCACCGTGCCGTCCAGCCGATCCATCTTGTCCCCTCTCCCCGCGTCCACCGTCCAAATCACCCTAGCCTTGGGTGTGCTGGGACAACTCAGGAGGAGGAACCGGATGGCGATCGTCACCCGCGGGTTCACCGGGCGCGGCCGGCGCGACCCGCAGCTGCCGCCCGGCCAGTACCGCACCGAGGACTTCCCGGTCCTGTCCGCCGGGCCCACCCCGCGCATCGACCTGGACCGGTGGGAGTTCGCGATCGTCACCGAAGCGGGCGCGCGGTACGCCTGGAGCTGGGCACAGCTGCGCGCGCTGCCCAGCGACGAGTTCACCGTCGACCTGCACTGCGTCACCAAGTGGTCGAAGCTTTCCACGCCGTGGCGCGGCGTACCGCTGGACGCGCTGTTCGAGAACTTTACGAGTGCGGCGGACTTCGCGCTCGTACACAGCTACGGTGGGTACACCACGAACCTGCCCCTCGCCGACCTGCGCAACGGCCAGGCGTGGATCGCATACGAGTACGACGGTCAGCCGCTCGCCCCCCAGCACGGCGGGCCGGCCCGGCTGCTGGTACCGCACCTGTACCTGTGGAAGTCGGCGAAGTGGGTACGGGCGATCGAGTTGTCACATGAGGACATGCCGGGCTTCTGGGAGAGCGCCGGCTACCACAACTACGGAGACCCATGGCGGGAGCAGCGGTACTCGGGCGACTGAGCTGGCGGGTGGCGAGCGTGGCCGGCATCGTCGACGAGACGCCCACGGCCCGTACCCTGCGCTTCGAGGTACCCGGCTGGCCCGGGCACGTCGCCGGGCAACACGTGGACGTGCGGCTGACCGCGGCCGACGGGTACTCCACGCAGCGCAGCTACTCGGTCGCGTCGGCGCCCGCACCCGAGTGGCTTGAGCTGACCGTGCAGCGGGTACCGGACGGCGAGGTCTCCCCCTACCTCGTCGACATTGCGCGCCCCGGCGACGAGGTGGAGGTGCGCGGTCCGGTCGGCGGGTACTTCACGTGGCAACCGTCGGACCACAGGCCGGTACTGCTCCTCGCGGGCGGCTCGGGCATCGTCCCGCTGATGTCGATGGTGCGGGCCCGCGCCGCCGCCGGCAGCCGGGTACCGTTCCGGCTGCTCTACTCCACCCGGGGACCCTCCGACGCGATCTACCAGGCCGAGCTGGCCCGGCGGGTTCGCGAGGACCGGGGCCTGGACGTGACGTACGTCTACACCCGCGGCGTTCCACCGGGTTGGCGCCGCCCGCCCGGCCGCCTCGACGCCGCGCTGCTGGCCGAGATGGGCTGGCCCGCCGAGTTCGAGCCGGCGGTCTTCGCCTGCGGCCCGACCGGCTTCGTGGAGAGCGTCGCCAATCTGCTCGTCGACCAGG
Organism: Rugosimonospora sp.; assembly: GCA_051986465.1. Lineage (GTDB taxonomy): Bacteria > Actinomycetota > Actinomycetes > Mycobacteriales > Micromonosporaceae > DATEJJ01. Next base: position 15,318 of record JBPYFB010000628.1, read on the forward strand.
GCCACCCGGCGAGCGCGATCAAAACCGAGCGGTTCGGCCCGACGGGAGGGTGACGATGACGACGCAAACCTGGGTGGACGGCAACATGCTCGCCGGCGAGCTGCGGGAGATCTTCACAGTGGACATGACGGTGGCGCGGGGCCGCTGCGCCGCGTGCGGCCGGGTCGACACCGTCGCCGCGGCGCGGGTGTACCCGCGCGCCGCCGGCCTGGTCGCCCGCTGCGCCGGGTGCGACGCGGTGCTGCTGCGGCTGGTACGGGCGCCGGGGCGGACCTTCCTCGACCTGCACGGCTTGAGCCTGCTCGAGCTGCCCGACCCGGCAACCGCGTGAACCGTGCCGCATGCTGAATGAACGCTGCCCCGACGGGGTACCCATCGGCAAATGTCAACGACGCAGATCCCGCTGATCGCCGGGCGGTACCGATTGGTGTCGCAGCTCGGCCAGGGTGGCATGGGTCGCGTCTGGTTGGGCCGTGACGAGGTGCTGCACCGCGACGTCGCGATGAAGGAAGTCGTGCCGCCCGAGGGGCTGTCCCCCGAGGACAGCGGGACGGTCCAGCGCTCGCTGCGCGAGGCCCGGGCCATCGCCCGCCTCGCCCACGCCAACGTGGTCCGCGTGTACGACATCGTGCAGGGCGACCCGTGGCCCTGGATCGTCATGGAGTACGTGCCGTCCCGCTCGCTCGACCAGGTGCTGCGGGAGGACGGTCCACTGGCTCCGGCGCAGGCCGCCCGCATCGGCCTCGGCGTGCTCAGCGCGCTGCGGGCGGCGCACCGCATCGGCATGGTGCACCGCGACGTCAAGCCGGGCAACGTGCTGCTCGGTCCGGACGGCCGGGTGGTGCTCACCGACTTTGGACTGGCCACATTGGAGGGTGACGCGACGGTCACCCGGCCCGGCGTGATCATCGGCTCACCGGCGTTCATGGCCCCGGAGCGGGCCGCCCGCGGCACCTCGACTCCCGCCTCAGACCTGTGGTCGCTGGGCGCGACGCTGTACGCCGCCGTCGAGGGCCACCCGCCGTACGCGCGCTCCGGCGCCATGGCCACCCTCACCGCGCTGGCCACCGAGGATCCGGATCCGGCGCCGCACGCGGGACCGCTGCGCGACGTGCTGCGCGAACTGCTGCGCCGCGACCCGGAGGCCCGGATGCCGGCCGCCGAGGTACAGCGGCGGCTGCGCCAGATCGCGGGCACCCGTACCGCCCCGGCGCCCCGCCGGTCCGCGGGCCGGCAGCCGCTCGCGCACACCCGGGTGGTGCCGGTACCGGCGACCCGCCGCCGTACCTGGTGGACCGCGCTCGCCGCGGTACTGACCGCCGTGGGCCTGGGCGCCCTGCTCCTCGCGTACGCGCCGCACCGGCCCGCGGCCAGTTGGACGCCCGGCGCGCCCCGCGCCACCGCGCACCGGCCCACGGCCAGAAGCCAGCCCACCGCGGGCGCCTTGTCCACGGCTGCGGGACAGCCCAGCGGCGCGGCCCCGGCCACCACCGGGCTGCCCCAGGGCTGGCACCGGTACCGGGACCGGACCGGCTTCACGGTGGCGGTACCCGACGGCTGGTCGGTATCGCGGCGGGGCTCCATTGTGTACTTCCGCGACCCGGACGGCTCGCGGCTGCTCGGGATCGACCAGACCGACCAGCCGCAGCCCGATCCGGTGGCCGACTGGACCAGCAAGGAGCAGTACCGGGTGGCGCACGGCGACTTCCCCGGGTACGTCCGGATCAAAATCGCCCCGGTCGACTACTTCACGAAAGCGGCCGACTGGGAGTTCACGTACCTGCGCAACGGGGTGCGGGTACACGTCGTGAACCGGGGCGTGATCACCTCGCCGCACCAGGCGTACGGCATCTGGTGGCAGACACCGGACTCCGAGTGGGACGCGAACCTCGCGAACTTCCACATCGTCACGGGGTCGCTCCAGCCGCGCGCCGGCTAACCTCACCGCATGGGTGAGCGTGTTCAGGGTGTGATCGCGCGCGGCAAAGGCGCGCCCGTCGAGACGACCACGATCGTGGTGCCCGACCCCGGCCCGGGCGAGGCGGTGGTACGGGTACAGGCGTGCGGGGTGTGCCACACGGACCTGCACTACCGGGAGGGCGGCATCACCGACGAGTTCCCGTTCCTGCTCGGGCACGAGGCCGCCGGGGTGGTGGAGCGGGTCGGCGACGGCGTGGACGAGGTGGCACCGGGCGACTTCGTGGTGCTCAACTGGCGGGCGGTGTGCGGCGAGTGCCGGGCCTGCCGGCGCGGGCGGCCGTGGTACTGCTTCGCCACGCACAACGCCGCGCAGAAGATGACGCTCGCGGACGGGACGCCGCTGACGCCCGCGCTGGGCATCGGCGCCTTCGCCGAGCGAAGCCTGGTGCATGCGGGCCAGTGCACGAAGGTCGACCCGGCGGCCCGGCCGGCGGCGGTCGGGCTGCTCGGCTGCGGCGTGATGGCGGGGTTGGGCGCCGCGCTCAACACCGGCAACGTGACCCGGGGCGACACGGTGGCGGTGATCGGCTGTGGCGGTGTGGGCGACGGCGCGGTCGCCGGGGCGGCGCTGGCCGGCGCGGTACGGATCATCGCGGTCGACACCGATCCCCGCAAGCTGGAATGGGCCCACCGGCTGGGCGCCACGCACACGGTGGACGCCGGCGCGACCGACCCGGTCGCCGCGATCCAGGAGCTGACCGGCGGCTTCGGCGCCGACGTGGTCATCGACGCGGTGGGGCGGCCGGAGACGTGGCGGCAGGCGTTCTACGCCCGGGACCTCGCCGGCACCGTGGTCCTGGTGGGGGTACCCACGCCCGACATGCGCATCGAGATGCCCCTGCTGGACCTGTTCGGCCGCGGCGGGGCACTGAAGTCCAGCTGGTACGGGGACTGCCTGCCCAGCCGCGATTTCCCCGCGCTGACCGAGCTGTACCTGCAGGGCCGGCTGGATCTGGACGCGTTCGTCAGCGAGGAGATCGCACTGTCCGATGTGGAGGGTGCGTTCGACCGGATGCGCGCGGGCGACGTACTCCGCTCGGTGGTCGTGTTCTGACCCGCACCGGCGCGGCGGCCGCGACAACCACTAATCTCGCCGCATGACGACCCCCGAGAGCGCGTGGCGACGGGGCGGCGCCGGCCGGCGTGTGTACAGCGTCGTGGTCTTCATCGTGCTGGCGTCCCTGGACAACGTCGCGATCGGGCTCGTGCCGCCGCTGTATACGCCGATCGGCGCCCAGCTCCACGTCTCGAAGCAGGCGATCGGGCTGGTCACCGCGGTCAGCTTCCTGGTGACCGCGATCGCCGCGGTCGGCTGGGCGTACACCGGCGACCGGACCAACCGTAAGCCGCTGCTGATGATCGGTACCACGCTGTGGGCGATGGGCCTGGCCGGTTCGGGCCTCGCCGGCGGGTACCCGGTCTTCTTTCTCATGCAGATGCTCGCCTCGCTGGGCCTGGGCGCGGTGGCCTCGGTCGGGTTCTCCGTCGTCAGCGACCTGATCTCGCCCCGGCGGCGCGGCCTGGTGATGAGCCTGTGGGGCCTGTCGCAGGGCGTGGGTACCCTCGCCGGCACGGCCATGGGCGGCCTGCTCGGCGCCGGGCACTGGCGGCGGCCGTTCCTCGTGCTGGCGGTCGTGGGCCTCGCCGCCACCGTGGCCTACTTCTTCACCGCCGACATCCGGCGCGGGCAGAGCGAGCCGGAGCTGGCCGAGCTGTTCGCCGGCGGCGAGGAGTACGAGTACCGCATCGCCCGAGCGGACCTGCGCGGAATCCTGAGCCGCCGCACCAACGTGTGGCTCGTGCTGCAGGGGCTGACCGCGCAGGTCACGTTCGGCTCGCTGGTGTGGCTGCCGCAACTGCTGCAGGCGCGGGCCGAGCGGCAGGGCTACCCCGAGGACACCGCGATCGTCGTGGGCAGCGTCTTCGCGGTGCTGTTCCAGCTCGGCGGGGTGCTGGCGATCGTGGGCGGCCTGATCGGCGACCGGCTGCAGCGGCGTACCCCGCGCGGCCGGGCACTGGTCGCGGCGGTGGGCATCCTCGCCGGTATCCCCTTCTACCTGGTGCTGTTCTTCGTGCCGCTGTCGGTACGCATACCGGAAGGCGCGGGCAAGCTCGGCATCGTCGGTGCCGTGCTGCGCAGCGTGGTCACTGAGCCGACGGTCGCGGCCAGCTTCTTCGCCGCGCTGATCGCCCTCGGGCTGACCTCGGCCAACTCGCCGAACTGGTTCGCGCTGCTCGCCGACGTCAACCCGCCCGAGCACCGGGGCACCGTCTACAGCCTGGGCAACCTCGCCAACGGCGTGGGCCGGGCGACCGGCAACGCGCTGCTCGGCCTGACCTCGGCCCGGCTGATCTACCGGCTGCCGCCGCCGATGAACTACGCGCTCGCGCTCGCCCTGTTCCAGCTCTTCTTCGTGCCCACCGGGATCATGTACTACCTGGCGTCGCGCACCGCGCCGCGCGACATCGACGACGTGCGCGAGACGCTGCGCGGGCGGGCCGGGCATGCCGCCACGGCGCCCACTCCACCCTGATCAGCGACTCAGCTGGTCAAGGGCTCAGTGCCTGCCACCAGCCGGAGACCGCGGGCGGCTCGGCGACGTCCACCCGCTCGCCCGGGCGGGGTACGGCCAGCGCCACCTCGCGCGCCTTCGCCTCCCGCCACAGCCGGTCGACCGGGTCGCCCCACGGGTGGAAGGCGAGCACGAAGGTGCACCAGTGCACGGGGATCAGTACCCGGGCGCGCAGCTCGAGGTGGGCGGCGACCGCCTCCTCCGGCGTCATGTGGATCTCCGGCCAGCTCGGGTCGTACGCGCCGACCTGTACCAGGGCGGCGTCGAACGGACCGTACTCCGCGCCGATCTCGGCGTACGCGTCGAAGTAGCCGGAGTCGCCGGTGTAGAACAGCCGGTGCCGGGCGCCGGCCATGACCCAGGAGCCCCAGAGGGTGTAGTCGCGGCGCAGGGTGCGGCCGGAGAAGTGACGGGCGGCGGTGAGGGTGAGCGTGACCCCGGCGGCCTCGACCCGCTCGCCCCAGTCCAGCTCGACGATGCGGCGCGCCGGTACCCCCCAACGCTCCAGGTGGGCGCCGACACCCAGCGGTACCACGAACGGGGCGACCTGGCCGGCCGCGAGCGCGCGCACGGTGGCCATGTCGAGGTGGTCGTAGTGGTCGTGGGAGATCACGACGGCGTCGACCGGCGGTACCTCGTCCAGCCCGATCGGCATCGGGTGCAGCCGGCGCGGCCCGACCAGCCGGGAGGGTGAACACCGCTCGCTCCAGACCGGATCGATCAGAATCCGCGCGCCCTCGATCTCGACCAGCGCGGTGGCGTGCCCGTACCAGGTGACGTGCAGGCCGTCGGGGTCGGCCGGGGCGGCACCGGGGCGGACCACCGGGATCGCGCCGGCCGGCTTGCGCACCTTCCCACCGAACAGCAGGTCCCGCAGGGCGCGGCGGCTCGCGGCGGGCGCCACCATGCTGGTGCGCAGCGGGTTGCGGAACGCGCCGTCGCGGTACTGCGGCGATCGGTGTACCCGCGCCGCCCGCTCCCCCGCCGGCCGTGCCCCGAACGCCTCCAGCACCGCGATCACCCCATCCGATCCGTCATGACCAAGGATGGCACGCTGATCTCATACCGGGGCCAGCAACCTCTCCGGGCGCGCAGCAGCAGCTCGAGGGGCGTCACGAGGGTGGCAGCGCCCTAGGATGAGAGCGTGACCGGACTCGACAGCGACCTGGGGTGGGCGCTCGGCATCGTGTTCCGGCGCTACCGCAAGACCGCCGAGACGGTGCTGGCGGGCGTGCCCGGCGGGCCGCGCGGCTACCAGGTGCTGGCGGAGGCCGCGGCGGGGCGCGCCGGCACCCAGCTCGCGCTGGCGCACCGGCTGGGCATCGACCGGACCGTGATGACCTACCTGCTCGACGACCTGGAGCGGGCCGGGCTCGTGGAGCGCCACGCGGACCCCGCTGACCGGCGGGCCCGGCGGATCGTGGCCACGCAGGCGGGCCAGATCCGCCTTGCCGAGCTGGACCAGGGGCTGCACCAGGCCGAGGAGCAGATGCTCGCCACGCTGGCCGAGCCGGACCGGGCCACCTTCCGCGGGCTGCTGTGCCAGCTCGCGACGCACGCGCAGGCGGTGGACCCGGTCGGCAGCTCGTGCGAGGTGGTCGAGGAGGTCGACGCTACGGCTGGCCGGCCGACTGCAACAGGCTGAGGAACTCCACCAGCAGGCGCTCCCGCAGCCGCACCGGTGCCCGGTCCAGCACCGTGTTGACCGCCGCCATCCGGCCGGGCGGCGCATCCGCCGTCAGGCCGAGGCTCGCCGCCAGCTGGGCGACGAGCGCCGGGGTGACGTCCGCGGGCTCCAGGGCGAGCAGTTCCGCCGGTACGGGTACCGGGCCGTGCCGGCGGGTGGCCCGCACCGGCCTCATCCCCGTAACGCAGCTGCGGCTGGGTGTGCCAGCCCCGCTCGGCCAGCTCGTCGGCGAGTACGAACAGGTCCATCGTGGTGCGATGCCCAGGATGTCGGTCAGGTACGGCAGCAGGACGAGCCCGGCACCGTACCGAAGGCGCCGGTGACCAGGGAACCCAGGGAGTATCCGAAACGTACTCGCCTTGGCAGCGTCATGGCGGCTGACTCTATCGGCTCACCTCGCCCGTTTCACGTCGTGGGATTCGCCTTCACGGGGTGATGCCGGTCCCCGCGCGACTGTGGAGCGTCGGTCGTGTCACGCACCCGTCAGCACTGGAGGTGTACCGATGGCCGGTCCCGTTGAGGAGTTCTTCGACGACTTGGGGAGGCGCCGGCACGAGCCGTGGCTGGGAATGACATCCGGCTCGGTGCGCCTCGAGCTCGTGGACGGCACGTGCACGGAGCACTGGTACGTCGAGATCTGCGACGGCAACGTCACCGTCAGCCGGGAGAACCTGGAGGCCGACGCCTCGGTCCGCGCCGAACGCAGCCTGTTCGAGCGGGCCACGTCGGGCGAGGAGAACCTGCACGCGGCCCTGCTGCGCGGCGCGGTCAGCGTCGAGGGCAGCCTGCAGCTGGTGGTCATGCTGGAGCGGCTGCTGCCCGGCCCACCGAGCTCCGCCGCGCGGGGCCGCTACGCAGGCGCTGGGAGCCGTCCGTCATGAACCAGTTGAACCAGATCTCGATCCTGCACGGCAACACGTTCGTGGTCAGCGACCGCAGCGGCGACATCGACGCGACACCCGACGACCCGAGCGGGCTGTTCTCGTTCGACACCCGCTTTCTGTCCAAATGGATACTCACGCTGGACGGGCGGCGGCTGACCCCGCTGTCCGTCGACGACCTCCAGTACTACGAGACGCGGTTCTTCCTCGTGTCCAGCACCGGGACCGTGTACGTGAACGCGAAGCTCTCGGTGATCCGCCACCGTACGGTCTGCGACGGGTTCGACGAGGAGCTGGTCATCCTCAACCACGACGACAAGCCGGTCGACGTCATGGTGCGGCTGGACGCGGCGAACGACTTCGCCGACCTGTTCGAGGTCAAGGACGACCTCGCGAAGAAGGGCACCTACTACGCGCGGATCGAGGAGGCGCAGCTCGTGCTCGGGTACGAGCGGGACGAACTGCACCGGCAGACGATGATCAGCGCCGGGATCACCTCGCAGAGCGCCGCCGACCAGATGGTCGACGGCCACCGCGGCGCGGCCCGCTTCGACGAGCACGGCCTCAGCTTCTCCGTCCACATCGGAGCTCACTCGGAGTGGGCCGTGCAGCTGCACGTCAGCCCGGTACTGCTGATGTCCAACCGGCGACGGCGCAAGGGGGCGGAGAAGATCCGCACACCCGACCTGGACAAGTCCGACCTGCGTACGCACCTGCGCCAATGGCTGGCCCAGGCGCCGAGGTTGCAGTGCGACTGGGACTCGCTGGTGCGCACGTACCGGCAGAGCCTGGTCGACCTCGCCGCGCTGCGCTTCACGCCGCTGACCTCGCCCGGCCGCTCGCTGCCCGCCGCCGGCCTGCCCTGGTTCATGGCGCTCTTCGGCCGCGACAGCATCCTCACCAGCCTGCAGGCGCTGCCGTTCGAACCGGACCTGGCCCGCACCACCCTGCGTGAGCTGGGCCTGCGGCAGGGCAGCCGGCACGACGACTTCCGGGACGAGGAGCCGGGCAAAATCCTGCACGAGGTGCGGTACGGCGAGACGGTGGCGTTCGAGGAGCGGCCGCAGTCGCCGTACTACGGCAGCGCCGACGCCACCCCGCTGTTCGTGGTGCTGCTCGACGAGTACGAGCGGTGGACGGGCGACACCGAGCTGGTGCGCCAGATGGAGTTCGCCGTCCGGATGGCGCTGAACTGGATCGACGAGCACGCCGACCTGATGGGCAACGGATACGTCGCCTACCAGCGCCGCAACGAGCTGACCGGCCTGGAGAACCAGTGCTGGAAGGACTCCTGGGACTCCATCTCGTACCACGACGGCCGGCTGCCCACATTCCCGCGCGCCACCTGCGAACTGCAGGGGTACGCCTACGACGCGAAGGTGCGCGGCGCCCGCCTGGCCCGCCTGGTCTGGGGCGACCAGGACTACGCGGCGCGGCTGGAGCGGGAGGCGGCCGACCTCAAGACGCGGTTCAACCGGGACTTCTGGATGGCGGACCGGGAATGCTTCGCGGTCGGCATCGACCCGAGCGGCCGGCCGGTCGACACGATCACCTCCAACATCGGGCACCTGCTGTGGAGCGGAATCGTCGACGACGCGAAGGCGGACCGCATCAGGGCGCACCTGATGGGTCCGAAGATGTTCTCCGGCTGGGGAGTACGCACGCTCGCGGTCGGCGAGGGCCGGTACAATCCGATCGGGTACCACACGGGCACGGTCTGGCCGTTCGACAACTCGTTCATCGCGTGGGGCCTGCGCCGGCACGGGTACGCGGACGACGCGGCCCGGATCGCCGCGGGCATCCTGCACGCCGCCGAGTACTTCGACGGGCGCCTGCCGGAGGCGTTCGGCGGGTACGACCGGCGCCAGACCAAGTACCCGGTGCAGTACCCCACCGCCTGCTCGCCGCAGGCCTGGTCCACGGGTGCCCCGCTGCTGCTGCTGCGCACCATGCTCGGGCTGGAGCCGATGAACTCGCACCTGGTGGTCGATCCGGCACTGCCGGCGTTTGTCGGGCGGATGGAACTGCTGGACATCAAGGGCCGCTGGGGCCAGATCGACGCGTTCGGCCGGGGCCGGGTCGAGGTGGAGAACGAAATCATCGCAGGCTGACGAAAGGAACAGGCGTGCGGCCCGCGCTGTTGCTCGGATCATGCGCGTAGACGTCTGGCTCGACCTGGTCTGCCCCTGGTGTTATCTCGGCAAGCGCCGCCTGGAGAAGGCGCTGTCCGGCTTCCCGCACAACGCGCAGGTGCGCGTCGGGTACCGCTCGTTCGAGCTGGACCCGGCGGCGCCGCGCGGTGCGGCGGTGCGCCAGACCGACATGCTCGTCGGCAAGTACGGCATGCCGGCCGAGCAGGCGGTGGCGACCCAGCGCCGGCTGGAGGAGCTGGCCGCCGCGGACGGGCTGGAGTACCACCTCACCGAGGGGTTGACCGGCAACAGCTTCGACGCACACCGGCTGCTGCACCTCGCGGCGGAGCGGGACGTGGCCGACGCGGTCGCCGAGCGCTTCTTCCGCGCGCAGTTCACCGAGGTGCGCTCGCTGTTCGACACCGAGTCACTGGTCGGGCTCGCCGCCGAGGCGGGGCTGGACCCGGCGGAGGCGGCCGGAGTGCTCGCCGGGGACGCGTACGCCGACGCCGTGCGCGCGGACTCGGCGCAGGCGCACGACCTGGGCGTGACCGGGGTGCCCTTCGTCGTGGTCGGCGAGCGGTACGCGGTGGCCGGCGCGCAGCCGGTGGAGGTGTTCGGCGAGGCCCTGCGCCGCGCCTGGGCGCAGCCATCGGAGTCCTGAACTGGCCATCCCTGAGCCCGAACTGGCCATCCTGAGCCGGCCGGCTATCGTGATGCCGGTGGAGAGGCACACCATCGCCCTGGTGATGGGCGTCTCCGGCAGCGGCAAGACGACCGTCGGCACGCTGCTCGCCCGCCGGCTCGGCTGGCCATACGCCGAGGCCGACTCGTTCCACCCGCTGGCCAACATCCAGAAGATGGCCGCCGGCCAGCCGCTCACCGATGCCGACCGGCAGCCGTGGCTACGGGCGATCGCGGCCTGGGAGGACCAGCAGCTCGCCGCGGGCCGCCACGGCGTGGTCAGCTGCTCGGCGCTGCGCCGGGCGTACCGGGACACGCTGCGCCGCCCCCAGGTGCGCATGGTGTACCTGCGCGGCAGCCGCGAGTTGATCGGGGCGCGGCTGACCGCACGCCGGGACCACTTCTTCCGCGCCGACCTGCTCGACAGCCAGTTCTCCGCGCTGGAGGAGCCCGGCCCGGACGAGGACGTGCTGATCGTCCAGGTCAACCGGGCGCTAGGCGAGATTGTCGACGAGATCGTGGCGCGCCTCGACGGGACCTAGGCGCGAAGCGACCTAGACGTACGGCGCGAGCAGCGTGAGGTCCGCCTCGGAGAGCCGGTCGCTCGCGGTCCTCGCCTGGTGCCAGTACGGGTAGAGCAGCGGCGGGGCGCTGACCTCGTCCAACCGCCGGCGCTCCTCCTCGTCGAGCTTCAGGTCGGCGGCGGCCAGGTTGTCGGCGAGCTGCTCACCGGTACGGGCACCGATCACCAGCGAGGTCACCGCGGGCCGGCCGAGCAGGTAGGCCAGGGCCACCTGGGCAGCCGAGACGCCGCGCTGCTCGCCGATCGAGACCAGCACGTCCACGGTGTCGTAGAGCCGGTCCCGGTCGTAGACGGGCGGCTCGTTCCAGTCGGTGAGCTGGCGGGACCCGCCGTCCGGCCGGGCGTCGCGGCGGTACCTGCCCGACAGCAGCCCACCGGCGAGCGGCGACCAGACGAGCACGCCCAGGCCCTGGTCGACGGCGGCCGGGATCAGCTCGTACTCCGCGTCGCGCCCCTGCAGCGAGTAGTAGATCTGCTGGCTGACGAAGCGCGGGAAGCCGTGCATCTCGGCGGTGCCCAGCGCCTTGAGCAACTGCCAGCCGGCGTAGTTGGAGACCCCGACGTAGCGCACCTTGCCGGAGCGTACGAGCAGGTCCAGCGCCTCCAGGGTCTCCTCGAGCGGGGTCACTCCGTCCCACTCGTGCACCTGGTACAGGTCGATGTAGTCGGTGCCCAGGCGGCGCAGGCTCGCCTCACAACCGGAGAGGATGTGGTGGCGGGACAACCCGGCATCGTTGGGGCCGGAGCCCATCGACATGCGCACCTTCGTGGCGACCAGCACCTCGTCCCGGCGCCCGCGCAGTACCTCGCCGAGGATCTCCTCGGACTGCCCGCCCGAGTACACGTCGGCAGTGTCGATCATGTTGACCCCGGCCGCAAGGCACTGGTCGACCTGGCGCCGCGCCTCGTCCACGCCGGTGGTACCCACGTTCGCGAACACGCCGCTGCCGCCGAACGTCATGGTGCCCATGGTGAGCACCGAAACTCGCAGGCCCGACCTACCCAACTCGCGATACTCCACGCCATCACCCTACCCACCGGGTTCGCACCGGTTGACCGCCCCGTCCAAACCGCGGCCGGCGGCTGGGCCAGACTGGCAGCCATGACACCTCCTGCCACGAGCCCGGCCGCCACAAGCCACCGGGACGACGCCGACGACCCGTACCGCTGGCTGGAGGACCTGGACGGCCCGGCGGCCGCGGGCTGGGTCCGCGGCCGCAACGCACACAGTATCGCCGACCTCGCCGGCGGCGACGGGTTCACCGAGCTGAACCGGAGGTTGCGGGAGGTCCTCGACGCCGAGGACCGGATACCGCTGCCGACCTGGCACGGCGGGTACCTGTACAACCTGTGGAAGGACGCGGCCCACCCGCGCGGGCTGTGGCGGCGCACCACGCTCGACGAGTACCGCAAGCGGGAGCCGGACTGGCAGGTGCTGCTCGACCTGGACGAGCTGGCCGAACGGGACGGCGAGAACTGGGTGTGGCAGGGTGCCGACCTGCTGCGACCGGCCGGCGAGCGGGCCCTGCTGAGCCTGTCGCGGGGCGGCTCGGACGCCGCCGTGGTGCGCGAGTTCGATGTGGCCACCCGGGACTTCGTACCCGGCGGCTTTGCGCTGCCCGAGGCGAAGAGCACGATCGGCTGGATCGACGCGGATACCGTCTACGTCGGCACCGATACCGGGCCGGGCTCGATGACCGACTCCGGGTACCCGCGGCTGGTGATGCGCTGGCGGCGCGGCACCCCGCTCGCGGAGGCGGAACTCGTCTACGCGGGCGACGCCGAGGACGTGCTCGTCGACGCGGCGCACGACCCCACGCCCGGGTACGAGCGCGACATCGTCGAGCGGCGCCGCGACTTCTTCCGCAGCGAGCGGTACCTGCGCACGGCAGGTGGCGAGCTGGTGCGCATCGAGGTACCGGACGACGCCGAGGTCAGCGCCCACCGGGAGTGGCTCGCCATCCGGCTCCGTACACAGTGGACGGTCGAGGGTCGCGCCTACCCGGCCGGCGCGCTGCTGGCGACCGGCTTCGACGCGTTCCTCGCCGGCCGGCGCGACCTCGAGGTGCTGTTCGCGCCCGACGCGCACACCTCCCTGCAGTACTTCACGTGGACCCGGCACCACCTCCTGCTCGTCGCGCTGCACGACGTGCGCAGCCAGGTCGAGGTGCTGACACCCGGCCGGGACGGCTGGCGGCGCGCGGCGCTGTCCCCACCGTCGGGCGTGGCCGGCCGCGGCGACGGGAGCTTCCGGCAGGTCGACATCGCGGACACCAACCCGGACGAGAGCGACGAGTTCCTGCTGTCCAGCACGGGATTCCTCCGGCCGGGCACACTCTCCTACGGCACCGTCGGCGGCGAGGTCGAGACCCTCAAGGAGGAGCCGGCCTTCTTCGACGCGCAGGGCATGGCGGTCCGGCAGTTCTTCGCGACCTCCGCCGACGGTACCCAGGTGCCGTACTTCGTCGTGGGCGGCGACCGTACCGGGCCGGGGCCGACCCTGCTGAGCGGGTACGGCGGCTTCGAGATCTCCCGGTTGCCCAACTACAGCGGCGTGATCGGGCGCGGCTGGCTGGCCCGGGGCGGCACGTACGCGCTGGCCAACATCCGCGGTGGCGGCGAGTACGGCCCCGGCTGGCACCGGGCCGCGATGCGGGAGAACCGGCCGCGCGCGTACGAGGACTTCGCCGCGGTCGCCGCCGACCTGGTCGCGCGCGGCATCACGACGCACCGGCAGCTCGCGGCCGAGGGCGGCAGCAACGGCGGGCTGCTCGCCGGCGTCATGTACACCCGGTACCCGCACCTGTTCGGCGCCGTGGTCAGCCAGGTGCCGCTGCTCGACATGCGCCGCTACCACGAGCTGCTCGCCGGTGCCTCCTGGGTCGCCGAGTACGGGAACCCGGACGACGAGGCGGACTGGGCGTACCTGCGCCACTTCTCCCCGTACCACAACGTCCACAGTGGACGCGAGTACCCGCCGGTGCTGTTCGTCACGTCCACCCGGGACGACCGGGTACACCCGGGGCACGCCCGGAAGATGGTGGCCCGGCTGCTCGAGTACGGGCACGACGTCACGTACTACGAGAATGTCGAGGGCGGGCACGGCGCCGCCGCCGACAACGAGCAACTCGCCTTCAAGTGGGCGCTGGTTCTCGAATTTCTGTGGCGCCGGCTGGCGGGCTGATTCCGGGGCCGCGGCTGTCCCGGGACGTCAGCCGACAGGCTGAGCCGGTTTGCGGATCCCGGTGCCCACGCCGCTGGCGTAGCGTGCGGAAGATGCACCCGGAGCAGGCCAGCGACGCACGCGTCTACGACTACTTCCTCGGCGGATCGCACAACTTCGCGGTGGACCGGCAGGCGGCCCGCCGGCTGCTCGCCGTGCTGCCCGACCACTGGCGGGCGGTACGGGAGAACCGCGCGTTCCTGCGCCGCGCGGTGACCCTGCTGCTCGACGCCGGAGTGCGGCAGTTCCTGGACATCGGCTCCGGGATGCCCACGGTCGGCAGCGTGCACGAGATCGCCCGGCGGCACGACCCCGCCGCCCGCGTCGTCTACGTCGACGTCGACCCGGTCGTGGTCGAGCAGGCCCGCGCGCTGCTCGCCGGCGACCCGGGGGCCACCGCGATCCAGGCGAACCTGCGCGACCCGGGCGCGATCCTGCGCCACCCGGAGACCCGCCGGCTGATCGACTTCCGTCGCCCGGTGGGCCTGCTGCTCGTCGCGGTGCTGCATTTCCTGCCCGACGAGGACAACCCGGCCGGCATCGTGGCGCGCCTGCGCGACGCGGTGGCACCCGGTAGCTACCTGGTCGTCTCGCACGGCACCACGGAGGGCTGCCCGCGCCCCGACCCGGCGTTGGGCGAGTTCGCCGCCGAGCTCGGCGGTCCGCTCACGTCCCGTGGCCGCGACCAGATCCGGCAACTGTTCGCCGGCTTCGAACTCCTCGACCCCGGCGTGGTGTGGTTGCCACAGTGGCGCCCCGAGACGCCGTTCGACGTCGGCGCCCGGCCCGAGCGCACCAACATGCTCGCGGCGGTGGGGCAGTGTCACTGAGGGCATTCTTCCGGTAGGTTTCCGGTAAGACAGGACCGGCTGACCTCCTTGCCCGGCCAAGGGAGAGGCGAGAATGCCGAAACTTTCGGGATACACTTCACAGATTAGTCGGTACGGTGAACTTTCTTGGGGGTAGCATGCCGCGACCCAGCAGGGCGACGATGTCCGAGATCGCGGCCGCGGCAGGCGTGTCGGTACCGACCGTGTCGCGGGTCGTCAACGGCCGCCCCGATGTCGCCCCCGGCACCCGGCAAAAGGTCGAGGAACTGCTCCGGCAGCGCAGCTACACCCTGCGCCGGGGCGGGCAGCGCGCCCAGGTCGGCCTCATCGACCTGGTCTTCATCGACCTGGGTAGCCCATGGGCGATGGAGATCCTCGCCGGTGTCGAGGAGGTGGCGCACCGGGCCGGTACCGGCGTGGTGGTCTCCGCCGTGCACGGGCGCAACCGGGTACGCCCCGACCGGCGGTGGCTGGAGAACCTCGCCGCGCGCCGCTCCGACGGCGTACTGCTGGTGCTCTCCGAACTCTCGCCCGGCCAGCAGGCCGCGCTCAACCAGCTCGGCATCCCGGTGGTGCTCGTCGACCCGGCCGGGGCCAGCATGCCCGGGGTACCGTCGGTCGGCGCGACCAACTGGGCGGGTGGGCTCGCCGCGACCGAGTACCTGATCGGGCTCGGGCACGAGCGCATCGCGGTGGTCGGCGGCCCCACCGACGTGCTGTGCAGCCGCGCGCGGGTGGCCGGGTACCGGGCCGCGATGAACGCCGCCGGCATGAAGGTGCGCTCGGGGTACCTGCGCACCGGCGACTTCATGAGCCCGACCGGCTACCGCGAGACCATGGCGCTGCTGGACCTGCCCCAACCGCCGACCGCGCTGTTCGTGTGCGCGGACCAGATGGTGCTGGGCGCGTACGAGGCGCTGTACGAGCGGGGCATGCGGGTACCCGACGACATGAGCGTGGTCGGCTTCGACGACCTGGAGGAAGCGCGCTGGGCGATCCCGCCGCTGACCACGGTGCGCCAGCCGCTCGCCGAGATGTCCGCGATGGCGACCAGGATGCTGCTCACGCTGATCTCCGGCGACGAGCTGGACACGCCGCGCGTGGAGCTGGACACTCCGCTGGTCGTACGCTCCTCGACCGGGGCACCCAAGTAGCCGTACCGGTCGGGTTCCGGTAGATCACCCGGCCGAGCCCCGCCGCGCCTCCCGCTGACCACAGTGGACAGTGCGTGGACACCGATACGCTGAGCTACCGGCTTGCCTGGCATGGGAGGCCGTGCGAGCATTCCCGCGTGTCGATACAGGTGGATCCCCGGGCGCGGCACCGCCGGCGCCGTCGCTGGCCGCTGGCCGCGATCCTCGCCGCCGCCGTGGCATTGCCGGTGGTGGCGTTCGTCGTGACCCGGATGCACTTCGGCGCGGACGGGCTGCCGAGCAAGCTGCGCACCGACCTCGCCACCGAGGTGCAGGCGATCCTTGAAACTTCCCCCGTCATCCTCGAGATCGGGCAGGCCGCGCACGACCACGACCACGGCGGGCCGGTGCGCATCATGTGCGCGGTGGACCCGTTCGGCATCGCACCGGCGACCGCCACCTCGGCCGGCCAGGTCCAGTGGGTGTACGCCCAGCACCTGTGCGCGATCGCCACGCCCGGTACGCCGTGGGACTTCGCCAGCAAGAGCGCTGGCCCGGTCGCGGTGTCCCTGAGCAACCCGCCGAGCGTCCTGCTCCCCCAGCCACGGCAGGACTTCCGCACCCAGGTACGGCAGCTGATCCCCGCGAAGTACCTCACCCAGGCGTTCGGGCCGTTCCAGCACCCTGACGTGGTAGCCAAGCTGCGGCAGCAGTTCAACACCGAGGTGGCCAGCGCCAAGCCGGTACCGGTCGCATCGGTACCCTGACCGCCGGCGTATCCACAGTGGACGCTATTCGAGCCATCCCGCGGTGACCTCGAGCCGGTGCTGCCACAGGCGTACCGCGCCGGGGCTCCATCGCTCGCACATCTCCAGCAGGCGCCGGCACTGCGCCAGCATCGCATCGCGCCGCCGCGCCCAGGCCGGCCGCGAACCGTACCCGTCGAAGAACTCGTCCAGCGCCGGTACGTGTGCCCCGTGGTGCATCCGGACGATCCACTCGCACCAGGCCAGGTCCTCCACGGCACTCCCCGGCCGCGCCCACTCCCAGTCCAGTACCGCGGTGACGGCGAAGGTGGCCGGATCGAGCAACACGTTGTTCGGGCCGTAATCGCCATGGACGAGAACCGCGCCACGCTCCCGTGCCACGCCGGGCAGGATCCGGGCGACGTCGAGCCCGTGGATGTCGCGCAGCGTCCGGCCGCACGCCCTCAGTACCCGCGCCGCCGCACCCGCGTCGATGAGCTCCTGGCCCTGTACCCCGGCGACGAACCGCATTCGCAGGTCCCCGTCGCTGTCCAGCAACGCCGGTACCGGCAGCAGCCCCTGCAGTCGCGCCAGCACCATCCGCTCGCGGGCTCGGCGCTCGTCCCGGTCCGGCCCCTCGTACCGCTTCACCACGATTCGCCCGTCGCCCCGGGTGTCGTTGGTGTATCCATGCGCAAGCCGTGCCATCTCCGGTACGGCTGGGGAACCTCGATCCGGAGGGGGCTGCACGCGATCAGGTTACGCTGACCGCGTGGCAGTGCTGCTGTGCGTGGGGGCCCTCATCAGCGA
This sequence comes from Rugosimonospora sp., assembly GCA_051986465.1. Classification (GTDB taxonomy): domain Bacteria; phylum Actinomycetota; class Actinomycetes; order Mycobacteriales; family Micromonosporaceae; genus DATEJJ01. The sequence continues at coordinate 32,580 of JBPYFB010000628.1, forward strand.
CTCCGGCGGCCGCGTGTACGCACACCGCCGCTCCCCCACCCGCCGGCTGCTGCCAGGCATCTGGGACATCGTCGGCGGCCACGTCGAGCCGGGCGAGACGCCGCTCGCCGCGCTGGCGCGGGAGATCGAGGAGGAGACCGGCTGGCGGCTGCGCCGGGTCGAGTCGGTCATCGCCGACTGGCAGTGGGCACACCGCAACACCCTGCGGTACGAGTTGGACTACCTGGTCGAGGTGGACGGCGACCTCGACGCGCCCCGGCTGGAAGAGGGCAAGCACGACGCGTACGCCTGGGTCGGGCGCGACCGGCTCGACCAGATGATGGTCGGTCGCACCGACGGCGACCGGCGGCTGCGGGACGTGGTCGCGAAGGCGGCGCGGACCCGGTACACGAAGCGGCTGCGCCTGGAGCCGATCGGTCCGGAGCACGCCGTCGACCTGTGGCGGCTGCACCGGGACGAGGCGGTCGCGCACTGGCACGCCGGCGCGTGGAGCTTCGCCGAGGCGCGCGACGCCGGTGTCCGCATGCGACAGGGCTGGGAGTCCGACGGGGTACAGAAATGGATCGCGTACCTGCGCGGCACCGACGATCTCGTGGGCCGCGGCGGCCTGTCCTACGCGGAGGTGGACGGCGCCCGCCGGTTGGAGGTCGGCTGGACGCTGCGCTCGGAACTGTGGGGCGCCGGCTACGCCACCGAGATCGGCCGGGCCGGCCTCGACTTCGCCCGCGAGGAACTGGGCGAGGACCAGGTCGTCGCGTACACCGAACCGCACAACGCACGGTCGCGCGCGGTGATGGAGCGGCTGGGCATGCGGTACGCGCGGGACATCACGCACCGCGGCGCACCTTTCGTGCTGTACGCGAGCTGACCCGTCAGCCGGCGAACTCGAGCACGGGCAGGCCGGCCACCCCGGGACGGGCCCGGAACACGGCACCCGCCGCCGGCTCCGCACCCTCGGGCAGGTTCTCCCGGGACGTCGTGATGAACAGGTCCCCGCCACCGAACGTGCACGCGGTGACCAGGCTGACCGGCACCTCGACCACCCCGTCCAGCCGGCCGTCCGGCGCGTACCGGTGCACCGCGCCGCCGCGGTACAGCGCCACCCACAGGTACCCGTCGGCGTCGACGGTGAGCCCGTCCGGGTCGCCCTGCTCCTCCGGTATGCGTACCACCGGATGCCGGTTCGACAGGCCGGTGCGGGAGTCGTACTCGAACGCGTCGATGCGGTGCGTCGGGGTGTCGACGTAGTACGCGGTGCCGCCGTCCGGGCTCCAGGCCAGCCCGTTGGAGATGGTCACCCCGGTCAGTACCGTGCTCACGGTCAGGTCGGCGTCGAGCCGGTACAGGCTGCCCGCCCCCTCGGCAACGGGTTCCCGCATGGAGCCGCAGTAGAAGCGGCCGTCCGGATCGCAGTTCCCCTCGTTCATGCGTACCGTCTGGTCGGCCCACAGCTCGCCCAGTGGCCGCACCGCTCCGGCGGCGTCGACCAGCGCGAAGCCCCGCTCGATGCCGACCACCATGCCGCCGGTCCGGCGCGGGCGCAGCGCCGCGGCGACCGCGCCGACGTGCATCCGGTGCACCTCGCCGGTCGCGTCCAGGCTGAGCACGTCACCGGCGAGCATGTCGACCCAGCGCAGCCCACCCCACGAGGCGTGCCACACCGGACCCTCGCCGTGGTATGCGTGCGCCGCGGTGATCTGCTCGGCTGTCTCGGTCATCCCGTCGACGCTTTCATGCCTCGATGCTAGGCCCGACCGAGCCATGCCGGGGCCGACACGAACATCGCGGCCAGCGCGCCGGCCAGCATGCAGGGGCCGAACGGCAGGTGCGTCTTGCGGGTCGCGCGACCGGTCACCAGCAGCACCGCGGCGGCGATGCCACCCAGCAGGAATCCGGCGAGGGTGCCGAGCCACACCGGACGCCAGCCGATGAAGCCGAGGTACAGGCCCAGCAGGCCGGCGAGCTTCACGTCCCCGAAGCCCATACCGCCTGGGTACACGAGGGCGAGCGCACAGTAGACGCCCACCAGCGCCACCATCGCGACCAGGGCGCGCAGTACCGGCGCCGGATCGCCCCGCACGAACGCCACCGGTACCAGCAGGAGCCCGCCGACGAGGTACGAGGGCAGCACGATCGCGTTGGGCAGGCGGCGCACCTGGATGTCGATGAGCGCCAGCGCGACCGCGACCCCGGCGAGGTACAGGTACGCGGGTAGGGCGAGGCTGGCGCCGAACCGGGCCGCGACCGCGACGAAGAGCAGCCCGCTACCGCCCGCGACGAGTACCCGTCCCACGGTACCCATCCGTCTACTGTGGACGGACACCACTCCCCCGGCGAGGAACCAGCCCACCGCGGCGCCAGCCGCACCGGCGGGTACGAGCAGAGCCGTCGTCATCGAGCTGAGAACGTCGTCATTGATCTGAGAATAGGACCCCCGGCACACCTCGTAAGCCGTCCTAGGAAGCTAGGTCAAAGGATCCGACAAGGTCTTACGAAAGAAGGTCGACTGCCGGCCAGCTGCTGCATCGTGCCGGCCGATCGCCGCAGACTGTCCAAAGGCGAACCCGTCGCAACGGCGGGTCGTTGGCAGGCGGACAGAGGAGGGCTGATGGCGGAGCGCGGGAGTCGCTACCAGGGTGCGGTGTACGGCCGGCCATACGGATCGGACGCGACGGATGGTTACCGGGCCGAGGACTTCGGCGGCCAGGACTTCGGCGGCCAGGATTTCGCCAGCCAGGACTATCGCGGCCAGGATTTTGGCGGCCGGGACCGCGGCGGCCAGAACCACGGCTTCTATGACGACGGTCCGGACGACTGGGGCGACCAGGACGGCGGTGAGGCGCGCCGGCGTGCCGCAGCCCGCCGGCGGGCGCACGCCGAGTCGCAGCTGCGGGCTCGAGCCGACGCCGAGGCGGACGCGATCGCG
>JBPYFB010000629.1:0-14677 GCA_051986465.1 Rugosimonospora sp.
GGGCATGCCGAGAGTGTAGAACGCCTGGTCCCGCCGGTCCGCGTATCGCCTGAACGCGCGTCCCAATGGCGACGGAATCGGCGCGGAGACCAATTGCCTTTCCCTGATATGTAGCGTTCCTTCAACTGGTCGAATACGCCGCATCAATGACGCGCCGAACCGCGAGCAGCCAATCCGGAGCAGAGTCCGACCTCACCCCGGCTCGCCGGCCGGAAGGAAATGCTCCTGCTTTCCGTCGGACAAGGCTGGCACGGCTGGCTCGACTGGTGGATCCGCGACGGACGCGTCAGTCGGTTCGGCGCCATCGGTTCTCTGCCGTACCGGCAACGCCTCGACCGGGGACTCATCCGGTGATTCAGCCGCTTGAGCCTTCATGACGCGAGGCAGGTCGGCCAGCAGCGCGTAGCCACAGACGAGAATGGCGGCCAGCATGAACGCGCTGATGATCTGGAAGCCGACGTACGGTGCATCGCCGAACAGGTACGGCAGGTACGACATGCCCGAGGAGAGCTGTACCAGCAGTGGCACGTACCAGAGGCGCGGGCGGTAGAAGGCGAGCACGACCGACAGGAGATCGCCGAGGAAGAAGTACCGGTCGTGCATGCGGGGCAGCAGGAACGGGATCGCCAGGACGAGGAAGGCGGCCGCCGTCACGATGCGTTCGGCGTCGAGGCGCACGCGGACCAGCAGCAGGCAGATAGCGAGCGCCAGAACGGCGGCGAAGAGGTACGCGAGCTTGCGGAGCGGATCTTGCCCCTGGCTCACCGGAAGGTACTGAAAGATCGTCGGCGCGTGGGCAACCAGCTCGTCGTCGTTGAGCTGATTGGTGTAGATCGTCAGCAGCTCATGCAGATTACGCCCGAGCAGCAAAGCCGGTACGTCCAATAGCAGATACGTCACGGGTAGGGCGATCAGGCTCCGCCACGGGACCCGGCCGGCGAGCAGCAGCAGAAGGAAGATCGGGACCATCAGGATGGCCTGCGGCTTGAGCGCGTAGGAGATCGCCAGGAACACGCAACCCCACCACGGCCGGTCGCGAAGCACGAAGTACAGGCCACCCAGGGCGAAGGTGGCGTACATCGAGTCGCACTGGCCCCACATCGAGGCGTTGACCACGACCGTTGGCAGGAACGCCACCACGAGCGCCGCGAGAGTCGGGATCCGCCAGCCCGGGTACCGCAGCGCAACGAGCCGGTAGGTGAAGTACACGACGCCCGCGTCGAAAACGGTGAAGATCAGCTTGATCTTGGCTACCGCGGCGCCGGGCAGGTAGATCGCCAGCACCAGAAAGTACAAAAATGGGGCGTTGTAGTTGCCAACCGGGTTCTTCAGGCCGCGGATGCCGCCGTGCGCGCGCAGGTCGTCGTACCACGACAGGAACACGTTCATGTCGTAAGTTACGTATTGGCGTCCAGCGAGCCGGATGGCTACCGCCAAGACGATCAGAGCAGCGATCAGAACGGCCTCGGCAGGCAGCACCTGGCCGGGGCGCGGCACCCTCCGTAACCCAGGTTGCGCCAGCATGATCCCACTTCCCAGCCGCACCTTCACCGCACCGTCAGAAGCCGGGAAGCGACAGCTCGACACCAACTCGTACAAGCCTGATCGCGATCAGGCCCGCTGAGTCTAACCCAAACGGGGGCACGGTCCGCGGTCTGTGAAAATTGCACCGTACCTGCGAAACGCGAAAAGCAATCCGGTTCTCCGCGCCGGCCGGCGATCTTGTCGAGTCAATGTGTCGGCCGAGGTCAGCCGCTTGCGGCCGGCCGCCGCGCCGGAGCCGCGCGGGACTCGCCCGCTCCTTGCTCATATCGGCAAGGGGCAGCCATTTCGTCGCCGCCAACGTATTCTTGTGACCGCGGTCCAACACTTGTGGCTCCCTGAAAGGGGGGCCGATCACTGTCTCCGGTGCAAAGGCTGAACGTGATGGATGCCGAACCTGTCCTGTCGGTCGTGGTGCCGGTCTACAACGAAGAAGACGTCCTCCCCATCATGATCGAGCGGCTGCGTGGCGTGCTCGACGGGTTGCCTCACACGTACGAGGTCGTTGTCGTGGACGACGGCAGCGTGGACGACAGCGTCCGCGTCCTGATGGAGGCCCGCACGACCTGGCCACAGCTGCGACTGATCCAGCTGATGCGCAACAGCGGCCATCAGGCGGCGCTCACGGCGGCCCTGCGGCGAGCGGCCGGCCGATACGTGGTCAGCATGGACGCGGACCTGCAGGACCCGCCGGAGGTCATCGAGCGGATGCTGCACGTGGCCATGACAAGAGGCGTCGACGTGGTGTACGGCGTGCGCAGCAACCGGGAGACCGACTCGCCCTTCAAGCGCTGGACCGCCGGGCTCTACTACCGATTGGTCGGCCGGCTGGTCGGCCCGCAGGTGCCCCGGCACGCCGGGGACTTCCGCCTGCTCAGCCGGGCGGCGGTGGAGCTGCTGCGGCAACTGCCCGAGCGCACGCCGGTGCTGCGACTCGTGGTGCCGTGGCTGGGCATGCGCAGCGCCGAGGTGCCTTATCGGCGACAGCCGCGGGCGGCCGGACGGACGAAGTACCCGCTGGCCAAGATGGTGATGCTGGCGGCGGACAGCATCACCAGCTTCTCCGCGGCGCCGCTGCGCTTCGCGACCTGGCTGGGCCTCGGCGGTATCGCCGTCTGCGTGGGTCTGGGGATCGCCGCCCTGGTGGCCTACGTCCTGGGCGTCACCGTACCCGGCTGGACCTCGCTCTACGTCGTGGTGCTTTTCCTGTCCGGCGTGCAGCTGCTGTGCCTGGGGCTGCTGGGCGAGTACCTCGGGCGGCTCTACACGGCCACCCTGGCTCGTCCCGCCTACGTCATCGCCTCCGACTCGGCCGACGACGGCTTCACCCCAGGAGTCACGGCAGTCCCGGTGCGCGACGACCTCGCGGCGCCCGATCGGCCCGGGAACGCGCAGCCACAGGCTGCCGGAGCCGACAGGTGACCGCGAGCGTATGGCGGTGGATGGCGCGCGTTCCGGCCGCGGCCTACGGGCTCGTACTGCTGTTCCTCGGGCTCATCGTGTTCGTCGCGACCCAGGCGCACACCTACGGGCGCACGTACGACGAGGTGTTTCAGCAGGACTACGGCAAGCGCGTGCTGGCGTGGTACCTCAGCGGCGGGCATGACCGCGGGTTCCTGGATTACCCGTCCTGGGAGCAGATGCCCCAACACGGACCGTTCGCCGAAACCGTGATCGCCGCGGTACAGCGGCTGACCGGTGAGGACTGGACGACCCGGTCGGTGGTCACCGGCGCCTTCGCGATCCTGGGCGTCCTCGCCGTCGCGCTCTGCGGGTACGAGCTGGGTGGCTGGTGGGCGGCGTTTCTGTCCGCCGCCGGGCTGGCCCTCTTCCCGCGCTACCTCGGCGCGGCGCTCAACAACTCCAAGGACGTACCGTTCGCCGCCGCGATGACCTTCGTCCTGTGGGCGGTGCTGCGCCTGATGCGGCGCTGGGACGAGCCAACTCGCGACCAGGTATGGGCCAGCGCGGGCATCGGGGTGGCGATCGGCGCTGCCGCGTCCATCCGGGTGGTCGGCGTCATCTGGTACCCGATACTCGGCCTGCTGGCCGTCGGCTGGTGGCTGCGGCACCCGGCCGCCTTGCGCGAACGCAAGGCGGGCTTGGCGGCCCTGGGCAACCAGGCCATGAGCGGCCTGATCATCGGCATGACCTCGTTCGCCACCATGTGCGCGCTGTGGCCGTACGTCGCCATCAACCCGGTGTCGAACCTGACGGATTCCATCGTGTCGATGTCGAAGTACCCGTGGGGCGGGATCATCCCGTTCGAGGGGCACATGATCTCCGCGCAGCAACTGCCGCGCTGGTACGTGCTGGAGTGGCTGGGCATCGGCTCACCGGTGCCCGTCGCGATACTGGGCGCGGTGGGTGTCGTGCTGGCTGCCGTACAGCTGGCCCGGTTCCGGACCGGAGACGCGCGCCTCGCCCTGGTGCTCCTGTCGTTCGCCGCACCGGCCCTGATGCTCGCCGCGCTGCGGTCCACAATGTACAACGGCCTGCGCCAGTTCCTGTTCATCGTGCCCGCCCTGGTGGTGATGGCAAGCTACGCGCTCATCTGGCTATGGCAGCGGTTGGATGCCATATCTGGCCGGGCGGTCCTCCAGCCGGTCCTCGCCGCCGTCGTGGGGGTGCTGGTCGTGGGTGGGCAGGCGCAGGCGGTCGGCGAAATGGTACGGCTGCACCCCTACGAGTACGCGTATTTCAGCCCGCTGGTGGGTGGGTTCGGCGCGGCGACGACCCGGTACGAGCTGGACTACTGGGGTACCTGCAACAAACCGGCCGCCGAATGGCTGGCCCGCAACGAGAGCCGGTTCCGCAAGGCGGATGGACAACCGTTGACGGTCACCGGCGCCGCAATGGACACCCAATACATGCTGTACCTGCCGCCCGGGCAGTTCGTGTCCGCTGGCGATGGCGCCGACGTATACATCTGGTCGATGCGGGAGCGCACGCCCGACCAGTACCCGACGTACATCCCGGTGCACGTGGTGTCGATCGAGGGGTACGCGGCCTGCGAGGTCAAGGTACGGCCGGACATCTCGGTCGGGCATACGCCATAGGTAAACCGCTCAGCATCGGGACCCCATCGACACATGGTAAGTAATTGGTTACCGATAGCGATTCCTTGCCCGCAGGATCCAACCAACAGATGACCCCGGTATCGTCCGCTGATCGCTAGCGTGTAGCCGTGACGAGCACATCCCTCGCGGTGTCCCCCGCATCGCCGGCTCGACGATCCCGCACCGCCGTCCAAGCAGTCGTGGTGATCATCGTGGCGGCTGTGGTAGCCGCCGCCCAGCGCTGGTACGGCAACCGGCACCAGTACTTCGACCTGAAGATCTACTACGGTGCGGTGCGCTGGTGGGCACGCGGGCATCCGCTCTACGACTACTCGGTACCGGACAAGGTGCAGGGCCACCTGGGCTTCACGTACCCGCCGTTCGCGGCGCTCGTGATGTACCCGATGGCCTGGATCTCGCAATTCCACACCATCGAGATCATGTCGCTCCTCTCCGCGGTCGCCATCGTGCTCACCACGATCTGGTTGCTGGTACCCGTCGCCGACCGGCACGGCTGGCCCCGCTGGTTCACGGTCTGCCTGGCCATCCCGCTGATCAGCGTGCTGGAGCCGATCCGCGAGACGTTCACCTTCGGCCAGATCAACCTGCTGCTCGCCGCGCTGGTCCTGCTCGATCTGCTCGTCCTGGCGCCGCGGGGAGCGAAGTACACCGGTATCGCCATCGGCCTGGCCGCCGCGATCAAGCTCACCCCCGCGATCTTCATCGTGTATCTGCTGGTCAGCCGCAGGTACCGGGCCGCCGCCGTGGCGACCGCCACCGCGACCATCGTGACGCTGGCGACCGCCGCCTTCCGCTTCGGCGACTCCTGGCACTACTGGACCTCGGTGCTGTGGCAGAGCAGCCGCCTCGGCCACGTCGAATTCGTCCCGAACCAGTCACTGCTCGGCGCGCTGTCCCGGATCACCCACCCACATTCGGTGAGCAACGCACTCTGGATTCCGCTTGCCGCGATCGTGCTCGTCGCCGGCTTGTGGCGCGCCGGTCGAGCCGCCCGCGACGGCGACGAGGTCGCCGGCCTGGCCCTCACCGGCGTCACCGGCGCGCTGGTCAGCCCGGTCAGCTGGCAACACCACCTCTACTGGTTCATTCCCGCCCTCGTCGTACTCGTCGACGCCGCCGCCACGCCGGAACGACGGCGCTGGTGGTACGCCGCCTTCGCCGGGCTGATCTGGTTCACCGTCACCTTCAGCGTCATCGCCTGGTACGACTGGAAGATCGTCCCGGTGCACCTCATGTACCGGCCGGAAGGGCAGGTCATCGACGACTGGCACGTCCTGCTGATGCTCGCGATCCTCGCCGCGCTGCCCCACCGGGTACAGCCCGCGCGCGAGCCGGTACCGCAGCCGCCGGAGTCAACGCCCGAACCCGTACCCGTATCTCCGCTGAGTCGTCTCCGTTGGGGGCACTAACCAACCGGGTCCGTCCATATTGGACAGGCAGCAACACTCGATGCGCCGTATCGACTCGGCCGGATCGAGTGCCTGCTCCCGTACCCGCAGCAGCAGCGCGGTCGCCTGCGGAACCTCCTCGGGACGTTCCACGTATCCCTCACCGCCGAAGCCGTCCACATATACGGTCGCGGACTCGTCGTCATCGGCGAAGCGCAGCAGGGTCACCCCGCTGCGCGCGCCGGTACGGCCGCTGCGCTCGAACGGCAGGACCTGCAGCGTGACGCCGGGTCGCCCGCCCACCTCCGTCAGGTACCGCATCTGCTCCGCCATGACGGCGGGGCCGCCGACGCAGCGGTGCAGCGCGGCCTCGTCGACGAGCAGGCGCACGTCGAGCTGTTCCCGGTCGAGCAGCGCCTGCCGGGCCTGCCGCACCTCCAACCGCTTCGCGAGCTGGTAGGTGGCGGCGCCGGGGAAGCTGGCCTGGATGTCCGCCTGCGCGTACGCCGGGATCTGCAGCAGGCCGGGCACCGCCGCGAGGCTGAACCCTTCGATGGTGGCCGCGGCGGCCTCCAGTTCGAGGAATCGCAGTTCCGCGTTGGACAGCAACTGGCGGAACGCGGACCACCAGCCACCGCCAGACTTGGCGTTGCGGGCGAGGTCCATGAGGAACTGCCGGCGCTCGAAGTCGTGGACGCCGTACATGCCCAGCATGACGGCCAGGTCGCCGCGGCGCACGCCAACATCGCCGTTCTCAATCCGGCTAATCTTTGAACTGGAACAGTCCAGCGCATGGCCCACCTGCTCGCGGCTCAGCCCGGCCGCCTCGCGCAGTTCCCGCAGGGCCGTTCCGAGCCGCCGCCGCGGCAAGGTCACGCCACGCGGTGCTGTCATGACTGAGAGTCTTGCATGTTTCTACAATCACGGCTCTGGGTAATCGCCCGATTGCCACCAAGCGGTGTGGAGAATACGCCAAACGGACCTACCGTCCGGTGAAATCGGCCTTCCGCTTCTCAGCGAAGGCGGTCATGCCTTCGGTCTTGTCGGCGGTTGCGAACAGCGCCGCGAACAGTTGGCTCTCCCACGCCAGGCCGGCCGCCAGGTCCATCGACAAACCGCCATCGATGGCGAGCTTCGCGGCCCGGAGCGCCTGGGTCGGTCCGGACACGTAGCGTGAGATGAGTTCGGCAGCGGCGCCGTACACCTCCTCGGGCGGAACAACCCGGTCCACGAGCCCGATCGCGAGCGCCTCCTCGGCGCCGACCATCCGGCCCGACATCACCAGATCCTTCGCCCGGGCCGGGCCGATGAGGCGGGGCAGGCGCTGGGTGCCGCCGGCGCCCGGGATGATGCCGAGGTTGATTTCCGGCTGCCCCAGCTTCGCGTCGGCCGCCGCGACCCGCCAGTCGCAGGCGAGAGCCAGCTCGCACCCGCCACCGAGCGCGTACCCGTTGATGGCGGCCACCACCGGCTTGGGGATCCTCGCGATCGCGTCGAACGCGGAGGAGAGCGCCGCCGCACGAGCCGCCATGTCCACATAGGACATTGCGGCCATCTCTTTGATGTCCGCGCCGGCCGCGAAGACCTTCTCCCCGCCGTACACGATGACGGCGCGGACCTGGTCGTCGGCGGAGAGCGCCTGTGCCGCGGCGCGCAACCCCTCCTGAATCTCGATGTTCAGGGCGTTCATGGGCGGCCGGTCCAGCCGGATGGTGCCGATCCCGTCAGTGACGGATGTCTGCACGAGCATGAGGTCAGGGTATGTCACGCACCTCGTGGCCCAATGGGAACAGCGACACCGGTATCAGCTTCAGGTTGGCGAGGCCGGCCGGGATACCGATGATCGTGACGAACTGGGCGATCGCCGTCGCGATGTGTCCCAGCGCAAGCCACCAACCGGCCACGATCAGCCAGATCACATTGCCAATCGTCGAGGCCGCACCCGCGGTCGGCTTGCGCACCAGCTGTCGCCCGAACGGCCACAGCGCGTAGTTGGCGATGCGGAACGACGCGATGCCGAACGGAATCGTCACCACGAGGAGGAAGCAGATCAGCCCGGCGATCGCGTAGCCGAGCGCGAGGAACAGGCCGCCGAAGACCAGCCAGATCACGTTGAGAATCAGCCGCATAACCCTATGATTCCCCGTACGCTCGCCTTCTAAGAATTCGCGGAACTCTTGCCCCGAAGATGGTGCCGGCAGTGGACCGACTGGTAGGACAAGACGCGATGGAACGAACAGGCGGCTCACGACAGCAGCGCCCGTCAGGCATCCTGCCGCGCACGCTCGACCCGCGCGCGGGGGTAACGGCCCGCACCGTCGACTACACACAGCCAACCGGACGTCACTCGATCGAACCGGCCCAGGTCGACCTGACCTGGTCGAACTACCTCGCGGAGGAGGACGCGCCAGAGGTCGGCGAGGTCGGTGGGCGCCGGCTGTTCAGCCTGGTGTTCACCTGTGCACTGGTGACCAGCGTCGCCCTGTGGTGGTTCAACACCCCGGGCGGGTCGGTGACCGGCGTGGGCGACGTTCTCACCGCGGGTGGGCGAATCACCGGGATGACCGGCGGGTACCTGCTGCTGACGCAGGTACTGCTGATGAGCCGCGTCGGCTGGCTGGAGCGGTGGATCGGCGCGCACCACCTGATGACGTGGCACCGGGAGCTGGGCGGCACGCTGTTCGTACTGATCGTCACCCACGTCGTACTCATCCTGGTCGGGTACGCCCGCGCGCAGGCGGTGTCGGTATGGCACGAGACGTGGGCCGTGCTCACGACGTACGAAGACATGATCAGCGCGCTGATCGCGACCGTGATCCTGGTCGCCTCCGCGCTGCTCGGGATCCGGACAGTACGCAAGCGGATGCGGTACGAAACCTGGTACTACCTCCATGTCGCGACCTACCTGATCCTCCTGCTCGGGTACGGCCACCAGTTCGCGACCGGTGAGGAGCTGATGGCCGGCTTCGGTCGCTGGTTCTGGGCGGGCCTGTACATCTTCGTCGCGGGCTGCCTGCTCTGGGGCCGCCTGATCGCGCCGATCCTGCTCAACCGCCGGCACCAGTTCCGGGTCGCCGAGGTGACGCCGGAGGGCAACGACATGGTGTCGCTCTACATCGCCGGCAAGCGCCTGGACGAGCTGGAGGTGCGGGCCGGCCAGTACTTCCGCTGGCGCTTCCTGACCCGCGGCCGCTGGTGGCAGGCGCACCCGTTCTCGCTGTCCGCCGCGCCCAACGGACATTGGCTGCGGCTGACCGTGAAGCGGGTCGGCGACCACACCTCGCAGCTGCCTCACGTGCCGCCGGGCACCCGGGTCTTCGCGGAGGGTCCGTCCGGCGTGTTCACGGCCGACCGGCGAGTGGCGCCGCGGGCGCTGCTGATCGCGGCGGGTAGCGGGATCGCCCCGATCCGGGCGCTGCTGGAGGACCTGCCCCGCGGCACCTTCGTCATCTACCGCGCGAGCAGCGCGGAGGAGATCGTGTTCCGCGAAGAGCTGGACTGGCTGGCGCGCGAGCGGGACGCCACGTTGTATTACCTCCTGGGATCCCGGGACGATCCGGAGCCCAGGCACGTCTTCACGCCCCGGGGGATGCGCCAGCTCGTGCCGGACGTTCGCCGCCGCGACGTGTACCTGTGCGGGCCGCAGGGGCTGATCTCGTCCTCGGTCCGGGTGCTGCGCCGGATTCGGGTACCCCGCCGCCAGATCCACCTCGACCCATTTGAGTTCTGAGAGGTTCTGCCTATGCGTCGCTCTGTCGCCACCATCCTCGGGACGCTCGCCGGTACCGGCCTGCTCGTCGGCGCCAAGCTCGGCACCCACCCGGCCACTGATCCCGCGGCCGACCCGCTGGCGGTCGCCGCACCGACGTCGGCCGACCCGCCTGCCGCCTCCAGCCGGCCCGGGACGAAGCCGACGGCCGGATCCAAGGCCTCACCCACTCGCGCGAAGGCGGCAGCGGCGTTCAAAAACGGGACATTCACTGGTGCCGGTGCCTCCGAGCGCTACGGCACCATCACCGTGACGATCACGATCTCGGGCGGCCGGCTGACCAACGCGAGCGCCACCTGCTCCGGCTGCAACGGCACGTCCCGGTCGATCAGCGGCGGCGCCTTCCCGACTCTGCGAAAGGAGGCGCTGGCCGCGCAGAGTGCCCGGGGGGTCAACACGGTAACCGGCGCCACGTACACGAGCAGCGCGTACCGCACCTCGCTGCAGTCGGCGCTGGACGCCGCCAAGGCATAACCCGTGCGCCAGGTCGAGCACATCATGGGCACCGCGATCAGCCTGGAGATCGCCACGTGGGACGGGCTGCCACCCGCCGAGGCACAGCGCCTCGCCGGCGAGGCGTTCGCCTGGCTCCGCCTCGTCGACGAGCGGTTCAGCACGTACAAGGAGGACAGCGAGGTCAACCGCGTGCAGCGGGGCGAGCTGCGCCCCGGGGAAGGCTCGGCCGACCTGCGCGCGGTGCTCGCGACCTGCGCCGACCTGTGGAGCGCCACCGACGGGTACTTCGACGTGTACGCGACCGGGCGGCTGGACCCGTCCGGCTACGTCAAGGGCTGGTCGGTACAGGTCGCGTCGGACCGGTTGGCCGAGGGCGGCTCCGTCAACCACTGCGTCAACGCCGGCGGTGACGTATGCACCCGGGGTGCGCCGGAACCGGGGCAGCCGTGGCGGGTCGGCATCCGGCACCCGTGGGAGGCGCAGAAGCTGGCGTGGGTACTCGGCGTCACCGATACCGCGGTAGCCACCTCGGGCGTGTACGAGCGCGGGTACCACGTGGTGGATCCGCGGCGCGGCGAGCCCGCCACCGAACTGCGCTCGGTCACCGTGGTCGGACCCGACCTGGGCCTCGCCGACGCGTACGCGACCGCGGCGATCGCCATGGGCATGTCCGGGCTGGCGTTCCTGGCCGGGCTCGACGGGTACGAGTCGGCCGTGGTCAGCGCCGACGGCCGGGCGTTCCGCTCGGACGGGCTGCCGGCGCTTCAGCCGTAGGTCTGCTCGTACAGCTCCTCGATCGCCTTGCGCCGGGGCAGCGCGTTGGACGCGCCCAGCCGGCGTACCGCCACCGCACCCGCCGCGCTCGCCCACCGGATCGCGTCGACGATCTCCCGACCCTCGCCCCAGGCGACCGCGAGCGCGCCGCAGAACGCGTCTCCGGCGCCCGTGGTGTCCACCGCATCGACGCGGGGCGCCGCAATCTCCTCCATCGCGCCCTCGCGGTCGGCGTACCAGGCGCCCGCCCCGCCCCGGGTGAGCACCACCCGGGGTACGCACGTCAGCAGCGCGTCGAGCACGTCGACCGGCTCCGGCTCGTCGCCCGCGTCCACTCCGACGGAGGCTATGGGTGTGAAGGCGGTCGCCTCGACCTCGTTGACGACGAGCAGATCCACAGCTGCGAGCAGGTCGTCGGGGAGCGGGCGGGCCGGGGCGGCGTTGCACACGACGCGGGTACCGGCGCCCCGTGCCGCCACGCACGCGGCGGTGACCGTATCGATGGGGATCTCCAGCTGGCACAGCAGCACGTCGGCACCGGTGATCGCGGCGATCTCGGGCTCGGTCAGCGCGGTGAACGCGGCGTTGGCACCGGGCGCCACGACGATCGTGTTCTCGCCGCCCTCGTCCACAACGATCAGCGCCACGCCCGAGGCACCGTACACGACCCGCAGCAGCGATATGTCCACTGTGGAGGCTGACAGTCGCGCCTTGAGCGTGACGCCGAACGTGTCGGAGCCGATCGCGCCCAGGAACGTGGTGCGGCCACCGGCCCGCGCGGCGGCGATCGCCTGGTTCGCGCCCTTCCCACCGGGTACCTGCGTGAACTGGCCGCCGAGCACGGTCTCCCCGGGCCGGGGCAGGGCCGGGGAGGTGACCACGAGGTCGATGTTGGCGCTGCCCGCGACCGCGATCGCAACGCCGCTCACCGCCGCCTCCTCACGATCGCGCGGCCCGCGCCGCGTAGCGACCGTCCACATAGTCTAGTCGCAGCGGGAGGTCGAAGGTCTTGGAGAGGTTCTCGCTCGTCATCGTGGAAGCCAGCAGGCCCTGCGCGACCACGCTGCCCTCGCGCAGCAGCAGTGCGTGGGTGAAGCCGGGCGGTATCTCCTCGACGTGGTGGGTGACCAGTACCATCGCCGGCGCGTCCGGGTCGGCGGCCAGGTCGCCCAGGCGTCGCACCAGGTCCTCCCGGCCACCCAGGTCGAGACCGGCGGCCGGCTCGTCGAGCAGGAGCAGCTCCGGGTCGGTCATCAGGGCCCGGGCGATCTGTACCCGCTTGCGCTCGCCCTCCGACAGCGTCCCGTACGCCCGGGCGGCCAGGTTCGCGATGCCCACCTGCTCCAGCAGGGCCTTGGCCCGGGCCAGGTCCGGCGAGTCGTACCCCTCGCGGAACCGCCCGACCACGGCCCAGGCGGCGGTGACCACGGCATCCAGTACCGGCTCCTCCGGCGGGATCCGGTCGTGTACGGCCACAGACGCCAGGCCGATGCGGGTACGCAGCTCGAAGACGTCCACCCGGCCCAGCCGCTCGCCCAGCACGTGGACCGTACCCCGGCTCGGGTGCATACGCGCCGAGGCGAGGTTGAGCAGGGTGGCCTTGCCGGCGCCGTTCGGACCGAGAATGACCCAGCGCTCGTCCAGCTCGACGTGCCAGTCGATGCCGTGTACGAGGTGCTTGCCGCCGCGCGTGACGCTCACCTTGTCGACGGCGATCACCAGGTCGGGGTCGATCTCCACGGGCTCCATCCAACCACGCCCTGGCTGACCCGGCTCTGCTGCCTCCCTCGGCGGCCCGCTATTCGTCCACTGTGGAGCCGAACACCTCGTCCCGTACGGCGTCGAGCGCGGTGAGCAGCGCACCGGTGAGTACCGGCTCCGTCGGCCCCTCGGAAACCACCACCCGGGGCGCGACCGGCGCGATCGCCGCCACCTCGTGCTGTACCCGCTGGGCCAGCGCGACCCCGCCGGCCAGCCCGACCTCGCCGGCGAGCACCACCAGGGCCGGGTCGAGCACCACGCACGCGGCGGCCAGCCCGAGCGCGAGCCGCCGGGCCAGCTCGTCGAGTACGGGGCTGCCCTCGGTGCCGGCGTTGACCGCCGTCCGTACCGCGTCCTGCGGGGCGGAGGCCCGGAACCCGTGCTCCCGCGCGACGGCCCGTACCGCGTCACCCTGCGCCAGTTCCCGGAAGCCGCCCTTGGCCCGCCGGGCGATGTCCCGCGGTACCGAGGCGCCGGCCACCGGCACGTACCCGATCTCGCCGGCCGCGCCGCTGACCCCGCGGTGCAGCTTGCCGCCGAGCATCACCGCCAGGCCAACGCCCCGGCCCATCCACAGCAGCAGGAAGTCGTCGACACCGCGCGCCGCGCCCTGGTGCGCCTCGGCGACGGCCGCCAGGTTCACGTCGTTCTCGAAGATGACCGGCCGCTTGAGGTCGGCGCGCAGCTTGGGCAGCAGGCCGCGCTGCCACCGGGGCAGGTCGAAGACGAACGAGAGGTCGCCGGTGTTCGGGTCGACGAGGCCGGGCGTACCGAGGACCACCCGCCGTACCCGGTGCAGCGGCGCCCGCCCGCTCTGCGCCGCCTCGATCACGGCGTTGTGTACCACGCCAACCGGATCGTCCGTATCGTGCGTCGACTCCTCCACCCGGGCGACCCGCTCGCCGGTGATGTCCGAGCACGCCGCCACCACCTTGTCCGGGCCGACCTCGACGCCGACGACGTACGCGCTGCTCGGTACGACGGCGTAGAGCTGGGCGTTCGGGCCGCGCCCGCCGGCCTGCTCACCGACGCGCGAGACGAGTCCGCGCTCCTCCAGCCGTTCCACAAGCTGGGACGCGGTGACCTTGGACAGGCCGGTCAGCTCACCCAGTTGCGCCCGGGTCAGCGGGCCCCGGGCCAGCAACAACTCCAGCGCGGCGCGGTCGTTGATCGCGCGCAGCAGGCGAGGTGTGCCCGGGAGGCGGGTTGAGCTCATCGGTAACCTGCCTTTATCATTTAGGAAAGTTTCCTAATGTGTATCAGACCGTTCGGGTACCGATAGCCTAAGGTGAAGCACCTTTGTTGTCGTACGCCTGACGGCCGTCGTTTGGCCCGATCACCGCGACGCCGGGGTGCTGGGGCCGGAGGGGGTCTCAACAACAAGTGGCGAACGATCGCGGGCTTCGACGGCTGGTGCTGCGCACCCTTCTCCCCGCCTTCCCAGGGCATACCGCGCCAAGTTGGGCGACAGAGCTCTTGGCCGAGGGCATCGGCGGATACATCATCTACGGCTACAACATCGCGGATCCGGAGCAGCTGCGGGCCCTCACCGGGCAACTGCGCGAGGCCAGCCCGCAGGCGCTGATCTCGATCGACGAGGAGGGCGGGGACGTCACCCGCCTGGCTCACGTCGCGGGCAGCCCGTACCCGGGCAACGCGGCGCTGGGCGCGGTCGACGACGTGGCGCTGACCGAGCGCGTCTACCGGGCGATCGGCGCGGACCTGGCAGCCGCCGGCTTCACCCTCAACTTCGCGCCCAGCCTCGACGTGAACACCGCCGACGACAATCCGGTCATCGGTACCCGCTCCTTCGGCGCGGACCCGGCGCGCGTCGCCGAGCAGGGCGCCGCCGCGATCGTCGGGCTGCAGGCGGCCGGCGTCGCCGCGTCCGCCAAGCACTTCCCCGG
>JBPYFB010000630.1:0-4150 GCA_051986465.1 Rugosimonospora sp.
TTGTCCGGCGCCATCGAGCGCAGCAGCGCGCGCATCGGGCCGCCGTCGAGCTGGAAGACGCCGAGCGTATCGCCCCGGGCCAGCAGCTCGTAGGTCTTCTTGTCGTCCAGCGGCAGCTCCTCGAGCACCACCGCGGTGTCCCGGTTGTCGCGAATGGACTCCAGGCAGTCGTCGAGCACGGTCAGGTTGCGCAGGCCGAGGAAGTCCATCTTGAGTAGGCCCATGTATTCACATGCGCCCATGTCGAACTGGGTAATGATGGCGCCGTCCTGCTCGCGCCGCCAGATCGGGATCACGTCGAGCAGCGGCTCGCGCGAGAGGATCACGCCGGCCGCGTGTACCCCGACCTGGCGCTTGAGCCCCTCCAGCCCCTTCGCCGTGTCGACGACCTTCTGTACGTCGGGATCGACCTCGTAGAGCTGGCGGAACTCCACCGCCTCGGGATAGCGCGGGTGCGCCTGGTCGAAGATGCCGCCGAGCGGGATGTCCTTGCCCATCACGGCCGGCGGCATCGCCTTAGTGATCTTGTCGCCCAGCGCGAACGGGTAGCCCAGTACCCGCGCCGCGTCCTTGATCGCGGCCTTGGCCTTGATCGTCCCGTACGTGACGATCTGCGCGACCCGTTCCTCGCCGTACTTCTCCGTCGCGTACCGGATCATGTCGCCGCGCCGGCGCTCGTCGAAGTCCATGTCGATGTCGGGCATGGAGATGCGGTCGGGGTTGAGGAAGCGCTCGAAGACTAGACCGTGCGCGAGCGGATCGAGCTCGGTGATGCCCAGCGCCCACGCGATGACCGCGCCCGCCGCCGAGCCGCGCCCCGGGCCGACCCGGATGCCCTCGCGCTTCGCGTGCTGCACCAGGTCGGCCACGACCAGAAAGTAGCCGGGGAAGCCCATCTGGCAGATCACGCCGAGCTCGTACTCGGACTGCTTGGCGTGTGTGTCGGGTATCCCGTCCGGGAACCGCCGGGCAAGCCCGCGCGCCACCTCCTTGCGCAGCCACGACTCCTCGGTCTCCCCCGCCGGTACGGGGAAGCTCGGCATCAGGTTGCGGGAGGCGAAGAGGCTGGAGTAGTCCCCGATCCGTTCCGCGATCTCCAGCGTCGCGTCGCAGGCACCCGGCATCTGCGCGTCCCACAACGCCCGCATCTCCGCCGGCGACTTGAGGTAGAAGTCGTGGGCGTCGAGCTTGAAGCGCTTCGGGTCGGCGAGTGTGGAGCCGGACTGCACGCACAGCAGCACCTCGTGCGCCTGGGCGTCGGGTGCGTACGTGTAGTGCAGGTCGTTGGTGGCGACCGACCGCAGTTGCAGCCGCTCGCCGAGCCGGCGCAGGTCGGCCCGTATCCGCGTCTCGATGTCCAGGCCGTGGTCCATCAGCTCGAGGAAGAAGTTCTCCGGACCGAAGATGTCACGGTAGTCGGCCGCCGCCTGGCAGGCGCGGTCGAAGTCGCCGATGCGCAGCCAGGTCTGGATCTCGCCGGACGGGCAGCCGGTGGTCGCGATGAGACCCTTGCCGTACTGCTCCAGCAACTCGCGGTCGGCACGGGGCTTGTAGAAGAAGCCCTCCATGCTGGAGCGCGAGGCGAGGCGGAAGAGGTTGTGCAGGCCGTCGGCGTCCTGCGCCAGCAGGGTCATGTGGGTGTATGCGCCGCCGCCCGACACGTCGTTCTCGCCGCCCTCGGCCCAGCGCACCCGGGTGCGCTCGAACCGGGACGTGCCCGGCGTCAGGTAGGCCTCGACCCCGATGATCGGTTTGATGCCGGCACCGACCGCCTGCTTGTAGAAGTCGTAGGCGCCGTAGAGGTTGCCGTGATCGGTCATGGCAAGGGCCGGCATGCCCAGGCGGGACGCCTCCTTGAACAGGTCCTTGAGGCGGGCCGCACCATCCAACATCGAGTATTCGGTGTGGACGTGAAGGTGAACGAACGAGTCTTGGGCACCCACGGAAGTAATCTATCCCCCGGGTACGACAGCCCTACCGAGGCGCGCGGGGAGCTACCGG
The DNA here is from genome assembly GCA_051986465.1 of Rugosimonospora sp. GTDB lineage: Bacteria > Actinomycetota > Actinomycetes > Mycobacteriales > Micromonosporaceae > DATEJJ01. The sequence goes on from JBPYFB010000630.1 coordinate 2,002, forward strand.
GGCTCGGAGGTCAGCTCGTCGGTATCGGCGTCGAGGATGTCGTCGGGCTCCTCGTCGAACTGCGTCGAGGCGAACTGAGACTCGGCGAACTGCGTCGAGGCGAACTGCGACGAATCGAACGCCCACGCAGTGTCTCCGAGCATCTCCGCAGCGATCTCGTCGACGTCGAACTCGTGCGCGGCCGCGGCACGCGCCCGCACGTCGGCGTGCGGGAAGACGAACCGGCGGAAGGCCCACCAGCGGAAGACCATCGCGATGACCGTACCGATGATCTGCGCGCTGACGAAGTCGGCGACCTCCTGGGTCAGCCGGCTGACGTCCGGGGTCTGCAGGTGCAGCCCGTACCGGGACAGCACCAGCGGCAGCGAGGTCAGTCCCATGCCGATCGCGCTGACCAGGAAGAACAGGAACGCCTCGTGGTGGCGCTCGCGGCCGCCACGGGTCTTGAACGACCACTCCCGGTTCATGACGTACGACACGATCGTGGCGATCAGGGTGCTGATGATCTTGGCGGTGACCGGCTTGCTGATCAGTACCGTGTCCTTGAGCCCGATGAAGATCGCCGTATCGACCAGGAAGGACGTCCCACCGACAAACGCGAACTTGACCAGCTCACGATGGTGCAGCAGGCGCTGCCGTATGGGGTTGGGCAACCAGCCGAGTACGGTGTGAATCACGGGCATCCCCGAAGTGTAGAGAGACAAGGTCAGAGGTCAACCTGAGAAGCGTTCCGTTATGACGGCGGCTGCCTCCAGCCATGCGCGCCTAGTACCCGGCTGAAGAGCCCCATATTCAATCGACGATCCACTCTCCAAAGCAGGATCGTAGGGCACAACGACGACGGAGCGCGTGCGACCCGCAAAATGGTCAGCCAATTCACGCAGGAGCGGCGACGGGTTTGGGGTCGGGCAGGACAGCAGGGTGACCGCCTGCTCGGCGAGCTCACCCATGCCCATCTCGTGCAGCAGGTCCAGCATCCAGTCGGCGGTGAAGGCGGCGTCTTCCCTCGGTACCGATGTGATCACAAGTTGGTCAGCGGCCTGCAGCACCGTCTTCCAGTTGGGACTCTCCACGTTGTTGCCGGTATCCACGCAGACCACCTCGTGGGTGCGGCACAGCAGCTCCAGCACCCTGCGTACGGTGTAGGGGTCCAGTCGCTGGGCAAAGCGCGGATTTTCCTCGCCGGCCAGCACGTCGTAACTGCCGTCCGACGCATGGCGCAGATAGTCGTCGAGCCGCTCCGTAAGTTCCGTCTCGCTCGCGATTTCGATCATGGCGAGATCGGAGATCAGGTGCCGGATGGTCCGGGCGTGCCGAGCCGATCCGGCGCGCAGCCCGAGCGTGCCGCGCAGCTCGTTGTCGTCCCAGGCGAGTACGCCCCGGCCGCGCGCGCCACCGATCGTGGCCGCGCACAGTACCGTCGCGGTGGTCTTGTGTACGCCGCCCTTGGGGTTGGCGAACGCGATCACCCGCGGCTTGCCGAAGTCGCGGCGCAGCGCCTGTACCAGCTGCTCAGCGCCGTTGGCCTGGGCCGGCTGCCACTCGACGCGGCCCGGGTAGGCCGGATCGGTCCGGGCTCGCTCGCCGCGCGCCTCCGCCGGTCGCACCTCAAGCGGGCGGGCCTCAAGCGGGCGGGCCTCAAGCGGGCGGGCGTCGAGTGGTCGGACCTCAACCGGGCGGTGGTCCAACGGGCGCGGGTCCAGCGGGCGGGGTTCCACCGGCCGGCGCTCCAGGGGGCGCGGGTCCAACGGTCGCGGGTCGACCGGGCGCCGGCGCCGCGTCGCGTCCTCGATGTTCTCCGGTGAGCGTCGCTGCTGAATGATGTGCGGCTCGCCAGGTTCCGGTGCCGTGGGCTCCTCGTCCTCGTCGGTGCGCAACGCACGGTCCAGCAGGGAACGCCAGCGGCCAGGCGGTTCGGGGCGTCCCCGCCCTGCCTCGGCGCGCTCCACGCTCACCCTCCCTCCGCCGGCTGCCGCCAACCAGAGTACGGCGCGGCGGGCGGGCTAGCGCTACTCTCCCATGTCCGCCGGTCTCTTCGCGCGCTCCGTCCGACTGGTGCGACGAGCATCCGATGACGGTAAGGATTCAGGCGGCTGCGCGCAGGATCCGTAACGCCTCGGCGAGGTCATCGGGGTAGTCGCTCACGAAC
>JBPYFB010000631.1:0-25935 GCA_051986465.1 Rugosimonospora sp.
TGGGTCGCTTCCACCCGCATGGTGACAGCGCCATCTACGACGCCATGGTGCGCCTAGCGCAGGACTTCTCGCTCAACGTCCCGCTGATCGACGGGCACGGCAACTTCGGCTCTCCGGACGACGGCCCCGCGGCCTCCCGTTACACCGAAGCGCGGATGTCGCGCGAGGCGATGCTTCTGGTCGGAGAAATCGGCGAGGGTACCGTCGATTTCCGGCCCAACTACGACGGGTCCCTGCAGGAGCCGACCGTGTTGCCGGCGGCCTTCCCGAACCTGTTGGTCAACGGCACCTCCGGGATCGCCGTCGGCATGGCGACCAACATGATCCCGCACAACCTCGGCGAGGTCGTCGCCGCGGCCCGGTGGCTGATCACCCACCCGGGCGCGAGCCTGGACAAGCTGATGGAGTTCGTGCCCGGCCCGGACCTGCCCACCGGCGGCCAACTGCTCGGCCTCGATGAGGTCCGCAAGGCCTACGAGACCGGCCGCGGTGTGGTACGGATGCGCGCCCGGGTCACCATCGAACCGTTGGAGGGCGGCCGGGGGCGGCAGGCCATCACGGTGACGGAACTGCCCTACGGCATCGGGGCCGAGAAGGTCATCGAAGCGGTCACCGAGGAGGTACGCGGCCGGCTGATCACCGCCGGTCCCCGCAAGGGCCAGCGGCTGGCCGCCCGCCTGCAGGGCATCGCCGACATCAAGGACCTGACCGACCGGGAGAACGGCACCCGGCTGGTCATCGAGTGCAAGGTCGGTGTCAACCCACAGGCGCTACTCGCGGACCTCTACCGGCTGACTCCGCTGGAGCAGTCCTTCGGCATCAACAACCTCGTCCTGGTCGACGGCCAGCCGCAGACCCTGGGCCTCAAGGAACTTCTCGAGGTGTTCCTGGCCCACCGGTACGACGTGGTGACCCGGCGCAGCGAGTTCCGCCGCCGTAAGCGCGAGGAGCGCCTGCATGTGGTGGACGGTCTGCTGATCGCGTTGTTGGACATCGACAAGGTGGTCCGCCTGATCCGCACCAGCGAGAACGTCCAGGCCGCGAAGGACGGCCTGATGCGCCAGTTCAAGCTCTCCGAGGTCCAGGCGACCTTCATCCTGGACACCCAGCTCCGCCGGCTGACCAGGTACGACCGGCTGGAACTGGAAGCCGAGCAGGAGCAGCTGCGCCGGGAAATCGCCGAGCTGACCCGGATCCTCGACGATGAGACCGTACTCAAGAAGGTCGTCTCCGACGAGTTGGCGGCGGTCGTCAAGCAGTTCGCCGTCGAGCGGCACACCACTCTGATCGACGGTGACCTCAAGGAGGTACTGGCCGCATCCGCACCGGCCGGACCGCTGGAGGTCGCCGACGACCCGTGCCAGGTGATCCTGTCCGCGACCGGCCTGGTCGCGCGTACCGCCGCCGAGTCCGAGGAGACCACCGAGGGTCGCCGCCGCAGCGGTCGCACCAAGCACGACGCGGTACAGGCGGTGGTGCACGTGACCGCCCGCGGACAGGTGCTCCTCGTCACGAACCGGGGTCGGGCCTTCAAGACCGACGTGCTTCCGCTGCCGGTACTGCCCGAGCAGCCCGGTACCGTCTCGGTACGCGGTGGGATGTCCGCCTCGGAACTGGTACCCCTACAGCCGGAGGAGAAGGTCGTGGGGCTCGCGCCGCTCGGCGACCACGCGGATGGTTCACCGGGACTGGCCCTCGGTACCCGCCGGGGCGTCGTGAAGATATGCGCGCCGGAGTGGCCGGTCCGCGCCGACGAGTTCGACGTCATCGGATTGCGCGACGGCGACGAGGTGGTCGGCGCGACCTGGCTCACCGACGGCACCGAGACCCTCGCGTTCGTCGCCTCCGACGCGTCGCTGCTGCGCTACCCGGCCGCGCTGGTCCGGCCACAAGGCATCAAGGGTGGCGGCATGGCCGGCATCGCCCTCGCCGCCGGCGCCGAAACGGTGTTCTTCGGCGCGGTCCGCACCGACGACCTGCAACACGGCGAACCGATGGTGGTCACCTCCACCGGCCCCACCGTGAAGGTCACCCCCTTCACCCAGTACCCGGTCAAGGGACGCGCGACCGGCGGCGTACGGGCGCACCGCTTCCTCAAAGGCAACAGTCGCCTCGCCGTTGCCTGGATCGGGCCACGCCCGGCCGCCGCAACCCGCGCCGGGGATCCGGTCGAACTACCCGCCGAAGACAATCGCCGCGACGGCTCCGGCACCGCGACCCGCAGCCCGGACGTCGTCGGCCACCTCATCCAGCGAGACTGAACACACCATGTGGTGATGGTGCCGGCTTGTCCGCCCGGGCGCGTGATAGGCGTGAGGCGAAGAGAAACGGACGCACTCACAGCCGCAGCGACTCGTCGCCCAAGTCTGTGACTGGAGGGCCGATCGGGCTTCCTCATCCCTACCGCCATTGATCGTCGGATCCGGAACGAGGCGCCAGCCGTTCCTCCTGCACCTGGGTCTCTTGCCGGAAACGATGGGCCGCCGGGTGGTAGATCTCGTCTATCGGACTCATGATCTGACCACCGATACCACGGCGACGAAGCCGGATGCCCAGCCAGAGCAGCAGGCCCATGACCGCCGCGAAGCCACCGAACACCGTGAGGATCGCCAGCAGTCCATCCATGAGGTCGAGCGTAGCTCCTTCAGGTGTCAGCGCGGCGGCTCCGCGAGGATCGTCGCGCCCGGCGGCACCAGCGTGACCCGCAGGTCCGGGCTGCGCAGCAGGTTCTGCGTCTCCAGCACCTCGAACAGCGCACGCGAGATCTCGGGATCGCCGGCGATGTGGGACAGCGCCTCGCCGACGATCCGCGGGCGCAGCGCCGCGGCCTTGGCGAACTCGATCGCGGCCTGCCGCTCCGAGGCGGACCGGATGACGTTGACCCGGTTCGCGCCGTCCTGCTCGATCGCGGCCGTCACCTGGCGCAGCCGGTTGACGACCTTTTGCTCGATCTGGCGGATCATGCCCGCGTCCCGGAAGTGCACCTTGCGGACGTAGACACTGCCCACCTTGTAGCCCCATTCCTGGGAGTGGCGGCTGGCCTCGTCCCGAACGGTACGGCTCATCTCGTGCCGGTCGACCAGCATCCGGTCCAGCTTCATGTTGCTCAGGCTGCGTACCGCCGCGTTGGAAACGTTGGCACGCAAGGATCCTGTGGGGTCGGCGTTCTTGTAGAGGAAGGCGACCGGGTCGCTGATCACCATCTCGTACCAGATGCCGACGCCCATCGGGGCGCCCTCCTCAGAGTTGACCGGTTCACTGCGCAGGTACGTCTGGTCGAGCCGCTGGTCCACCACGCGCCGCCGGCCGAACAGCGGCAGCAGCATCGCGAACGGACCCAGGCGCAGCCACGGGAAGTGCAGGCCGGGCCGGTCCAGTACCAGCCGTACCGTGCCGAACAGCTCGAAGACCACGCACTGCCGCTCCCGCACGATGACGTACATGCCCAGCGCGCGGGCCAGCCCGGTCAGGATCGGCAGGGCCAGGAAACCGGCGAGGGCCGCCAGCGGGTACAGGCCCGGGTTGTTCATCGGGTGACCTGCCCTTCGCGAGTGGTGAAGACGGAGCCGGCCTTCGCGAACAGTCCCAGCCGGACGTTGCGGATGTAGAGATCCAGCGCGCCGTCGCCCTGCGAGCGCAACTCGCGCAGCTGCTCCGCCATGGCCAGCAACGGCTCCACTTCCGCCTGCGCGTTGAGGGTCTCGATTTCGACGGCCCGGCGGGACTGCACGATCTTCTGGTCGGCCGCGGCGTGCGCCAGGCTGATGTTGCTGGAGACCTGGTTGTGTGCGGTATTGATGGCGGCGAGCGCGGACTCGATCTCCGGTGGTGGGTCGATACCGGTGATGAGTACGGCGTCCAGCGCGATGCCGTACCGGGCGGCGGCCGACGCGCACTCCTGGTTCATGTGGTCGTTCAGGTCGCTCAGGTTCTTGCGCAGGTCGTTGATTGAGATGCCCTGTACCGATTCGAGGTCCACCGGCTCGTCGGCACCGATTGTCGGGTCGCCGGGATCCGGATGTGGCGCGGAGAAGTTCGCCACCCGGTCCCGCAGCACGGAAACGAAGTAGCCCATCACGTGCGACACCGGGTCTTGGACACCGAACAGGTACGCGTACAGGTTCCGCTCGGAAACCGTGTACCGCAGCTGCCCGGTGAATCCGGTGTTGAGCTGGTCCTTGGTGACCGCGTCCAGGACGGTACCGCCGTGGTTGGCATCGGGCTCGTCGGGGTCGTAGGCGATCGACACGATCACGGTCGCCACCGACACCTTGTGCACCGACTGCCACGGCAACTTGCGGTGCACTCCGGGGCCGACGACGCGGACCTGTGGGTACACGTACCGGTCGGCCTCCTCCGGGCGCAGCGACCGGGCGACCGGATCGTCCAATGTGGTCGCTGTACCTACGCGCTGGGCCCTGCCGAACGTGGTGATGACCGCCCGCTCGCTGGGGCCGACGGTGTAGAAGCCCCGCCAGGCGAACCGCAGCAACATCCAGGCCAGGAACCCTGCGACAAACCAGAACAGGAGCATCGGACCTCCGAGCCGCCGTACCACCGGGTCGGCCGCAGAGTAGCCTGCGCTGTCCAGTACTCGGATGGTGTTGCTTTTACGGTGCCCAGGGGCGAGCTGACGACCCAGCTCACGTTGTCGCCCCACACGGCAGTGGCGTCAAAGGTATGAACACCACCGTTACTGGCAATGTAGCCAAGGTGCCGCAGGAAACTTCCCGGTGTGTCGCGGGACTCGATATCAACCACTTTCGCGCCGGAGGAACCAGACCAGGATCTGAACCGGCAGCACGAAGATGACAGTCGACAGAATGACTCCGTGCACGTTCACCCACGCCGGGCTTCTGGTGGCGAGGGCGGCAACGGCCCCGAACACCTGAAGGACAGCGAGTGTGCTGTAGAGCAGGTGCAGGGTTCGCAGCCTGCCTTCGGAGAACCGATATCTGACAGGGACGTGCACGGGCCAGCGGACCATACGCCGAGTGCCGGGCGGCAGGCGCCGGTAGGCGTAGAAGATGGCCGCCGTGCTGCCGATGGCCACCAGAGCGGCGAGTGGGGCACGGTGCGACGCTGGCTGCGGAATGACTCGGCTGATGCGGGCCAAGAGGTACAGCGTCGCGGTGAGAATGGTGAGGTTGCCCAGCCAGACCACCGCGGCGATCCGCGAGTTGTGCACGTGCAACGGGTCGGTTGGATCGGCAGCGGCGGCGGCGGCGAACTGGCGGGCGGCGGCGCCGCCGCGGCCGCGCCGCACGTCGAGTATGGCGAGACAGGTGCGGGCCATGGCATCGTCGGGATGGTCTGCCAGCACCGCATGGAAGTGGGTACGCGCGGCGTCGTCGTCGCCCAGTGCCATCGCGACCCGGCCCGCCGTCGCCCGTACCGCAGGGTCATCCGGCGCGATCGCCAGCGCCTCGCGCGCCACGTACCACGCGTTCATGGCCGCGTCGATGTTCTTGCACGCCAGCAGGGCATCGACGAGCTGCAAGCGGCCCTGCCACGAATCCGGCGAGAGCCGCTGCGCCTCGCGGGCGGCCTCGACGGCTTCCCACGGCCGGCCCAACTCGCGCAGTGCGAAGGAGCGCTGCCGGTGGGCCCACTCGTTGCCCGGATCCAGACCGCAGGCGCGCTGCGCCTCGGCGAGCATGCTGTGCCAGTCGCGGGCCAACTGGTGGCTTTTGGCCATCAGGCAGGCGGCCCGGGCCGACGTTGGCTCGGTCGCGATTGCCGACGCCAGCAACGGCTGGGCCTGCTGCCAGCGGCCCACCTCCAGCAACGCCTCGGCCCGGCGCAGATCGTCGTCGCTCATGTCATCGACCGGGGTGCCGTTTGAGATAGCGGGCCAGGTCGTCGTAGCTGCCATCCTGGTTACCGAATTGCGCCACGTTCCGGGCCGCCGCCAGCCAGGCGCCGATGGACGGCCGTACCTCACGCACGGCCGCGTCCAGGTCGCGCTGTTCGATCATCCGGATTTCGCCGGTCGTGACCGACGCGTGCATCGCCTTCTCCGCCGCCGTGTCGCATACGTGAGCCAGGTCGGCACCGGAGAACAGTCGGGTGGCGGCGGCGAGTTTGGCCAGATCGATGTTGGCGATGGGTCGCTCCCGCAGGTGGTACTCCAGGATCGCGGCGCGGGCCGGCGTGTCCGGAGGCGCGACCAGCAGCATGCGATCGAGCCTGCCGGGGCGGCGCAGCGCAGGGTCCACGTCCCACGGTGCGTTCGTCGCGGCCAGTACGAATACTCCCTCGTTGTTGTCGTCCACCCCGTCCAGCTCGACCAGCAGTTGGTTGCCGAGGGTACGCATGGCTGAGGAGTTGAGCTGACTGCGCTTGTGTCCCAGCGCGTCGATCTCGTCAAGAAACACGACACACGGTGCGTTGCGCCGGGCCGCTTCGAAGATCTCGTGCAGGTTGCGCTCGGAGCGTCCGATCCACATGTCCAGCACGTCCACAATGGACAGTGAAATGAACTTGGCGCCCAGCTCCCCGGCGACGGCCCGAGCCAGGAACGTCTTACCGCAACCCGGCGGCCCGTAAAGCAGCAACCCGCCGCGCAGGCTCTTGCGATACATCGCCCGCAGCCTGGGGTGGCGCATCGGGGCGAGAAAGGCCACCTCCAACCGGGCCTTCACCTCCTGCATGCCGCCGACGTCGGCGAGCCGCACATCGGATACCTCGGCGCGCACGATGCCGTCGTCGTCTCCGGCGACCGGTTCGGGAGTATCCCCGGAGCGGGCGAACCGGGGCGGGACCACCCCATCCAGGTCGGCCTCCAGCGCCGACCAGTCCACCCCGCCGGGGGCGGGCGCTTCGGTCCCAGATTCGGCAGGTGCGCCCGGCGCAGACTCCTCTCCTGGAGCCGGATCCGGCTCCACGGACACCGTTGACGGCTCCACGGACTGCGTCGGCGTCGTGGTGGGCGCGCCGATCGCGCGCGCCATCATCCCGCGGGCGCCCTCGTCGGCGGGATCGACAGCCAGTGCCTGCGCCAACTGGGCGATCGCCTCGGCCTGCCGCCCCTCCGCCAGCAGCAGCTCCGCCAGATGTACCCGCAGCGGAAGGTCATCCGGTCGAGCCGCGACCGCCGCCAACAGACTGTCGATGAGCGAGCTCATGCCCGCGAGGATAGCCAACCGGAGCTGTCACCCCGACGAGGTTTATCAGCGCACGGGACACATGGAATGGCGCCGGCACATTAAGGTGCCCGCATGAACGGAGCGATCATCGAGATCGAGGGTCTGGTGAAGACCTACCGGAGTCGCCGCCGCGGGTCCCGCCGCGCGCTTGACGGTTTTGACATGGTGGTACCGGCGGGTCAGGTGCACGGCTTCCTCGGCCCCAACGGCTCCGGCAAGACCACCACCCTGCGTACCCTGCTCGGGCTGGTGCGCGCCGGCGAGGGCCGGATGGCCATCTTCGGGAAGCCGGTACCGCAGGCGCTGCCGGAGGTCGCGCGGCGGGTCGGGGCCATTGTGGAGAGTCCGCAGTTCTTCGGCAACTTCACCGGCCGGCGTACGCTGCGGCTGCTGGCCCGCACCGGCGGCGTACCGATGCGCCGGGTGGATGAGGTACTGGAGATTGTCGGGCTGGCCGACCGGGCCGGCGACCGCGTCAAGGGCTACTCGCTGGGCATGAAGCAGCGGCTCGCGGTGGCCTCCGCGTTGCTCAAGTCGCCCGATCTGCTGATCCTCGACGAGCCGGCCAACGGGCTGGATCCCGCGGGCATCAGGGAGATGCGCGACCTGATGCGCAATTTGGTCAGCGGCGGAGCCACCGTGCTGCTGTCCAGCCACATCCTCAGCGAGATCCAGCTCATCTGCGACTCGGTGACGATCATCTCGCGCGGCCGGCGGGTCGCGGCCGGCCCGGTCGCCGACGTCCTGGCCAGCCAGGACAAGGGCGAGTTCCGGGTACGGGTGGGCGAGCCGGACCGGGCCGCGACGCTGCTGACCGAGGCGGGCGCGACGGTACAGGCGGCAGACGGCTACCTGGTCGTCGGCGGGGTACCGGAGCCGGCCTGGATCACCGAGACGCTGGGCGGGCACGGGCTGTGGATCTCCGAGCTGACCTCGGTGGCGCCCGATCTGGAGACGGTGTTCCTCCAACTGACCGAAGAGGTGGCGGCGTGAAGCTGGTGCGTGCGGAACTGGCCCGGCTGTTCGGGCGCCGGTTCACGAAGATCATGCTGGGCGTGGTGCTGCTGCTGTTGCTCGTCATCGGGTTCGGCTTGGCCGCCACGTCGCACAAGCACAACGCGCAGACGAGGGCCCAGGCGCTGGCCAGGATCCAGCAGATGCGCGCGCAGGACGAGACGAACACGCAGCACATGCGCGCCGACTGCGAGGCCGTGCAGCGCGGCGAGGCCAGGCCCGGCAGCCCCAAGTTCCCACCCGGCTTCGACTGCGCACAGATCCAGGTCTCCGACTTCTCGCCGACCGAACAGAACGTGGCGGAATTCGAGCCGCACCAGTTCGTGTTCCGTACCGCCACCGCGGACTCCCTGATGTTGGTGGGCTTCCTGCTGGCGCTGCTCGGGTTCGCGGTCGGCGCCTCGTTCGTGGGTGCCGAGTGGAGCTCGGGCGGCATGATGAACCTTCTGCTGTGGCGGCCCCGCCGGATACCGGTGCTGCTCGGCAAGCTGGGCACGCTGCTCGCCGGCATGCTCGGTACCGGGATCGTGCTGAGCGTGGCGTGGGTGGCAGGGCTGTACGGGATCGCCACGGTTCGCGGCGACGCGAGCGGGGTCACCCGGGGACTGCTCACCTCGCTGGCGCTGACCGACGCCCGGGCGCTGGGCCTGATGCTCGTCGCGTCCGCGATCGGCTTCGGCATCGCGTCGCTGGGGCGCAACACCGCGACCGCGCTGGGGCTGGCCGTCGGGTACGTGATCGTGCTGGAGATCGGTACCCGGATCGTGCTGCAGTTGGTCGGGGTATCCCGGCCGGAGCGGTTCTTCTTGTCCAACTACGCGCTGGCGTGGCTGGCCAAGAGCCAGTCGTACTACGACGACTCGGCGTGCCGGCGGGCCGCCTCCGCGGGAATCGCCGTCGACTGCCAGCCGGCACACTGGATGCTGCATATGAACCAGGGCGCGGTGCTCGGCGGGGTACTGGTCGTGGTGGTGCTCGGCTGGGCGTTTGTCAGCTTCCGCCGCCGTGACATCACCTGACCGGCGGCGGGTCCGTGACTGTCAGACCCGGGTGGGATGCTGAGACACGTGATCGCGATGTTCGACGCGGAGCTATGGATATGGGATGCGCGGCGGGCTGACACCTGGACCTTCGTCAGCCTCCCCGATGACGTATCCGGCGATATCCGTGAGCTGACCGCCGGCTCGCGTCGGGGATTTGGCTCTGCGCGGGTGCGGGTCACGGTTGGTGGCAGCACGTGGCGGACCTCGATCTTTCCGAGCAGCGGTGGCGGTGCATACGTGCTTCCCATCAAAGGCTCCGTCCGCAAGGCCGAAGCCCTGGAGGCGGGTGACGTCGCCGCGGTAACCATCGAGCTGCTCGACCCGTGAGCCGCCGAGCTCCGACCAGGGGAGGACACCATGGCCCAGGACGACGTCATAGCGTTTGTTGACAGGGATCTGCGGGGTGCGCGGTTCCTCAGGTCGACGCTGGCCGCAGCGGTGATGCGCGGCGTCGACGTGCGGGCGCTCGATATCGACGCGCCGTGGCTGGCGGACGGCGCACTCCTGGTCAACGGGGTCGACGTCGTACCGTTCGTCGAGGCCGAACTCAACCGGCGGTTCCCGGGACGCGAGCTGAAGCAGGCCAAGGATCCGCACGGGCTGGGTACGGCTTGGGCAGCGCTGGAGCGGGCTTGGGCGGCCGCAGTCGATCGCGTCGTGTCGATGCCCGAGGGCGCCGCCGACGTATCGATCGACGGCGAGTGGTCGTTCGCTCAGACGCTGCGCCACCTGGTGTTCGCCACCGACGCGTGGCTGGGCAAGGCGATCCTGCGCCGGCCGCAGCCGTTCCATCCGCTCGGGCAGCCGCACGCCGAGTACGAGACAGATGGCTACGACATGTCGATCTTTGCCACCGAGCAGCCCGCTTTCCCGCAGGTGCTTCAGGTACGGGCCGAGCGGCAGGCTATGGTGCGGGACTTCATCGCGACCGTCACGCCGGACCTGCTCGCCGAGGCTCGACCGACCGCCTGGTCACCGACGCACGAGGAGCCGGTCCTGCACTGCCTCCACGTGATCTTCGAGGAGGAGTGGGAGCACCTCCGCTTCGCATTGCGTGACCTCGACGCCCAGGACTAAGCGCCCAGGGCTAAGCGCCATGATCCCGGGTCCCGTAGTTCCTGACTCGTCGCCAAGGGCGGCGCCCGCCGGTCAGTCCTCGAAGCCCTTCGCGCTCAGGATCTGATCGATGCGGGCGCGATGTGCCTTCTCCCACGCGTCGAGGGATTCGCCGGCCTCCTTGGCCACCTTTGCCCTGGCATCGCGGAGTACCTGTTCCTGGCGGGCGCCGGGCGTGACCACGACGCCCTCTTCGTCGGCGACCACAATGTCGCCGGGATTCACGTGCACACCGCCGCACCGCACCTGGCCATTGAGTGGCTCAACGGCCGCCTTGGTTCCCGGGATCGGCATCACTCCCCGGGCAAAGACGGGAAAGTCCATCTCGCGTACCTCGGCCAGGTCACGGATCACACCGTCCACCACGAACGCGGCGACCCCTCGACGTTGCGCGACGGCGCACACGTTGCCGCCGGCAACCGCATAGTCCACGTCACCCGCTTCGACGACGATGATCGAGCCAGGCTCCGCACGGTAGATCGCCGCGTGCAGCATGAGGTTGTCACCGGGCGGGCACCGCACGGTGTAAGCCGGGCCGGCAACCCGCCGGATCGAGGGCCAGAGCGGGCGAATGCCGATATCCATGACCTGCTCGCGGCCGAGAATGTCGGCGAGCGTGGTCGGGGAGATGTCCCGGTATCCGGTGAGCACCCGGCCAGCTTAACAGTACGCCCGTACGGTTTGCGCGCTGGGCAAGCGGCTAACTGTCGTCGGGCCTGTCGTGGATATGTTTCTCCGCGGCCTGTACGCCCTTGTCGATTTCCTTGTCGTACTTGTGCCCGGTGTGCTTGTCCACCTGGTCGCGTACCCGCTCCAGCCCTTCGTCGACCTGCTTTTCGTGCTGTCCGGCGAGTTGCTTCGCCTTTCTGATGAAGTTCGACATGTGCAACGACTGCCCAGCCCGGGGCGGGGCAAACACGGGGCATCTCGGATGCGAACGGCCGGCTTGTCCGATAGCAGCGTGAACGTGTCCGACTGGCAGCGGACGGCGGGTCGGTACCGGGTGAGGATCGGAATATCAGTCACCACCCGCTCAGGAGGTACCTCGTGTTCATCGCCATCCTCGACTTCAGTACCGCCACCGCCGACCGGCCGGCCGCTCTCGCCCAACTCGACGGCGAACGCGACGAGATACGCGCTATGCCGGGCAACCTCGACTTCCGGGTCTACGCCTCGCGGGATGACCAGACCCGTATCGCCGTTGTCCATGAATGGGACGATGAAGCGTCGTTCGCCGGCTACCTGAAATCGGAGTCCTTCGCGCGCTCCGGCGAGATTATCCGGCCGATCATGACCGGGGCTCCGGTGAGTCGGCGCTTCCGCGCAGAATTGCTGGAGACGGTGGCGTGACCGGTACCGTGACGCGCTTCTACGATCGGCTGGTGTGAAGGCATCGGTGACCCGCAAGGCGTACAGCTTCGTGCGCACGTTCGCACCAGAGGCCGCGCGCGAACTCTGTGTGGACCGCCACTACCTGCTCTGCGCCTCGGCCGGCGCGCTTCGGCTGGAGGCGCAGGGACAGGCGTGGTTGCTACCACCGGCGCGGGCCGCCCTGATCGAGGCTGGCCGCCCGATCTGGGTGAGTATCCCGCAACCCGTCCGTACGGCGTCTGTTCTGTTCGACACCGGGTTCACGCCGCCCCCGCCCGCGCCGTTGACCGTTTTTGACCTCAGCCCGCTGGCGCGCCTGCTGGTGGCCGAGTGCGCCGAGTGGGGCGAGAGCGACGAGCCGCTGACCGCGTACGCCGAGGCGTTGTTCGCCGCGCTGGCCGCGGTGACCTGGCGGCTCGCCGAGCGGCCAAGCCCGATCGTCGTACCGGCGGGACGCTCGCCCGAACTGCGCCGGGCCGTAAGCCTGACCGAGCAGCGGCTCACCGGCGAGATCCGCTTCGAGGACGTGGCGCGCGAGGTCGGCCTCACGCCGCGGTCGCTGGCCCGGCGCTTCGAGGAGGAGACCGGGATGACCTGGCGGGCGGTGCTACGCCGGATGCGGGTGCTGCGTGCCATCGAGGAACTCGCGGCCGGCGACACCCCGGTAACCAAGGTTGCATTCGCCGTGGGCTATACGTCGCTGTCCGCGTTCAACGCCGCGTTCCAGGAACTGACCGGCCGTACGCCCACCCAGTACCGGGCCAGCTTCCGAAGCTGACGTTCTGGCGGGGGACCCGCGGGCCGGGACGATCCGCGGTGTTCGATAATCGGCGGTATGCGGGCCAGATGGTTGGCGTCCGGGGCAACGGCCTGGGCAGGCGCTTACGTGGTGGTGTACCTGGCGCTGGTGCGCAACGACGGCAACTCCCCGGCCTGGTGGTACCTCGGGCTCATCGCGATCGGCCTGGTGCCCTTGGTCGCGGCGATTGCGGGCTGGTCGTCGCGACCGGCGTTGGTCGCGAGCGCCGTTGTGCTTGGGCTCGCAACGCTGCTCGGGCTGCTGACGATCGGGGTCCTCCTGCTGCCGTCCGTCACATGCGCGATCGTGGCCGCGTTCGTGACAAGGCCCGCATCCGGTATCGCGTCCGAACCTCGTTAGGCCACCGGCCGGGCGACCTCGACCGCATCGCCGAACAGCAGTCGCAGCAGTGCGGCATCGTGGGTGCGCAGCCAGTACGAGTCCCCGCCGAGTTCTACCGACACGACGAAGCCCGCCCGGGCCTGCACACCGTTGCGCTGCTTGCGTTCCTGATGGACGGTGACCGCGCGGGCGTCGATAGGTTGTACGTGTTGCCCCCGACCACGACCACGCCAGGCAAGAGCTATCTGGCCGTTGGACGACTGCTGGAGCAACAGGTAGCCGAGGGTCTGGCTGCCGTCGCGTATCCCCGACGAGAGCATGCGCAGCCGTACCCCGTTCCGGAAGCGGGCCGCGTCCGCCTGTACCGTCCGCGCCTTCGCGAAGCCCAGTCCACCGGCCAGCTTCGCCGCCCAGCCCCGATACACGGACGACGTCGGCTGCGAATCCGCTACGGAAGGATAGATGGAGACCGGGAGCATCGCCCTGATCAGTTGCTCAAGCAGGAGCCACAGCACGAACCCCGCCACCGCCAGGAGCGGTCCGCCCAACGCGAGACCGCCGAGTGTCAGCGCCAGCCCCAGAGCTATCGAGACGACCAGGTGCGCCATCACCGGCACCTTCACCGCTACCTCCGGGCAATCGATTCTTGATGATCGGGCGTGAACATAGCGAAAAGCGCGGCGGCGCGGCAACTCCGATGGTCGATGGCGTATTGATTATCGTCGCCGACGAGCCGTCGATGGCGGATTGCCGCCGCTCGATGAGCCCGCGACGCTCCAGCCGGTCGGCGAGGCGGGTGAACCCACCCGTAGACATCAGCCGGCGCTCGGCCAGGTCGGACATCCGCGTGCCCTTCGCGCCGGCCTCACCGAGAAGAGCGAGCACGCTGTACTCAGCCATGCTCACGTTCAGTGGGGCGAGCCCGTCCTGGATCGAACGCCAGATCCTGTCGTGGGTAACCAGAAGCCCTCGCCAGGCCTCGTCCTCCAGCGGTCGCAGCCGCTCTGTGGCCATGACGCATTGTATCGATGATCGCGAGCCCAAGGGCGACTATAGTTGCCTGTGCAGGTAACTATACGGACTCGGGGGCTGGACCACGGCACAACTACTGAATCCGGACCGCCTCGTGGGGCGCGACCGAGAGCTTGGGCTGCTGTCCACCGCCGTCAGTGAGTTGGCGCGTGGGCGGGGTTCGGCGGTCTGGGTCGAGGGCGAACCGGGGGTAGGCAAGTCCGCACTCGTCGAGGCGGGTATCGCCGCAGCCGGCGACCTCGGTTGTGACGTGTTGTGGGGTACCGCGGACCAGTTGTCGCAGCGCTCGCCGCTCGGGGTCATGACGAGTTGCCTGGGCATCCGGGCGCGCTCGGCCGACCGGCGGCGCGCTGAGATCGCGGAGTTCCTGTTCGGCCGCGGCCTGGGACTCTTCCGCGACTTCGACGTGGTTTACGCCGCGGCGGCCGAGATGCTGGTCGCCTTGGTGGACGAATTGTGCACCGCGGCACCCACCGTGCTGGTCATCGACGACCTGCAGTGGGCGGATCCGGCGTCGGTGACGGTCTGGCAGCGCCTGTGCCTGGCCGTCGAGCAGATGCCGCTGCTGCTGGTGGGGGTGTGCGGTCCGGTCCCACGCCGACCTGAGATGGTCAATGTCCGCACCGTGGTCAGTCGGCGCCAGCACACCGTGATCGCGCTCGAACCGCTCACCGACGCCGACGCGACCATGCTGGTGGCCGCGCTGGTGGGCGACCGGCCTGGCCGCAACCTCACCCGGTGGGTGGCTGCCGCGATGGGCAATCCGCTACACCTGCGGGAGCTGGTCGAGGCGCTGCTTCGGGAGCAGATGATCCGGGTACGCGGCGGCGTCGCCGACTTGTCCGATGACGACGCTGACCGGGTACCGGTGTCCCTCGCCGACGCGCTGAGCGGGCGGCTGAGCTTCATGCCCGATCTGGCTGTACAGACGCTCGACGCCGCCGCGATGCTCGGCCAGGAGTTCACCGTGACCGAGCTGGCCACGCTGGTCCGGGAGCCGGTGCCGGTACTGTCGAACGGCCTGGGGGACGCGGTCGCGGCGGGGATCCTGGTGCGTTCGGGGTCGCGGATGGCGTTCCGGCATCCGCTGCTCCGGCAGGCGCTGTACGAGCGCCTTCCGGTCCCCGTACGCGCGGCTCTGCATCTCGACGCGGCGCGGGTGCTCGCGGACGCGGACAGCGACCCCATGACGGTCGCGCAGCAACTGCTCGCCGCGGATCAGGTGGGCGACCGGTGGGTCCGCGGCTGGCTGCTGGCGGCGGCGGACGCGGTCGCCGCCCGCGCTCCCGATGTCGCCGCGACGCTGTTGCGTCGGGAGCTGCGCCGGGCGCCGCCGGCCGCGGACCAGGCTCCGGTACTCGCCGCGCTGGCCCGGATCCTGCTCGGGATGGGGCACCACGAGGAGGCCGCCTCGCATGCCCGGCGGGCGATCGCGGTGTTGACCGAGCCGGAGGAGCGCGGCGAAATGTACTGGGTGCTCACCCGCGCGCTCATCGGTGGTGGCCATACCGATGAGGCCCTCGAGGCGCTGCGGGACGTCTTTGCGCGACCCGAGCAACTCGGCTCCTGGCATCCTCGGCTGCGGGCATCGTCGGCGATGGCGCTGCGCGCCAGCCGGGGTGACCTGGCAGCGGCCGATGCCGCGGCCGTCGAGGCGCTGCGCGCGGCCGAGTTGTCCGGCGACGCGTACGCGATCGGGTACGCGCTGACGGGTCAGTGGATGACCGAGTCGATCCGGCGGCAGCACGGATCCGCGCTGGAGCGGGTGGACCGGGCACTTCGGGTACTCGGCGAGGAGCCGGACCATGCCGACGTGCGGATGTACGCCTTGCACGCCCGGGTGTTCACGCTGCAGAACCTGTGCCGGTGGGCGGATGCCGAGGATGCGGTGCGGCAGACCCGCGAGGTCGCCCGCGAGCCGGGCAACGCGATAGGTACGGCGACCGGGGTGACGGCCGCGGTCCTGCTGTACTGGACGGGACGGTGGGACGACGCGATCGCGGAGCTGAGCTCGGTCGACGCGGACGGGCCCGGGATCACGTACGCGGGGCTGCGCGAGCGGGGACCCACGGTTCTGTGGCACGGCGTGGCCGCCCTTCTCGCCGTCCGGCGCGACGATCCGGCCACCGCGTCCGAGCATTTCGAGGCCGGGTCGGCGTTCCCGATGGAGACCATCGCGGACCGGGAGAACCGCGATTTTCTGCTGGCCGCACGGGCGTTCGCCGCCGAGCGGGACGGCGCGCTACGTCTCGCCGTGTCCACCTTCGGGGAAATCCTGGACCGGCGTCCGGGCGAGATGACGCTGATCCACCAGTGGCTGCCCGACCTGGTGCGGGTCTCGCTCGCCGCCGGTGACCGCGCGGCGGCCCGCGGTGCGGTGGAGGCGAGCCGGCTGGAGGCCGCCATGGAGGCGGAGCCGTTGCGCGCGGATGCTGCCCGGCTGCGCTGCGAAGGATTGTTCGGCGATGATCCGGCGCTGCTACGCGCGGCCGTAGACCACTACCGCGCGGCTGGTCCGGCCGTCGACCTGGCGGGCGCGCTGGAGGATCTCGCGGTGGTGCTCGCCAGCCGGGACGCCGCGGCGTGCCGGCTCGCGCTGAACGAGGCGATCGAGTTGTACGCCGGGTTCAGCGCGGCGTGGGACATCCGCCGCACCGGCGCCCGGTTGCGGCGGCGGGGCATCCGGCGTGGCGTGCACGGCGCCCGGACGCCGCGTGCCGTCAGCGGTTGGGCGGCACTGACCGACACCGAGCGCAAAGTCGCCTTGCTGATCGCCGAGGGGCGGTCGACAACGGACATTGCCTCGAACATGTTCCTGTCGCGACGTACGGTCCAGACGCACGTCTCCCGCGTACTCACCAAGCTTGAGCTGCACAGCCGCGTGGAGATTGCCCGCGAGGTACATGTATCGACAACCGCTGATGGATGACGCCGCGTCATTTGTGGGATGTCCGCCCTCGGCCGGCCGGGAAGGCTGTGGGTATGAACCTCAGCCCGGACCCCACGTTCAACTTCAATCTGCTTCGCTGGCTCGGCACCGCGCCGTATCGGGGCGCCGACGTCGCCGAAATGCTGGACCTGGCCGGCCGGCTCGCGCCCGGCGACTTCGAGAGTTGGTACGCGGAGTTCCGCGCTCTCGCCGAGCGGGTCGCGACCGAGGGATGGGACGACGAGTCCACATCCTCGGCGACTCGGCGGGATCGGGCTTTCCGCGCCGCTTCGTACTACCGGGCGGCGGACTTCTTCCTGCACGGTGACCCCGCTGATCCGCGGATCGAGCAGACCTGGGCGGCCGCTACCGAACAGTTCGACCGGGCGATCGCCGAGCTCGATCCGCCGGGTGAGCGGGTCAGTATCCAGGCCGATGGGTTCACCGTGCCGGGGGTCTTCTACCGGGCCGGTCGCGGCGGCGCGCCGCGCCCGACCGTGTTGATGTTCAACGGGTTCGACGGTACCCAAGAGGAGATGCTGCACATGTGCGGGTTCGCCGCACTGCAGCGCGGCTTCAATGTGCTGACCTTCGAGGGGCCCGGGCAGCCGAGTGTGGTTCGCGGGCAGGGGCTCGGGTTCCGCCACGACTGGGAGGCCGTGGTCACTCCGGTCGTCGAGTACTGCCGGCGCGTACCGGAGATCGACGCGTCGGCTCTCGGCCTGCTGGGGGTGTCCTTCGGCGGGTACCTGGCTCCGCGCGCCGCCGCGTTCGAACCGCGTATCCGGGCGGTGGTCGTCATCGATGGCATGTACGACGGGTACCAGTCGGTGTTGGAGTTGCTCACCCCCGAGTCGCGAACTCTGCTGGATGCCGGGGACGCCGACGGGTTCGACACCGCGATCCGTCGCGCGATGGCCGACAACAACGGGCTGCGCTGGTACATCGGGCAGGGCCTGTGGAACTTCCGGGTGGCCAGCCCGTACGAGTTCTTCCAGCGGACGCGTCCGTACACATTGGACGGTCTCACCGACAGGATCACCTGCCCGGTACTCGTCTGCTCGACCAGCGCCGACCACTTCAACCCCGGGCAGGCCGAGAAGCTCGCCGAGGCGCTGGGTGAGCGGGCCACCCTGCGACCGTTCACCCCAGAGGAATCGGCCGCTAACCACTCCCACCCCGGCGCCTCGGTCCTGATGAACGGTGTCGTCCTGGACTGGCTCACCACAGCCATGACCCCCACCGCGAGCCGGTCGGCCTAGAACGGCGAGTCCGCACATTCCTTGGTCGTATCCACCCTTTGTCGCATCCACTCAACGGCGAGTGGTTGGCCATTCGAAATGCCGGTGTGGCGAGTGCCGTACCGGACGGGAAAGGAGAAAGTCGATGATCTACCACAGCACGCGGATGACCTTCAAGCCGGGTGTGCCGCCAGAGAAGCAGAAGGAGGTGGTGGAGAGCCTGCGCAACCAGGGGCGGATGGTCCCGTCGGTGAAGGCGTTCATCGTCGGCCATGACATCGGCGGCGAGTACGAGATCGCCGCGACCTACGTGATCGAAGACCTGGACGGGTACTGGGAATACCTCATGCACCCGTCGCACCACCACACCGACATGATCGGGCTCCCGGTGGGCGACAAGTTCGTCTCCTACGATGTGGTCGACGACGACGACCCGGACATGGCCGCGAAGATCGCCGCACTGCACCAGCGCCGCTACGACGGCGACGCCGAGCTCACCAAGCTGGTCTCGGATCTCGGCAGCTACCAAGGCAGCGCCGCACCCGGAGCGCACGGCAACCACTGACCACCAGACATGACCTGAGCGGGGCGCCCGGATCACCCGGGCGCCCCGCTCGCACTCTCGTCAATCCGTTGCGCGCTGGTGAAGGATCGCCCGCCGCTCGGGCGACAGCAGGTCCTTCACGTCGGTCAGGGCCATCTGGATCCGGCCGTAGACCCGCGGGTTGAGCAAGGTGGTTCCGTCGAAGTCGCCGGCCGAGGCGAAGATCGCGACGGGTACGGTCAGCGCCTGGAAGAAGCCGAACAGCGGCCGCAGGGCATGCTCCAGCACGAGCGCGTGGTGATCGCCGCCCCCGGTCGCGACGAGCAGGACGAGCTTGTTGGCGAGCGCGTACTGGTCGACGAGATCGAAGAAGTGCTTGAACATTCCCGGGTAGGAACCCCGGTACACCGGTATCGCCGCGATCAGCAGGTCGGCGCTCTCGGCCAGGTTGAGGGCGGCCTCGACGTCAGGAGTGACGTCGTCGCGTTCGAGTGCCCCGGTGAACCCCGGACCGAGCCGGTACACGTCGATCCGGGACGACTCGACGGGGAGCATGCCCGCCAACGTATCGAGCACGACGTCAACGAGGCCCATCGTCTTGGACGGGCGATTCGGGCTGCCGTTGACGACCACGACTCGCAACGCCCGCTCAGCCATCGGGGTGACCGCAGCGGTACCGGTGGCCAACTCCGTGGTTGTCATGGCGTGCGCTCCAAGACGGCGGCGGCTTCCCGGCGTACGACCGGCGCGACTTCGGTACCGAGCAGCTCGATCGCCTTGAGGTGCTCCTTCTGAGGTACCCCGCCGAAACCCATCTGGATGATGGCGCGGTTGACGCCGTACAGCTCGCGATAGGTGAGCAGTTTGTCGATGACCTCCTGCGGGCTGCCCACCAGCAAGCCGGATCTCGGCGAGGCCTGCGCGTCGAACGCGGGCCGGGGGATCAGAAAGCCCGCACCACGCTGGTGGTTGTTCTCCGCCATCCCGCGCGCGAAGTAGGGGTACATCGTCTCCCGTGCCTCCTGGCTGGTAGACCCGACGAACCCGTGGGCATTGATGCTGATGGGCAGCGTGGCCGGATCGTGCCCGGCCTGCTCCGCGGCGGCGCGGTACAGCTCGACTGTCTGCTCGTGGAAGGTCACCGGTCCCAGCAGGAGCGCCAGCGCCATCGGCAGGCCGAGCCGGCCGGTGCTGATCGCGGAGGCCGGCGAGCCGCCGACCCCCACCCAGATCGGGATGGTATCGCCATCCGCGCGCGGCGCGATGTCGGCGTTGACCAAGGGGGCGCGGAACCGCCCGGACCAGGTGAGCGGGTTCTGCTCGCGGATTTTGAGCAGCAGCTCAAGCTTCTCGCGGAAGAGATCTGCGTAGTCCCGCAGGTCGTACCCGAACAGCGGGAAGGACTCGGTGTAGGAGCCCCGGCCCGCGATAATCTCGGCCCGGCCGGCCGAGAGCAGGTCGAGCGTCGCGAACTGTTCCCAGACGCGCACCGGGTCCTCGGAGCTGAGCACGGTGACCGAGCTCGTCAGGCGGATGCGCTCGGTCGCCTCGGCCGCGGCCGCCAACAGGATCGTCGGTGCCGACCCGACGAAGTCGGAGCGGTGGTGCTCCCCGACGCCGAACACGTCCAGGCCCACCTCGTCGGCGACCTTCGCCTGCTCGATCGTCTCCCGCGCGCGCTGCCGGGGTGAGGGTAGCCGCCCTGTCACGGGATCCTTGGTGACCTCGCCAAAGGTCATGATCCCGACCTCGAACGCCATCTGTCCCACCTCCCTGCCGGTCGGGTCCCTCCCGCGCGGCACACAGCGCATAAGTTGTCTGCGCAGGCAGATATTCCGGCGCGGGCTGGACCTCTGCCGCGGCACGTCCCCAATCAGCGGCCGGTCACGCCATCGATGAGTTCCCGCAGGATGTCCGCGTGCCCAGCGTGGCGGACGGTTTCACTCGTCACGTGGGCGAGTACCCAGCGAAGCGTGCGAGGCTCGCCGGCCACCGGGTGCGCGGAGCGCGCATCGAGACCGCCGGCCGCGCCGATGTACGCGTTGCTCTCGGCGATCGCCGCCTGGTAGTCGGCGATGACCTGATCCGCGGACCGGTCCGCGGCGACCACCATGCCGAAGTCGACATCGGCGTACCGGGGATCGCCGGCCACCGTGTATCCGAACCAGTACCGCTCGGCGTCGGTCAGGTGCGCAACGAGCCCCAGTAGCGTCGTATCGGACACGACCAGGCGGCGGCGCAACTGCTCCTCGTCCAGCCCGTCGAGCTTCTTCAGCACACAGGACCGGGCGAAGGACAGAAACGCCATTGCGGTGTCCCGCTCGCCGCCGTCGTTGAGCGGGACACGTTCGCGCTGAGACTCGAGCATGTGCCGAGCTTAGTTGTGGGTGGTGCCGCGGCTCCTCAGGGCTGTGCGGAGGTGATCCGGTTCAACTGCCCGCGGAGCTGGATGGCGTGCACGATCTCGACGGCGCCCAGCGCGAGCAGCCAGATTCCCGCGACCACCGTGAGCGTCGCGATCGAGGAGAACGGTGAGACGATCAGCACGATGCCGGCGATGACGGTGATGCCGCCCAGGAGCGCCTGCCAGCCGCGGGCGGGCAGGTCGGGGCTGGACAGCGCCATCGTGGTCGTCATGATGCCGCGCAGCAGCCAGCCGAAGCCGATCCACAGTGCGAGCAGCAGGATCGACTGTGCCGGGCCGCGGAAGCAGAGCAGGCCGAGCAGGACACTCAATGCTCCACTGAGCACGCCGAGGACGCGTAGCTGTCCCGGTACGTGGGGCGCGAAGGCGGCGGCCAACTGGAGCACGCCGCTGAGCAACAGGTAGATGCCGAATACGGCACCGGCGACCACGAGCGTGGCACCGGTCCAGGCCAGTGCGATGATGCCCAGGACGACGGCGACCGCGCCGGCCGCGAGCAGCGATTGCCAGGTGAGCCTGGCGAGCATGGTGAGTACACCCGTGATGTTGAGCCGTTGGTCCTGCGGCGTGCTGCTCGGATCTGCGGTGACGCTCATGGCAGCCCTCCTTGCGCCAGTATTACGGAGCATCCTGCCCGAGCCGGGTACCGCCGTCCATACCTCTTGTGCTGCCATAGATGCGCCCGGAGAACACTCCGGCCCGACCAGTTGCGGAGGCTTGCCGTGAACCCCACAGTCGCGCGGGGCCAACACCACCCCGTAGTCCTCGCCCATCAGGCGCAACGAGCCGCCAACCTGCAGCTGCGCATCGCGGACGCCATCACGGCCTTCGCCGGCTCCATGCGTTTTGTCTACATCCACGCGGTCCTGTTCGCGGTCTGGATGCTGTTCCTCGAATCCGACCCGTGGCCGAAGCTCACCCTGGTCGTTTCGCTTGAAGCAATCTTCCTCTCGACCTTCGTGATGATCGGGCAGAACCGCCAGGCGGCCTTCCAACAAGCCAAGGCCGACCACGACTTCTCCGAGCAGGAGCTCGAACTCAAGACGAACACGGAGATTACCAAGGCCATCCACGCGCTCACCCTCGAGCTGCACCGCCGCCTGGTCGAGCAACCCGGCTAGCCCTGGCGATCCGGCTCTGGCTTTACGGCCGGAGTTGGGCGCGCGAGGAGTTCGCATTCGGCGACCGGCAGGACCCGGGCTGGCAGGTCGGCCGTGGGGTTGACGGTACCGGCGTCGGGTGGGGATGGCTGCTCGGCGTTGGCCGGGGGCGGGACGGTGCCGCCGAGGGGACCGCCGCCGACGGGCTTTCGTTGGGGAACGTGGGCTGATCGAAGTGCTTGAGGTTGGGGTTCGGCTTGAGCGCCTCGGTCGCCCGCACCATGAACTGGCGCCAGATCGGCGCGGCGAAGTTGGCGGCGAAGACGCTGTGCGAACCGCTACTGGTGACCAACGCCTTGCCGTCGGTCGTACCGAGCCACACCGCGGCCGCCAGCGCCCGGGTGTACCCGACCATCCACGTGTGCGCGCTGTCGGTGGTGTTGCCCTGCTGCCAGGTGCCGGTCTTGCCGGCCGCGTCCCAGCCGTTGTTCAGCTTCGCGGCGGCCACCTGGGCAAGCGTCCAGTCCAGTTCGTCGACCTGTTCCTTGTTCAGCCCCACGTCGGTACGGGTGAGCTTCTCGCCGTAGACCTGGTCGCCGCGGCGGGTGACCGAGCGTACGAAGTGCGCGTCGGCCCGGCTGCCCCCGGCGGCGAAGGTGGCCATGCCGTTCGCGTGGTCGAGCGCGGTGATCCCGTACTGGCCGATGCCGACCTCGGTCGAGAAGTGACTGGCGACCTCCGCGCCGGTATGGCCGCGCAGGTCGACCCGTACCGGCTGCGGCTGCCCCGGATCGTTGGCCCACATCGCGTCCACCCCGGCCTTGCGTGCCATCTCGATGACGTTGCCGGTACCGAGGTGCTCGGTGAGGTCGAAGAAGGTGACGTTGAGCGACGCGACCGTCGCCTGTACCAGGGTGCAGTCGGGCTGGCACGAAGCGCTGCTGGAGTTGCGTACCGGGCCGGCCGGCGACCCGTTGACCCGCCCGCTGTTCGGGAACTGCTTCACCGCCGGACTGTCCCAATGCGACTTCAGCGAAACCTTCTGGCGCAAGGCTTCCGCGAGGTCGTACACCTTGAATGACGAGCCGGGCGGGTGCTCTCCGAAGCCGTGCGGGTCGCCGGCATCGTCGTAGTACCAGCCGGCGTAGTCGGTACCGGTGCCGCTGGTGCCACCGTAGTAGGCGAGGACCCGGCCGGTACCCGGCTCGACGGAGACGAGTGCGGCCTGCCAGTCGGCGGGCTGCTGGCGTACCGCCGCCGGCGCGGTCGGTCGCCGGATGTCCGCCGCCGCCTCGGCCGCGTCCTGTACGCCCTTGTCGATGGTGCTGACGATCTGGAAGCCGCCGTCGCGAATGTAGTCCGGTGCCTTGCCCTTGAACGGATCGGTCTGGCGCAGTTCGCTCAGTACGTGGTTGACGACCTGACCGGTGGGGCGATCGAGCCCCGACTCGCGCGCGTGCGGATTGTCGTCGATCACCGTATCGGGATACGTGAGGCTGTCCGCCTGTGCCTGCGTCAGATAGTGCAGCTTGACCAAGCCGTCGCGTACGTACGCCCAGCGGGCCTTGGAGTTGGCGAGCGCCACCGGTCCGCGCTTCGGGTCGTATCCGGGGTGTCCTGAGGGGTTGTCCGGATCCGGCTCGGGCTGCTTGACCATCGACACGAGCACCATCGCCTCGGCGAGCGTGATCTGTTGCTCCCGCGGTGCTTCACGGCTTGCGGATTTGCCGAAGTACGCGTGCGCCGCCGCCTCGATCCCGTACGCGCCACGGCCGAACGGTACGGTGTTGAGATAGAACTCCAGGATCTGCTCCTTGGAGTATTTGTCATCGAGCTTCCACGCCATCACCGCCTCGCGCAGCTTGCGTGAGTAGGTCACGCCCTTGAGATCGGCGGCGATGCGCACGTACTGCTGGCTGATGGTGGAAGCGCCCTGGGTGTGGCCACCGGTGACGTTGTTCCACGCGGCCCGCAGCACGGCCCGCAGGTCCACCCCGCGGTTGGTCCAGAAGGTCTGGTCCTCGGCGGCGACAATGCTCTGCTTCACCACGTCGAGCATCTGGCTGTAGCTGAGGATGGTCCGGTTCTCGCTGCCCAACGTCGCCATCACCGTTTTGCCGTCGGCGTAGTAGACGGTGGTGGCCTCGGGCAGTTGCAGCTCCTGAGGCGTGGGAACGCTGTCGAAGTAGTAGACCCCGACGGCGAGACCGGAGCAGGAGAGCAGAAGAAGCACCATCGCCGCCGCGAACCACCGGGCACCCCGGTGGCGCCGACCCTTGTACGAACGGGTAGCGGGTGGCTCACCGGCGCCGCCGGTACCCTCGCCGATCCATTCCTCGTCGGGTTGGCCGGCACGCCCGGACAAGTCCCGCTCGCCGTATGGGGCCACGCAGCCGGGTTCCCGAGGTGCGCAAAGGCGAAACCAGCCCCAGGTCAGCGGCTTGCCGTGGCTCGCACCGCGTTCGGTGATGCTTCGGGTAGGTTTACCCGGGTGCTCATCCAGCAACGGCTGATCGACAAGGTCCGCGAGGCGTGCCGCGCGGACGAACGCCTGGACGCCGCGCTGATGTACGGCTCGTTCGCCAGCGGCGAGGCCGACGCGCACAGCGACGTGGAGTTCTGGCTGTTCTTCCTGCCGCAATGGCAGGGCCAGGTCGACGCCCGGCAGTGGTGCGATCAGCTCGGGCCGGTCAACCACCTGGTGCACAACGAGTTCGGCACCGACGTGGCCTTCTTTGCCGGCCTGGTCCGCGGCGAGTTCCACTTCGCCACGACCGACGACATCCCGACGGTGCGGACCTGGCCGGTGCGCGGCGCGGCGACGGACCAGATGATCGTGCTGGACCGCAGCGGACTGTTGCGCCCGGCCCTGGACTCGCTCGCCGACCGACCACCGGTCCCGGGTACCGCCGAGGACATCGAGGCACTGTGCGGCCGCTTCGCCAACTGGCTCGTGCTCACGCATCACGTCGCCGCCCGTGGTGAGCTGCTGCGAGCATGGGACGCCCTGGGCCACGCCCACCGGCACCTGCTGTGGATTGCCCGGCTGGCCGAGGGCAGTACCGAGCACTGGCTGACCCCGTCGCGGCGCGCGGAAACGGATCTGCCATCGGACGTGGTCGCGGAGCTTTGCCGGAGCACAGCCGCCGCCGAGCCCGACGAGTTGCGCGACGCCCTGCGCACGGCATGGCGACTCGGCCGTCGCTACTGGATCGCGCTGGCGCGGCAATACCACCGCACCGTGCCGGACGCCCTGTTCGCGGAGTTGGACCACACTCTGTAACTCCTGCCGGCCCGCAATCAAGCCAATCTTTCTCGCGCAGCAACGGCGTCGAAAATCGCTCGCCGCTGGATGTCGGTTCGGGGCGACCTCGTTCGCTGTCTGGATAGGACCGAGTTCGTCGAGGAGAAAGGTTGCTGCGATGAGTGTGTTCGTTGGGCGCGTGCGCGTACCGAAGCGGCTGGTCTTGGCCGGGATGGCCGCGGTTGCCTTGGTGGCCGGATCGCCGTCGTTGGCCGCGGCGGGGCGGCGACGCGCAGGCGGCGCTACCGCTGACACTGGTGTCGCTGGGGCTTCCGGCGAGCGTGCGGGAGCGGTACGACCTCATCGAGTTCGACCCGCGCGGTATCGGCCGCAGTACCCCGGTCACCTGCGACCTGCGTCCGGATCAGGCGGCCACGCTGATCCCGCCGCCGTACCCGAAGGACGCGGCGGATGTCGAGGCGCGCGCGGTACAGGCACGGGAGATCGCGGAGCAGTGCGCCACCTCGCGTACCGCACCCATGTTGCCGTACATCACCTCCACGAACGTGGCCCGCGACATGGACCGG
>JBPYFB010000632.1:0-19751 GCA_051986465.1 Rugosimonospora sp.
GGCTGAGCCTGCACCCGGACGGGATGGCGCCGCGGATCGCGAACCTGGCGCAGTGGCGGGCACACCTTCTCGACCGGCTGCGCCGGCAGGCCACGGCCACGGCCGACCCGTACCTCGAAGCGCTGCACGAGGAGCTGTCCGGGTACCCGGGCGGCCGGGCCGGGGACGGGGCCATGTCAGAGGTGGACCTGCTCGTGGTGCCGCTGCGGTACCGGTGGGAGGACCGCGAGCTGTCCTTCTTCAGCACCACGGCGGTCTTCGGTACCCCGCTGGACGTGACCCTGGCGGAGCTCGCGATCGAGTCGTTCTTTCCGGCCGACCGGGAGACCGCGTCATTCGTCGCGCAGCGGTGAACCGGCAACGTTGAACCCGCAGCGGTGCGGCGGACGGGGATCAGAACGGCGTACCGAGCCGGGCGCGCAGCTCGTCGGCGGGCAGGTCGGCCAGGAAGGTCTCGCCGCCGGGCTGCTGCCTGCGGCCGCCGTGGGCGAGGTCGCCCGCGTCGACCGGGTCGAAGCACAGCTCCTCCACCAGGTCCATGACCGTCCGCTTGGCCTCGTCGTCGTCGCTGGACACCGGCATCCCGTACTGCATCGGCGCGCCGTTGCAGTGTGCGTAGTCGTCGAGGTGCTCGGCGGACATCGTGTTGAACGCCTTGACGACCCGCGCCCCGTTCAGGTGCGAGGCGACCAGCTCGCTCGAGGTGGTCCGGTCCTCGTCCAGTTCGGCGACCTGGCCGTCGCGCTCCGGGAAGTAGTTCGTGCAGTCGACCACCACCCGGCCGGCGAGCTCCGCGGCGGGCAGGTCCCGGTACCGGCCGAAGGGCAGGGCCAGGATGGCGACCTCGCCGTACCTCGCGGCCTCCGGCACCGTGGCCGCGTGTGCGCGATGGCCTAGCCGGTCGGCCAGCCCGGCGAGCGTCCGCGGTCCGTGGGAGTTGGCCAGGGCCACGTGATGGCCGACGCCGACCAGCTTCGTGGCCAGGGTCGAGCCTATGTTCCCGGTACCGATGATTCCGATGCGCATACCCGGAGGCTTACCCTTCCGCCGCCCGGATACTCGCGAGCGGCCCGGAGCGGTTTCCGCGCCGCGCCGAGTCGGTGGCGGTTGCGGCCGAACCGGGCCAAGGATGCGGTATAACTGCATCCATGGCACAGGTCCGAATGGGCAGAATTTCCGTGTCAGCAACGCGACTGTAGTCCAATCGCATAGCTCAACCTCTGGCGAAAGTCCGCCGTAGGCCGCAATCTCTTCTGGGGACTTCGTTGACCACCATCCGCTGATCGACGAAGCCCGTCTGGCCACAAATGCAACGGGTGCTAACGGAGGCGACCGTGCCGGCAGCTGAAGCGGTCTCTACGTCCCACACCCTCCCCGGTGTGGGCATCGGCAGTGCGATCACCACCCCGCTCGAACGGTTGGATCTACCCAACTCGGCCGGCGTCGTCCGCAACGGTTGGGAAGCCCGCTACGCACGGGTCCTGGTGGTGCTGGACTTCGTGATCGGAATAGCTGCGGCGGGGAGCGCCTTGCTCATCCGTTTCGGCAACACCGCCAGCCAATCGTACAACCAGTACTACCTTTGGTTGACGGTCGCTCTGCCATTTGTCTGGCTTATTAGCCTGACAATTAACCGGGCGTTCGAGGTACGGTACCTGTTCGTAGGAACGGACGAATACGAACGGGTTTTCCGCGCCGGAGTCGGTCTTACCGCCGCGCTGGCCGTAATTTCCTTCGCATTCGACCTCCGGCTGGCGCGCGGCTACGTAGTCGTGGCCATACCACTGGCCACGGCGCTCGGGCTGTGCTTCCGGTACGCGATGCGGAAACGGCTCCACCGCACCTGGGCACGGGGCGACCGGCTGCGTCGGGTGATCCTTGTCGGGCACCAGCAGGCCGTTTACCAGACCAACCAGCGGCTGAGCCGCGAGCGGTACCACGGCATGGGCGTAGTGGGGGTCTGCCTGCCACAGGTACCCATGACGGGCCGCATCGTCCCGGACCGCCTGCCCGGGCTGCCGCCGATCTACGGCAGCTTCGGCGATGTCGCCAGTGCCGTGCAGCGCGCCGAGGCCGACACGGTGATCGTGCTGTCCTGCCCGGAACTGGACGGTTCGGCACTGCGCCGGCTGGCCTGGAAGCTGGAGCGCGACGAAATCGACCTGATCGTGGCGAGCACGCTGGTCGACGTGGCGGGCGACCGTACCACGATCCGCCCCGTGGACGGCCTGCCGCTGATGCACGTCGAACACCCGAGGCTCAAGGGCACAGGCCGCATCTTCAAAGAGGTCTTCGACCGGGTCGCCGCGCTGGCCGGGCTGCTCGTGCTGTCACCGCTGCTGGCGGTGATCGCCCTGCTCATCAGGTGCACCCCGGGCGGGCGCGGTCCGGTAATCTTCCGGCAGGTACGGGTAGGCCGTCACGGCGAGCAGTTCGTCATGTACAAGTTCCGCACGATGTACGCGAACGCCGAAGCTCGGCTGGCGGAACTGCGCCACCTCAACGAGACCGGCGGCACGCTGTTCAAGATGCGCAACGACCCGCGCGTCACCCCTGTCGGGCGGTGGCTGCGCAAGCTTTCCCTCGACGAGATCCCCCAGCTGTTCAACGTGGTACGGGGCAGCATGTCGCTGGTCGGTCCCCGACCACCGCTGCCGGCCGAGGCCGCCGAGTACCCGTTCGACATGCGCCGCCGGCTGGTCGTCAAGCCCGGCCTGACCGGCCTGTGGCAGGTGTCCGGCCGCTCCGACCTGTCTTGGGACGAGTCGATCCGGCTGGACCTGCAGTACGTGGAGAACTGGTCGTTGTCGGTGGACCTGGCGATCCTCGCGCGCACGTTCCTCGTGATATGGCGCAGCGCCGGCGCCTACTGACCCGCCTCGGTCAGCAGGCCGTCCCGCTCGACATACGCCGAGCCCGTCTCCGGGCAGACGAAGCGGTCGCCGGCGACGGGCTTGAGCGGCACGCCTGCGCGGCCGACCCAGCCGACCCGGCGGGCCGGCACGCCGACCACGAGCGCGAAGTCGGCAACGTCCTTGGTGACGATTGCGCCGGCCGCCACCAGTGCCCAGCGCCCGATCCGTACCGGCGCCACGCACACCGCCCGCGCACCGATCGAGGCACCCTCGCCGACCGTCACGCCGACCGCGTGCCAGTCGGCGCCGGTCTTCAGTCGCCCCTCGGGCGTGACCGCGCGCGGGTACTCGTCGTTGGTCAGCACGGCCGCCGGCCCGATGAACACACCGTCGGCGAGCTGCGCCGGCTCGTAGACGAGGGCGTGGTTCTGCAGCTTGCAGTTGTCACCCAACCGCACTCCCGGCCCGATGTAGGCTCCGCGCCCGATGGTGCAATTGCGGCCGACCGTTGCGTTCTCACGCACCTGGGCCAGGTGCCAGATCGAGGTACCGGCGCCGATGCTGGCCCGCTCGTCAACGTCCGCGGTGGCCGCCACCCGTACCCCGTTGTCAGCCGAATTCTGCCGCTCAGGATGCATGTTCGGTCCCTTCGGTCAGGCTCCGGTCAGCAGCATAGGACGGACCGTTAACGGCCGGTAGTGTGCCACACACCGGCGGGTCGTACAACGACCGTCGGGATCCCGGGAAGGAGCGAGCGCGTGTACGTGTCGCTTCGCGACCGCCCCGCCGCGCAGGCGGAAAGGGCCGCGCGGACACGACTGCCCCGCGTCGCCGGTACCGTCGTGGCTCTCGGCATGGTCAGCCTGTTCACCGACATCTCATCGGAGATGGTCAACGCCGTGCTGCCGCTGTACCTGACCGCCGAGGTGGGCCTGACGCTCTTCGTGTACGGCTTCGTCGACGGGTTGTACCAAGGGGTCAGCGCGCTGGTCCGGATCGCCGGTGGGTACGCAGGCGACCGTGGCCGGCCCAAATGGGTCGCGACCGTCGGGTACGCCGCGTCGGCGGTCAGCCGGGTTGCGTTGCTTCCGGCACACGGCCTCGCCGCGATCACCGCCGTAATCACCGCGGACCGGCTGGGCAAGGGGCTGCGTACCGCGCCGCGCGACGCGCTCATCGCCGACGCCTCCGACCCGGCCGTGCTCGGCCGGGCCTTCGGCGTGCACCGCACCCTGGACACCGTGGGCGCCGCGGCCGGACCGTTGATCGCCTTCGCGTTGCTGCTGGCCGTGCCCGGCGGGTACAGCTCGGTGTTCGTGGTGTCGATCGCGTTCGCGGTCATCGGCGTGGCCATCATAGGGCTGTTCGTGCCCGACCGGCGCACCGCTGCGTCGGGTCGCCGGATGGCGTTTCGCCAGCTGCTGACGGAGCTGTCCGGTGCGCGCCTGCGTCGGCCACTGATCGCCGCCGCGCTGCTGGGCATGTTGACTGTCGGGGACGGCTTCCTGTACCTGTCGTTGCAGCGGCGCGACGACTTCGCGGCACTGTTCTTTCCGCTACTGGCCATCGGCACCAACGCCGCGTACCTGCTGCTGGCCCTGCCGCTGGGCCGGTTGGCCGACCGGATCGGCCGGTGGAAGGTGCTGGTCGCTGGTCACGTGGCACTTCTCGCAAGCTACCTCACGGCCGGCGGACCGTGGCGGGGTACGGTGTGGACAGTGGTCGGCCTCGTGCTGCTGGGCACGTTCTACGCCGCCACGGACGGCGTGCTACCCGCGCTGGTCAGCCGGCTGGTGCCGGACGAGGCGCGGGGCAGCGGGATCGCCGCCGCGCAGACCGTCGTGGCGGTGGCCCGGTTCGGCTCCTCGGTGGCCTTCGGTGCGCTGTGGCTGGCGATCGGCCGCTCCCCCGCCCTGATCCTCGAGGCCGCGCTGCTGGCCGCGGCCGTGCCGGTGGCGGCGTGGCTGCTGCGTCCGACCGGCGATCCGACCCACGCGGCGGATGCCGGCTCACCGTCGGTTCCCGCGCCCGCTCCGGGTGCGGCGGTCGGCGGATGACCGGGCGCAGCGCAGGCGGGCGGCCGCGGGTGGCGGTGCTCGTGGCGGTGGTCCTCGCCGTGGCAGCCGGCGCGACAGGCTATGTCATCTACGCGCACGGTCGGGTGGCCGCAGCGCGGGCGGCCGCCCCACCGGTGGCCACCGACGACGATGTGGCTGCGGTGGCCGCCGTACCGCACGTGGTGTTCCGCAGCACGGCGCAGGGCGACCAGTACGGGCGGGTGGCGATGACGCCACTGTCCAATCCGGATGGTCCGCGCGCGGTCACCCCGATCTCCTGCGACCGCGTCTACGCCACCGCCAGCGAGGCGTTGTGCCTGGCCGCCAACCGTGGGCTGGTCACCACGTACACGGCCAAGCTGTACGGCACCGGGAACTGGTCCGCCCAACACAACCTTCCGCTGTCGGGGCTACCCAGCCGGGCCAGACTCTCCCGGGACGGGTCGTTGGCCGCGACCACCACATTCGTCTACGGCGACGCCTACACCGATCCGGGCCAGTTCTCCACGCGGACCCTGGTGACCCGGGCCGACGGCTCGCTTGCGGACGACATCGAGGAGTTCCGGCTCATGGACGACGGTCGGCAGATCACCGCCACCGACCGCAACCTGTGGGGCGTGACGTTCGCCGACGACGACCGCTTCTACGCCACGGCCGCGTCCGGCCACGAGACCTGGCTGGTTCAGGGCAGCCTGAGCAGCCGGACGCTGACGACGATCCGACAGGATGTCGAGTGCCCGTCGCTGTCGCCGGACGGGACACGGATCGCCTTCAAGAAGCATGGCAACCTTCCCGCAGGCCAGTGGCGCATCGCGGTGTACGACCTGCGGACCGGTACCGAGACTCTGCTCGCCGAGCAGCACAGCATCGACGACCAGCTCGAGTGGTTGGACGACGACCATGTGCTGTACGGGCTGCCCCGCTCGGGCACCGACGCGGCCAGCAGCGACATCTGGACCGTACCGGCGGACGGCACCGGCCAGCCGACCATCTTCGTGCACGACGCCTGGTCGCCTTCGGTCGTGCGGTAGTTGCACCCGCGGCCCGACGAGCCATCAACCCAACAGGCGATCGCACGCGCTTTACGGCGGACAAGGCCAGCCGATCGACGCTGATATGCGATGACCGTACCGGAACACTGTCGAGTAGCCGTCTCACAGCGTCCGTGTGGGGCCCTTCATTGGTTCTACAACGCCCGGTAGTCTGCAACGGAACCGTTGGCCCGCAACGCCTTGAGCCCTTGTCGGTCCGGGCCGTGGGGAACGGTTGGCGGCCCCCGTTGCGGGGACAGCAAGAGGGGGCGTGGTGTCGTCGAATGCAACACATCTGCGGACCGGGTTGCGCGCCGACGCAACCTCGCTCGTCGACCGCCTGTTGGCTCTCGCTTTACGGGGCCTTCCCCAGATGTACCGGCGCGGTGCGGAGGAGTTCGTCTTCACTCGCGCCGCCACCACCTCGGGCTCGGTCGAATCACGCGGAACGAGCACGCGGTACGCGGCGATCGTCTGCCTCGGCGCGCGGTTACTCGACGAGCCGCGGCAGCGCGAGGTGTTCGGCGGTCGTACCACCGCGGACTTCGTCGAGGTTCTCGTCAAACGCCTTCCGCAGACCGCCAACCTCGGCGACGTCGCGCTGGTGACCTGGGCAGCGGCCGAGGCCAACCCAGACGTCCTGCCGTTGGCCCTGGACCGCCTGCGCGAGGTGGACGGTTCCGCCTTCCCACGGTATGTCGTGGAGGCAGCCTGGGTACTCGCGGCGCTGACGGCGGCGCGGGAGCTGGCCGACCTCGAGCCTGCCCTGCGCGACGCACGGCAGCGCCTGCTGCGCAGCCAGGTGCCGGGCAGCCCGTTGTTCCCGCACGCCACCGCCCCCGGTCTGGTGCCCTGGTACCGCGGCCACGTCAGCTGCTACGCCGACCAGGTGTACCCGATCCAGGCGCTGGCCCGGTTGCATCGCGGCGGCGACGACCCGGGCGCGCTGGCTGTCGCCCGGCGATGCGCGGAGCGCATCTGCGAACTGCAAGGCCCCGGCGGGCAGTGGTGGTGGCACTACGACGCGCGTAGCGGCGACGTCGTCGAGGGGTACCCGGTGTACTCGGTGCACCAGCACGCGATGGGACCGATGGCCCTGCTCGACCTGACGGAGGCCGGCGGCGGTGACTTCCGCGGTCCGATCGAGCTTGGGTTGGGCTGGATGACCGATCCGGCCGAACTCGGCGGCCGCGGCGAACCGCTCATCCTCGACGACGCCGGGCTTACGTGGCGCAAGGTGTACCGGGGCGATCCCCGAAAGGTGGTACGCGCGGTGAACGGGTTGAGCACCCGAGCAGTACGGGGCATGAAACTGCCGGGCATCGATCGGATGTACCGGCCGCTGCACATTGATCGGGAGTGCCGTCCGTACGAGTTCGGCTGGATGCTGTACTCCTGGCTGCCGCGGGAAACCCGATGACCACGACCGCCGGTCCGCTCTCGGCGCAGGCCGGGCAGCGACGGTACCTGTTCGGTGTCTGGTTGGACGCACTGCGCCTGAACGAGACCGTACGGCGCTGCGTCGACGCGGCCAGCCGCGACGAGTTGCTCGAGATCGGCGTCGTCAACGCCGCCAAGCTGGTGCGGATGCGCAAGGATCCTGCGCTACGCGACGCCGTGCGCGGCTGCGACCTGATCGTCGCGGACGGGCAGTCGGTGGTGTGGGCCAGCCGCCTGCTGCGCCGGCCGCTGCCCGAGCGCGTCGCCGGCATCGACCTGTTCACCACGCTGCTCGCCGAGGCGGAGCGGGACAGGCTGTCGGTGTACCTGCTCGGTGCCAAGCCCGAGGTCCTCGCCGACACCCGCGCAGAGATCGCGCGGCGCTTCCCGGACCTGCACATCGCGGGAAGCCAGCACGGTTACTACTCCGAGGCGGAGGCGCCGGAGGTGGCAGACCGAATCGCCGCGAGCGGGGCGCACCTGCTGTTCCTCGGCATGACCTCGCCGAAGAAGGAAGTCTTCGTGGCCCGGTACGGCCGGCGGACAGGCGCCCGGGTGGTGCACGGCGTCGGTGGCTCGTTCGACGTCCTCGCCGGGGTGGTGAAGCGGGCCCCGATGGCGTGGCAGCGTGCCGGCATGGAATGGCTCTACCGGGCGTTGCAGGAGCCCCGTCGGCTCGGACCTCGTTATCTCGCAACCAACTTCGCATTCCTGGGCATGGTGGCTCGGGAACTCGTGCGACCCGGACGGCCCGATGCCGGCGGGCGCGACGCCGACACGCCAATCGGAAAGACCCGTTAGGAGCCAACTGTGCGCGTAGTCATCGCCGGACAGGGATATGTCGGCCTCCCGCTCGCCATCCGGGCCGCCGAATGCGGTCACGACGTTGTCGGATACGACGTGGACGATCGGCGCGTGCAAGCGCTCGCCCGTGGTGAATCCTATGTAGAGGATGTGTCGTCCGAGCGGCTCGCGGGGGCGATCGCCACCGGCCGGTACCGCCCGACGACCGCCGGCCGCGACTGCGCCGGCTTTGACATCGCCATCATCACGGTGCCGACCCCGTTGCGCGACGGTGCGCCGGACCTGACGTACATCGAGGCGTCGGCCACGATGCTCGCCCGGTTCCTGCAGCCGGCCGCGACCGTGGTCCTCGAGTCCACCACCTACCCCGGCACGACCGAGGAGCTGGTCGGGCCCACACTCGAAGCCGGGTCCGGGCTCAAGGCGGGGATCGACTTCCACCTGGGCTTCAGCCCGGAGCGCATCGACCCGGGCAACAAGACGTGGGACATCATCAGCACGCCGAAGATCGTGTCCGGCATCGACGAGGTATCGCTCAAGGCGGTGCGGGACTTCTACGACACGGTGGTGGAGACCACGGTGCCGGTCCGCTCGCCCCGGGCGGCGGAGCTGGCCAAGCTCATCGAGAACACCTTCCGGCACGTGAATATCGCGCTGATCAACGAGATCGCGATGTTCGCGCATGACCTGGACATCGACGTCTGGGAAGCAATTGATGCCGCGTCGAGCAAGCCGTTCGACTTCATGCGCTTCACGCCCGGACCGGGCGTCGGCGGCCCCTGCCTGCCGATCGACCCGTCATAGCTCTCCTGGCGGGTGCAGCGGGCGCTCGGTCGCAGCTTCCGCTTTGTGGAGCTGGCCAACGACATCAACAACCACATGCCGGACTACGTGGTGCGCCGGCTCATCGAAGGCTTCAACGACCGGCGGCGCGCGGTCGCCGGTTCGCGCGTGCTGCTGCTCGGCCTGGCGTACAAAAAGAACAGCGGCGACGCGCGAGAGTCGCCGGCCACCCGGGTCGCCGAACTGCTCATCGCGATGGGCGCCGAGCTCAGCGCCGTAGACCCGCACGTGGTCGAGGCCACCCATATCAGCGAGAAGGTGCGCCGGGTCGCGCTGACCGTCGAAGAGGTCAAGGCCGCGGACGCGGTACTAGTCCTCACTGACCATGACGAGTTTGACTTCGAGATAGTGCGCGCCAACGCGAGCTACGTGCTGGACACCAGGCGGCGCATCGCGGGACCCAACGTCGAGGTGATCTGATGGCACCGCGGGTCTTGTGTGTGGCCGGTGCCCGGCCGAACTTCATGAAAGTCAAGCCCGTC
This sequence comes from Rugosimonospora sp., assembly GCA_051986465.1. Lineage (GTDB taxonomy): Bacteria > Actinomycetota > Actinomycetes > Mycobacteriales > Micromonosporaceae > DATEJJ01. The sequence continues at coordinate 9,513 of JBPYFB010000632.1, forward strand.
ATGGACGCGCTGGAGCACGCCGGGGCGCGGGTCGACCTGGTGCACACCGGTCAGCACTACGACGAGGCGATGAACGACGTCTTCTTCCGCGATCTCGGACTGCGCGCGCCGGACCACCACCTCGGCGCGGGATCGGGCAGCCATGCCCAGCAGACCGCACGGGTGATGACCGCGTTCGAGGAGCTGTCCGCGACGCTGGACCCTGAGGCTGTGGTGGTCGTCGGCGATGTCAATTCGACGGTTGCCTGCGCGCTGGTCGCGGCGAAGGCGGGCGCCGTGGTCGCCCACGTGGAGGCCGGGCTGCGCAGTCGCGACTGGTCCATGCCGGAGGAAATCAACCGGGTCGTCACGGACCGGCTCAGCGACCTGCTGTTCGCGCCCTCGCCCGACGCCGTGGCGAACCTGCGCGCCGAGGGGTACCGGGACGACCAGGTCCACCTGGCCGGCAACGTGATGATCGATACGTTGTATGCCAACCTCGACCGCGCGCTCGAGTCCGACGTGCTGCACCGGTACGGCCTGGAGCCGGGCGGGTACGGGCTGGTGACTCTGCACCGACCGGCCAATGTGGACTCCACGGACATGCTCGCCGGGCTGCTTGGAGCCCTGGGCAGCATCGCCGCGGACCTGCCGCTGCTCATGCCGGTACATCCGCGCACAGCGGCCACCCTGCAGGGCGCGGACATCCCGGCCGGGCTGCGACTGGTACCCCCGGCGGGCTACCTCGACTTCATCGCGCTGCAGGCCTCGGCACGCCTGGTGCTGACCGACTCGGGCGGCGTGCAGGAGGAGACCACCGCGCTGGGAGTGCCGTGTCTGACCATGCGGGACTCCACCGAGCGGCCGATCACTATCACCGAGGGAACCAACATCCTGGTGGGTCGCGACCCCGAGCGGATCGCGGCCACCGCCAGGGAGGTCCTGGCGAACCCCCCGGCGAAGCGGATGCCGACGTTGTGGGACGGCCGGGCCGGGCAGCGCATCGCGGAGACACTCGTCGGCCGCCTGCTGTCCACACACCGGCCGCGCCCCACCGACCTGGTACCCAGCGCGGTCCCGCACTAGCGACACTGTCGGCGGTCGCCCCGGCTACCGGGCTTGGGCGACCGCCAGGTTCAGCAGAAACGCGGCTGTCGCCGGGTCGGTCTCTCGGCTGCCGTTCAGCAGATCGATCACGTACTCCGGGCGGACGATTCCCGTGTCCACCACGGGGTTGAGCAGATCCGGGTTTGCCCGCCAGTGTTGGACGACCCGGTGTGAAAGCAGCGCGGCGCCCAATGGTGGCCGCCGCCGGCCACGGACGCGCTGCGCGGCCTTCCGAACCGCCTTCCGGATGTTCGCGGTGCGTGCACTGCGGCCGGCGGCGAGCTGAGCCGGCCGGAGACCCGAATCCAGTGGTAGCTCTGCCAGTTCGCCATCGAGCGCGACCATGAGCCTGCCCAGCAACCGCGAGTTGCGCTTGTCGGCAGGGCTAGCCGCCCGTACCAGGTCGATGAACCGCCGGTCGAACATCGGGTTCACGAACGCACGGTTGACCGCGGCCACGCTCCCGTGCGCCCCTGCCCACCGGTGCATCCGCTGCCAGAGGTAGAACTCATCCGTCGCGCGCAACCAGTCGCCGGAGTAGTCGGCTAGCAGCTCCGTGAGCATGCCGACGGTGTGCTTCTGGGCGGCGATCGCGAAGCCCTCGTCCAGCGCCGCACGGTCGACCGCCTCGTTCGTAAACAGCCGCCACCGCGCCAGCCGCTCGACCAATGCCGGACTGGTCGGACCGGTCGGCTGGCCACCGTAGTAGAAGCCGCGGGCCACCTCACCGCCGAGACCGGACAGCCGGCGGCCCTGCTCCAGCCGCGCCTCCGCAGCGGCGAGCGGTGCCAGCGCGAGCGGATCGGCGGACAGGTTGAGATCGTGTGCCGCGGCCACCGCGAGGCGGTAGCTCTCGTCCGGAGTCACCTCTCTGAGCGACATGGTGTCGAACAGCTGGTGCCGCATCCCGTACCGGGCGGACAGCGTCGCGGCGATTTTCCCATCCTGACCACCCGGACCGTCCAGGGTGAGCGTGCGCAGTCCGGACCGTCGCGCATGCGGAATCGCGCCGAGAAGGATCCGGGAGTCATGTCCGCCGGTCAGCTGCAGCACCACGTCCGGGTGGTCCTGGACGTAGTCGGCGAGCAGTTCGCGCAACAGCTCGCTGGCGGCGGTCACCACCTCGTCGAGCGTGCGCCCCGGCTCGAGCCGGTCTGTGTCGTACTGCCTGATCCTCACCGTGCCGGTCCGCAGCACAGCGAGGAAACCCGGCCGCAGCTTGTTTACTCCGACGAACGGCGTTGCGAGTCCGAGCTGCCAGCCGAGCAGGCTCTGCACGCCCAGCGCGTCGGTGTCGAGGCCCCGGCCGGCCAGTCGGCCGAGCGCCACCGCCGAGGTGGAGACGCCGGCCACCCCGTCGCCCTGCCACCAGTACAGCTGCCGGAAGCCGAGCCAGTCGGCGACGGCCACGGTCGTGTCTCCGCGGCGGTGCGCGGCGGCGAACGGCGGGCTGATGTCGCCCAGCGCCGAACCGTCTATATTGTCGCCGGTGCCGAGATAGCGGCCCACCTGCTCGGCGGTCACGTCGCGTGACCCGCGCGGTTCACGGTTCAGCAGGACCGTGTAGCTCCCGTCGGCGTCGGGCGCGTGCCCTTGCGGCATTTCCAGGAGATCCCCGCGACCGTCCCGAGTGGACACCACAAGGAAGTGCCCCGGCCGGTCACCTGCCGTCATCGTCGCGCCCCGTCAGGACGCCAGCCGCGTGCCCCGGGTGCTTGACTGCGATCAGCGACTTGGTGAGGCCGGCAAAGCGCTCGCTCAACAGCGTCCCGTCCGGGAAGTAGTACGCCATCTGCGTGCGATCCAGAAGTTCGGTACCGAAGACGACGCGCAGGGCGTCGGCCCGGTTGCCCGGCCTGCTGTGCAGCAACGGCCACCGCCGAACCACCTGTGCCCGCAGCGCCACCGGCAGGTACTGCGCGCCGGGCGCAACCCAGTGCGGCTCGACCGGGAAGTACCGGTAGGGCGTCTGCACCCAGTACGCGTCGGCCAAGCCGTGTACCGCGTCCCGGAAACGAATGCGGCGTTCGTGCCCACCGAGGTGTTCGATCACGGAGTTGGAGAAGACGAGATCGTAGCGCCGGGACCTGATCGTCGCCGGCAGCTCGCAGGCGTCCGCGTAGTCGACTTCGGCCCAGTCGGGGACCTCGCCCGGCTGGTTCTCCAGATTGACCACGTGCACGTGCTTTGGCCGCATCGGAGCGCGCTTCCAGGACTCCACCGATCCGCCAAGGTCGACAATCGACATCTGGTCGAGGTCCGGGAACGTCCGCACCAGCCATGCCCACCGGCGCTCACGGCGCCTGGCCCCGAAAGAGTCGGGACTGTCGACAAAACGCGTGCGAAGCGACTGCAATCCCATGAAGGCTTCCTTCTACCAGACGCGATCCGACTCGCGCTTCGTGCCACAGCCTAGCGGCTAGGAATCAGGTGTGGGATGTCTGTGATCTTACACCGCGCGGCGAACGCCAGGCCCCTTTCCGCCGCCGCCTGCCGCGTCTGGCTCTGGGCTCCCACCGGGAGGCCAACCTTTCGTACCACAGGGGCGCGAGCAACGCGGTGGACAGACCCAGGATGCCGATCGCCGCGAGCGCCCGACTCTTCGACGGCAGTTGCAGGGCCGCGCTGGCGGGAGCGATGACCGCCGTCGTGATCCGCTGGTCCACCGCCACATCCACCTGATCCTGAAGCGCGGACAGTTCGTTGTCGAAGGCCCTGATCACCAGCGCCACCGATCGCAGCGCGGCGTCCCGGTCGTGCGTGGTGACGACAACCTGCAGCGACGGGATGATGTACGCCGGGGTCTGCACGGTGCCGCTGTTGCGTGGCAGCACGTCATAGTCGCCGACCACCCCCTCGGCACGCAGCTGGCTCTCGACCTGAGGGGTCTTGAGCCGCTGCGCCACAACGGCGGCCGTCATCGCGAGGGACGGCCGGAAGGTGTTGAGTTGGTTGGGCAGCTGCGGCGAGGCCGGTGGTTGAACAGCGAACGTCTCCTGGGCTACGAAGGTCGGGCGCGGGCGGCCGAGCAGCCCGGCCGCGACCAGCGTCAGCAGCAGGACCGAAACGCTGACGACCCAGCGGCGGCTCAACGCACCGATGAAGTCTCGCAGTGTCAACCGCCGACTCCTTCCCGCGATCCAACACTCTGACAGCACAAGTCGCGCGATGGAATCAGCCGCGCGGGCAGCCTTGAAGTGGATGATCGGTCGGGTCGTGCGGCCGCACCGGATCATGGCGAAAGAGTCAAATAACCTCCACCATCCAGCTACGAGTGCGGCAGCGTCCCCGCCCTATAATTCTCGTTACACAAGCACAGGAGGGTCAATGGACCTCGGCGACATCCTGCGGACTATCGGCAGGCGGTGGTACATCATGCTGCCGATAGCTCTCGTCACCGTCGCCCTGACGACCGTGGCCTACCTCAAGATCCCGATGAAGTACGAGTCGACCAGCCAGATATCGCTACTCAGCCCACAGCAGCCGGCCTCAGGCTCGTATCCCGGGCAGAGCAACCCGTTCCTAATCTTCGATACGTCGCTTACCTCGACGGCGGACCTCCTCGCCCGCAATCTCAGCTCCGCGGCCACGGTCAAGGAGCTGGCCGCCATGGGGGTCACCGAGCAGTACACCGCCAAGCTCGCGGACTTCGCCCAGGGACCGTTCATCGCCCTGACTGTGACCGGCACGGACAAGAACCACGTGTTGGCTTCCTCCAGCGAGCTCACCGGGTTCGCCCAGGACCGGCTGCAGGAGATCCAGCGGCAGAACGGCGTGCCGGCCAACAACATGATCAAGACGACGGTGATGATACCGCCCCAACCGCCGCAGCCTCAGCTAAAGAACAAGCTGCAGAATGTGGTCGCGCTGTTCGCGGCGGGGATGGTCGCGGCGTTCATTTCGACCTTCATCACGGAGGGTCTGGCGCGTTCGCGTAGGCGCAACCGATCGACCGGCACCGTGCTGGCGGCCGCGCCGGCGTCCGAGGACTGGACCGGACCTAGCGTAGACGTGACACAGGCGATCCCCCGGGTCGACACCGACCGGACAATGACGTTCGAGCGGCCCGCCGACCTCGACCTGCCGCGCAAGGCCCTCGACGCCCTGGATCCGCCGCTGGACAGGCTCGCGACAGGACACCGGGCGGCGCCCCGTGCTTGGTCCCCCGACCCCCCCACTGACGTGCTGCTCGGCAAACACCCGGATTCGCGACCTACCAACCACAACGGCATCGCGGCTGAGGCTGCGGTGTACCGCTCGGCGAGCGCGTCCGGACGAGGCGAAGACGCCGATCCCCACATCGGGAACTGACTCATGCCGGCTCGCCGTGGTGCTGTACCGGGCAACACCGGCGCGGCACTGGTCACGTCCTCGCTGACCCGCCCGATCCTCAGGGTGGTCGCCCGCGCCACGGTCCGCAGGCGATCGCTGGACGCCGTCACGGTTCTCAGCGGGTACGTCATCCTCGCCACGGTGGTGCCCGCCCACCTTGTCGTCCCCGCGCTCGGCGGAGTCGGTACCCCCGCCAACGTCTATGCGCTGCTGGTCTTGTTCTGGTATCTGGCCAGTTGGTTGGTCGGGCGGAGCTCGCCCGTGCCGCGCACCGGCGCGCCTCGGGCCGCCATGTTCGCGTTCGCCGCCACGGTCCTTGTCGCCTATGTGGCCGCCGCCCTGCGCGCCCCCAGCACCCTGGAGCTTCAGGCCGCCGATCGCGGCCTCATCCAGCTGCTGGCGTGGATCTCGCTGGTTGTGGTGGCGTCGGCGGGAATCAGAAGCTACGCCGACCTCAGCCGGCTGCTGCGCCGGCTTGTGGTCTACGCCAGCTTCATGGCCGCGATCGGGGTCGTCGAGTTCTTCACGCGTACGGACTTCGTCTCCGGCATCAGCGTCCCAGGGCTGCAGAACAGCGTCGCCGCCGCGCAGCTGATAGACCGCGGTGACTTCACCCGCCCCATGTCCACGGCGACGCATCCGCTCGAGTTCGGCGCGATGATGATGATGCTGCTGCCGTTCGCCATCCAACAGGCGTTCGATCCGCAGCGCAAAGGGGCGCTACGCAAGTGGTTGCCGGTGCTCCTCATCGGTGCCACCGCGCCGATCACCGTGTCCCGCACCTCCGTCATCGGCCTGATCGTGGTGCTTGTGCTGCTGGTTCCGACCTGGAGTCCACAGCGGCGCTGGCCCGCCTTCGGCGTGCTCATCCTCGCGCTCGGCGCGGTGAAAGTGGTGACGCCGGGTCTGATCGGCACCGTGACCGGCCTCTTCTCGGCGATGTTCAACGGCGGCGACACCAGCACCCAGGCAAGAACCATGGACTACTCCGGCGTGGCGCAGTATGTCGCCGCGCGACCGTTGACCGGGATGGGCTTCGGTACCTTCATCCCGTCGCTCTACCGGTTCACCGACAACATGTACCTGTTGGCCACCGTCGAGATCGGCATCCTCGGCGTACTGGCCATCCTGGCCCTCGGCATTACCATGATCAGCAGCGGCGCGGCCGGCCGACGCCGCTCCGCCGACCCATCCCGGCGGGAGATGGGCCAGTCGTTCGTAGCCGCCGGGGCCGTAGCTCTGATCAGCAGCGCCACGTTCGACACGCTGAGCTTCCCGATCTTCGGGGGGGTTTTCTTCCTCCTCGTTGGCTGTGCCGGCAACTACCTCGGCCAGGTCCGACGCGACGTGATGGACAGTTCGTCCGGGCCGTGGGCGGCGCGGCGCCCGTGGCACGGTCCGCTGCCGGCCCCCGGTCCGCTGCCGACCCTCGAACCAGGACCGGCGCCACACACCGACCAGCCTCTAACGGAGGCTATCGCGACGGTGCCGGCTTCGACGGGCCGACCGGCCGCAAGGACACCGCCCCCGTACCCCACATCCAGCGGACACCCCCCGCCGATGCAGGACCCCGCGCCGCCCCCGGATCCACTGGGAAGGCGGGTCGTCTCCGCGACCCGCTGGAGCCTGCTGAACACCGTCGTCATCCGGATCGGTACCTTCGGCAGCAGCGTCATCCTGGCGCGCTATCTCTTGAGCCCCAGCGACTGGGGACTGTACGCGGTCGGGCTCGTGGCACTGACCATCCTGCTGTCAGCCAACGAGATGGGCGTCAGCCTGGCGATGGTGCGGTGGGACGGCGACGTCCGCCGGTACGCCCCGACCGTGCTCACCCTCTCCACGATCAGCAGCGTCGGGCTCTATGGGCTGTTCTTCCTCGCGGCGCCCACCATCGCGCGACTGCTCGGCTCGGCGCAGGCCACAAATGTCCTGCGGGTACTGTGCTTTTCCGTTGTCATCGACGGACTCGCCTGTGTTCCCAACGGCTACATCACCCGGGAGTTCAGACAGGTCACCCGCATGATGCTCGACCTGGGGAGCTTCGTGGTCAGCACGGGCTTGACAGTCGCCCTCGCGGTGGCGCACTTCGGCGCGATGAGTTTTGCCTGGGGCGCCATCGCCGGAAACGTCGTCGCGCTGACCGGCGCCGTCATCGCCGCACCCGGGCTCCTGCGGTTCGGCTGGGACCGCGACCAGGCCCGTGCCCTGCTGCGCTTCGGGCTGCCGTTAGCCGGCGCGAGCCTGCTCGTACTGGCGATGCTCAGCGTCGACTCGGCTGTCGTCGGTGCCGTACTCGGTCCGGCCGCGCTGGGTCTCTACCAGGTTGCATTCAACGTCTCGAGCTGGCCGGTCCGGATCGTCTCGGATGCGGCCCGGCGCGTGTCCTTTGCCGGCTTCTCCCGTATCGCACACTCGCGCGACGCGTTGTCGGACGGCTTCTGCATGGCTCTCACGTTCCTGTTGGCGGCGGCCACGCCGGCCGCCGTCGTGCTCGGCGTTCTTGCCGTGCCAGTCATCCACCTCATCTACGGATCCGCGTGGACGCAAGCGGCACGCGCCCTGCAGTTCCTCGCGTTCCTCGGCCTGCTACGGGTTGCCTTCGAGGCGATGTACGACTGCCTGGTCGCCGCGCACAGACGACGCGACCTGCTGGTCGTGCAGGGACTGTGGTTCGTGGCGCTGATTCCTGTGCTGCTCATCCTCGCCCGTCGTGGCGGCATCGAGGGCGTCGGCCTCGGCCATGTGCTGGTCGCAGCCCTGCTGATCGCACCGGCATTCATCATCGCACTCGCCCGCGCCGGCATCCGGCCGGGCGCGGTCGCTCGTGCCGCGGTCGCCCCCCTGTTGTGGGGCGGGCTCGCCGCCGCCACCGCCGCTCTCATCCGCCACTGGCTCGGCGACGGGGTCGTGGGCCTCGCCGCGGCCGGCGCGGGCGCTATGTTGGCGTACGCACCGATGGTTCTTCGGCTGCGCAGGCTCGTTCGCAAGCCCGTCGCACCGCCCAGCAGGACGTCCACAGTGGACTCGCCCGGTCTCCGGGTATCGGTCGAAGTGTCATCAGGAGGCTAGGTGCTCAACGTAGTCAAGCGTGGACTTCGCACCCGGTACGGATGGTTTCCGATGTGCGAGCTGCGCAACAAATTCGTCTTGTTCCCCTCGTATCCGGGGCTGCTGCGTTTCGAGAACGCCGAGGTGCGCCGGCTCCGGGCGAAGGTGGGCGCGGTCCGGCCCAAGGCCCTCGTCGCCGCGGTGCTGTTGACCTACAAGCGGCCGGACGGCCTCCGGGCCGCTCTCCGGTCGATTCTGTCGCAGACCATGTCCGATCTGGTCGTCATGGTTGTCGACGACGGCGCCGGACTGCCCCCGGACCTGCCCGACGACCCGAGGGTGTTCGCATGCAGCCTGTCGCGCAACATCAACGTGTTGGGCGTGGAGCGGAACATCGGTGTCCGGTTGACCGACTCGCCCTTCGTGGCCTTTCTCGACGATGACAACACCTGGGAACCCGACCACCTCGCGGTCGCGCTCGAACGCCTACAACACCCGTCGGCGGCCGATCGGCCGGACGCGGTCTACACCGCGTTGCGCCGGATCACACCGGACGGGCAGCAGCGCGACGTGCTGTCGGTACCCTTCGATCGGCGGCTGGCGACGGAGCGAGCGTTCCTGGACTCCAACTGCTTTGTCGCTCGTCGGGTCCCGGCGGTGATGTTCAGCCGGCTGCGACGCAGCCGCACGGTGGCGCCCAAGGAAGACTGGGAGATGATCTACCGGTACAGCCGGCGCCATCGCGTGGAGCACATTCCGGAACCGACAGTGAATTACCTGCTGAATCCGCAGAGCCACTGGACCGCGTGGAACCTGGCCTAGCGTGTGATGGGGATCGGTTGAGTGGGGCGGCTCAGATGCCGCGACGTCGCCAGGTTCGCCACCACCACCAATCGCGGGCTTTCGCGACGACGGCCGACCACACCAACGCTTGCAGGTAAGGCATTCGACGCGGGCCGATGGCCTGGCGCAGGCGTAGGCCGCGGTACTCGCGCAGCCGCCGGTACCCCGGCCACGAGTCTGCGGCAAAGGCGATCAACTCGTCCACCGGGGTCCGTGCGGTCCGGCCGCGGTCGTACGAACGCGACGCCCGCCACAATGCCCGCCGCGCCAGTTGCCGGTGCACCATCGCGTCCAGCCGGTCCCGGTCGGGCAGCAGGTCACCGCACTTCGCGATCGTCGCCTGGTAGGCCTTCCGCCGCTCTCGCAGGTCGTCGAGCTGGCCGCCGAAGTCCAACGTGGACATGTTGTTGCCGTGAAGCCGGTAGTAGGCCTGGTCGGGACCGCGCACATAACCCACATCGGCGTGCGCCGCGAATCGCATCCACATCTCGATGTCACCGGTGTGCGGCAAGGCCGGATCGTAGCCGCCGACCTTGCGCTGCAGGTTCGTCCGCACCACCACCTCCGGGGAGGTGATGCAGCCGTTGGCCTCCTTGAACCGCCGCTCGAGCCACCAGTGGCCGGGCCAGACGGTGTGGCCGCGCACAGCCGTCACGGCCGGCGGCGGCGGCCCGGGATGGCGGAAATGTACCGGCCGCCCGTAGCAGAAACCCACCTCGGGATGCTTGTCGAGGAGATCGACAGCCCGGGTCAGTGCGCCGGGCGTGAGACGGTCGTCCGCGGACAACAGCACGGTGTAGTCCCCGTCGGCCCACTCCAGCAGGCCCTCGTTGTAGGTGGCGATATGGCCGCGGTTGGTCTCGTGCACCCGGACTTCGATGCGGTCGTCCTGGGCGGCGAGCTTGCGGGCGGCCTCGGCGGAGTCGTCCG
>JBPYFB010000633.1:0-8991 GCA_051986465.1 Rugosimonospora sp.
GTGGAGGGCGAGGTGAACCTGATCGGCAAGGACCTCACGGCGACCTGCCTCGCCCTGCTCGACCGGCTGCTGGCCGGCGGCGGCGAGCTGGTCACGCTGCTCACCGGCGCGCAGGCACCGGCCGACCTGGCCGACCTGCTGACCGGGCACCTGTCGCGTCAGTGGCCGTTCGTGGAGGCCCAGGTCTTCGAGGGCGGTCAGCCGCACTACCCGCTGCTCGTGGGGGTGGAGTGATGTTGGGCGTCGGGCTCGACTCCAAGCTGGACAAGGCGGTCGGCGGCAAGGCGGCCAAGGCGCTCGCCGCCCACCTCGACATGCACACCGTCGGCGACCTGCTCTACCACTTTCCCCGGCGGTACGACGAACGGGGCCAGCAGACCGATCTCGCCTCGCTCGCGGTCGGGGACCAGGTGACCGTACTGGCCCGGATCCTGCACACCAACCTCCGGCCGATGCGCAACCGGCCGGGCAAGCTGCTGGAGGTCGTCGTCGGCGACGAGACCGGCGGCCGGCTCACGCTGACCTTCTTCAAGCAGGAGTGGCGGGCCCGGTACCTGCGCCCCGGTCAGTGGGGCATGTTCGCCGGCAAGGTGACCGAGTTTCGCGGCACCCGCCAGCTCAACCAGGCCGACTACGTGCTCTTCGACGATGAGGACTCGGGTGAGGAGGGCGTCGAGGAGTTCGTACCCGGCGGGCTGATCCCGGTGTACCCGGCGACCCAGGCGCTGCCCAGTTGGACGATCGCCAAGTGCGTACGGTCCGCGATTGGCATGCTCGCCCCGCCTGCCGACCCGCTCCCCGAGCAGATGCGCGCCGACCGGCGCCTCACCGACCTGCACACCGCACTGCGCCAGATCCATCTGCCCGAGAGCTGGGAGGCGCTGGGCGTGGCTCGGCGCCGGCTGAAGTGGGACGAGGCCTTCGCCGTACAGGTGACCCTCGTCCAGCGCAAGCTGCGCGCCGCGGACTGGCCGGCCAAGCCCCGCCCGCGCCAGGAGGGCGGCCTGCTGGAGGCGTTCGACGCGGGCCTGCCGTACCAGTTGACCGCCGGGCAGGTGGCGGTCGGCGAGCAGATCTCCGCCGACCTGTCCACGCCGCACCCGATGCACCGGCTGCTGCAGGGCGAGGTGGGTTCCGGCAAGACGCTGTGCGCCCTGCGCGCGATGCTGCAGGTCGTCGACGCTGGCGGGCAGGCCGCCCTGCTCGCGCCGACCGAGGTGCTCGCCGCGCAGCACTACCGCAGCATCGGCGATCTGCTCGGCCCGGCCGGGCGTGCCGGCGAACTGGACGCCGCCACCGGGTCGACCAGGCTGGTGCTCATCACCGGATCGCTCGGCGCCGCGGCCCGGCGGCGGGCGCTCGCCGAGGTCGCCGACGGTACCGCCGGCATCGTCATCGGTACGCACGCCCTGCTCTACGAGGGCGTGGACTTCGCCGACCTGGGTCTGGTCGTCGTCGACGAGCAGCACCGCTTCGGTGTTGAGCAGCGCGATGCCTTGCGCGCCAAGGCGGACCAGCCGCCGCACACGCTCGTCATGACGGCGACCCCGATACCGCGCACGGTCGCCATGACGGTCTACGGCGACCTGGAGATCTCCACCCTCAGCGAGCTGCCGAAGGGGCGCTCGCCGATCGCCTCCCACGTCGTACCGGCCGCGGAGAAGCCGGCCTACCTCGACCGCGCGTGGCAGCGGCTGCGCGAGGAGGTCGCGGCCGGGCACCAGGCGTACGTGGTCTGCCCGCGCATCGGCGACGACGGCGCCGACGAGGACACCGCCAACGGGGATGCCGCGGGCGCCGAGGACGGGAAGCGGGCACCCCTCGCCGTACTGGAGGTGGCGCCACTGCTTGAGTCCGGGCCGCTGCACGGCTTGCGGATCGGGGTGCTGCACGGCCGCCTGCCCGGTGACGAGAAGGACGCGGTGATGCGCCGCTTCGCAGCCGGCGAGCTGGACGTCCTCGTCGCGACCACGGTCGTGGAGGTCGGTGTCGACGTACCGAACGCGACCGCGATGGTGGTCCTCGACGCCGACCGGTTCGGCGTCTCGCAACTGCACCAGCTGCGCGGGCGGGTCGGTCGCGGTACGGCCGCCGGGTTGTGCCTGCTGGTCACGGAGTCCGGGCCGGGCACGCCGGCACGCGAACGGCTGGACGCGGTCGCCGCCACGCTCGACGGGTTCGAACTCGCCGAGCTCGACCTGGAGCAGCGCCGCGAGGGTGACGTACTGGGCGCCACGCAGTCGGGCCGCCGCTCGCACCTGCGCCTGCTGTCGTTGCTGCGCGACCGGAACCTGATCGGCGAGGCGCGCGATGCGGCGATCGACCTGGTGGAGAAGGACCCGGAGCTGGAGCACCACCCGGAGCTGCGAGAGCTGGTGGAGACGCTGGTGGGCGAGGAGCGCGCCGAGTACCTCGAAAAGGGTTGAACGATCTTGGGGGCGTTGACATCGGGATCGATGTCAACGCCCCCAAGAATGCGTTACGGAGTGCTGCGCCGGCGCCGGCCGAGCAACACGAGGGCGGTACCGCCGCCGATCAGCGCGAGCGCGACACCTGCGAAGGCGATGCCGCTGACGCCGGTAACCGGCAGGCCGCTACCGCCACCGGTACCACCAACCGGGGTGGAGCTGACACCGGCGCTGGCACCGACACCGGTGCTCGCGCTGGCGCTGGCGCCGACGCTGACGGGGGCGCTGACCGCCACCGGCGAGCTCGGGCTGACGCTGACGCCCTGGCTGGGGCTGTGGCTGACGCTCTGGCTGCTCGGGGCGTGGCTGGGCTGGTGGCTGGCGTGGGTGTAGGTGGGACGGCAGGTCGGCGTGCTCCCACCGCCACCGCTGCCGCCGGCCTGGCTGGGATTGGCGAAGGCGAGTGCTGCCAACACGCCGATGGTGGCGGTGGCCAGCACAGTGAACAGACGCCGGAGGGCCGGCGAGGACCGCTTCACACGTACTCCTGAGGGGGTATCGGGTGGTATGTCGATGCGTGAGCGCGGCGCGAACAAAGTCCCCTGCTTGACCTTCGACGCCACCCCCGCATCGAGGACCGGCGATTATGCCTGGCCCGGCCCTTGACCCTAGCGATGTGGCTGCTGTGCCGAAAGTTGAAGGAGTGACGATTGTGGTCGGTGACCAAATCGTTATGCAGCTCGGCCAGGGCTTATCGTCATCGCGTGACCAGGATCGTGGCCGGCCGGTACGGCGGGCGGCGCATCGCCGCGCCTGAGGGGCGCGACACCCGGCCCACCGCGGACCGGGTACGGGAGGCCCTGTTCAGCACCCTCGACACGCTGCTCGACCTGCCCGGTTGCCGCTTCGCCGATCTGTACGCGGGCTCCGGGGCGGTGGGGCTGGAGGCCGCCTCGCGCGGCGCCGGGCCGGTACTGCTCGTCGAGGCGGATGCCAAGGCGGCTCGGGTCGCCCGCGCCAACATCGCGGCACTGGACGCGGCCCGGGACGTGACGCTCGCGACCGGGCGGGTGGCGTCGGTACTGGCCGCGGGACCGCCGGACGGGAAGCCCTACGACGTGATCTTCGCCGACCCGCCGTACGCGGTGCCGGAGAGCGAGATCGAGGCGGTACAGACGGCTCTGATCTCGAACGGCTGGCTGGCCCCGGACGCGGTCGTCGTACTGGAGCGCTCGGTGCGGTCGCCCGATCCGGCCTGGGTGCCGGGGCTCACTGGTGAGCGATCTCGCAGATACGGGGAGACCATCCTTTGGTACGGTCGCCACTCGTGAGACGCGCGGTGTGCCCGGGCTCGTTCGACCCGGTCACCAATGGACACCTCGACATCATCGCTCGGGCGGCCCGGCTGTACGACGAGGTGATCGTCGCCGTACTGGTGAACGAGTCGAAGTCGGGCCTGTTCAGCCACGAGGAGCGGCTGGACATGCTGCGCGAGGTCACCAAGGACTATCCGAACGTCCGCGTCGAGGGGTTCCAGGGACTGCTCGTCGACTTCTGCCAGGCGCAGCACGCCCCCATCGTGATCAAGGGCCTGCGCGCGGTCAGCGACTTCGACTACGAGCTGCAGATGGCGCAGATGAACCTCGGCCTCGCCGGCGTGGAGACCCTGTTCATGCCGACCAGCCCGCTCACCTCCTTCCTGTCGTCGAGCCTGATCAAGGACGTGGCGAAGTGGGGCGGCGACGTGTCCCGGCATGTACCCGACGTGGTCGCCCGACGCCTGGCCGAGCGCCTCGGTCATGGGACACGCCAAGTCTGACCCGCCTCGGCATGCGTTCGGCGCGAAAGGACGCATCATGGATCAGGGCTTGAGGTGACAGGAGACCGCGGGTGGACCCGATCGACCGGATCGACGAGATCATCGCGCTGACCGAGAACGCCCGGTCGGTACCGATGTCGCGCAACAACTGCATGCTCGACCGGGGCGAGCTGATTGGCCTGCTCGACCAGCTGCGTCAGGAGTTGCCGGCCGAGCTGCGCCGGGCCGCCGCGCTGCTCGAAGAGCGCGACAAGATCCTCGACGCCGGCCGGCAGGAGGCTGAGCGGATCATCAGGGAGGCCGAGGCGGAGCACACCCGGCTGGTCTCGATCAACGAGATCACTGTCTCCGCCGAGCACGAGGGCTCGCGGGCCATCGCCGAGGCCCGGGAGGAGGCGCAGCGGCTGCGCGAGGAGGTCGACGACTACGTGGACACCGCGCTGGCCAACTTCGAGCAGTTCCTCACCAGGTCGCTCGCCTCGATCGAACGAGGCCGCGACAAGATGCACGCGCTGCGCGAGATGGGCTCGTTCGTACCGGACCAGGAAACCGGCCCGCTGCCCTTCTAGTGCCCCCTGCTGACTTCTCAAGTGCGATCCAGGGGGCGATTCGACGCAGTCGGCACAGCTCAGGTACCCTTTCTCGATGGCCTCACCAGGCCGGAGTCTGACGATGCCCAATCATTCGCCTGTTCACCAGCCAGATCCCCGGGCGCCCCTGATCCTCGACACGAGAGATCTGCCACGGCGCCCGGGAGCTTTGCGTGCGATCAAGCGGACCGTACCGGCGCCGGCCGATCTCGGCGTCGCGCTGGTGGCCGTACCGGCTGGCTCCACCATCGACCTCGACCTGCGGCTCGAGTCGGTGACCGAGGGGGTACTCGTCTCCGGTACCGTCTCGGCGGAGGTCGCCGGGGAGTGCGGCCGCTGCCTGCGCCCGATCCGCGACAGGCTGACCGTCAAACTCCAGGAGCTGTACGCGTACGAACACAGTGTCACCGACGAGACGGCCGAGGAGGATGAGGTCCACCGGTTGCAGGGCGACCTGCTCGACCTGGAACCGGCGCTGCGCGACGCGGTGGTCCTGGCGCTGCCCACCAACCCGCGATGCCGGGAGGACTGCCCGGGACTGTGCCCCGAGTGCGGGGTACCCCGGGACGAGTTGCCCGCGGACCACAACCACAAGCAGGTCGACCCGCGCTGGGCGGCGCTCGACAAACTGATGACAGACCAGTCGAAGAAGGAGTAAGTCGTGGCGGTACCCAAGCGCAGGATGTCGCGCAGCAACACCCGTTCCCGTCGGGCGCAGTGGAAGGCCAGCCGGGTGGCGACCGTGGCCTGCCCGCAGTGCAAGTCGCCGAAGCTGCCGCACGCGGCGTGCACGGTCTGCGGCACGTACAACGGCCGTCAGGTCCTTGAGGTCTGACCCCGGACCGGACGTGACGCGATCCAATCGGCCACCGGCCGGGCGGATCGCCGTCGACCTCCTCGGCGGGGACGCCGCTCCCGCCGCCGTGGTTGACGGCGCTCTGCCGGACGGTACGGCCGGCATCGACAGCGGGGAGGCGGCATGACCAGCCGCCCCGAGATTTCGCTGCTCGAGGCGGCGTTCGGCGTGGCGATCGAGGCCGAACTGCTGGACCGGGCGCTGACTCACCGCTCATACGCATACGAACACGGCGGCCTGCCCACCAACGAGCGGCTGGAGTTCCTCGGCGACTCCGTGCTCGGTGTGGTGATCACGACCGCGCTCTACCACACGCATCCCGACCTGCCCGAGGGTCAACTGGCCAAGCTGCGGGCCAGCGTCGTCAACATGCGCGCGCTGGCCGACGTCGCGCGCGCCCTCGGGCCCTTCGGGCTGGGCCCGTACCTGCTGCTGGGCAAGGGCGAGGAGACGACCGGCGGGCGGGACAAGGCGAGCATCCTCGCCGACACCCTTGAGGCGCTGATCGGCGCGATCTACCTCCAGTACGGCCTGGACACCGTGAGCGACGTGATTCACCGGCTCTTCGACCCGCTGATGGCCGAGGCGGCCGGCCGCGGTGCCGCGCTGGACTGGAAGACCAGCCTGCAGGAGCTCACCGCCTCGCTGGGGCTGGGCGTGCCGGAGTACCGGGTCGAGGAGACCGGCCCGGACCACGCGAAGGTCTTCACCGCCTGGGCAGTGGTGGCCGGGCAGCGCTACGGCGGCGCCGAGGGCCGGAGCAAGAAAGAGGCAGAGCAGCGGGCTGCGGCCGCCGCCTGGCGTGATCTCTCCGGCGTGGGCGCGGCCGAGAGCTGAGTCAGGAAATCCGGTACCGGTGGGTGCCGCGCGCATTTCTGGTACGCGCGGCGCGGGTACTGGCGATCTATGTGGCTACCCGCGTGGTCCAGCTGTGCCTCGTCGCCTGGCTGGCACCCGCCCGCGGCCCGTCGTTCCGGGACCGGCTACTGGTCTGGGACGGCACGTGGTTCGTCCGGGTGGCGACCGACGGGTACCCGCACGGGTACTCGTACGACACCTCCGGCATGATGATCGGCAACGGTCTCGCCTTCTTCCCCGGATACCCCCTCTTGATCCGGGGCGTGCATGTCCTCGGCGTGCATGCCGGCTGGTCGGCCATAGGCATCTCCTGGGTCGCCGCCGGGGTGGCGGCGGTCCTGCTCCACCAGCTCGGCCGTGACCTCGCCGACGACCGCGTGGCGTACTGCCTGGTCGTGCTGTTCTGCGCGCAGCCCATGTCGGTCGTGTTGTCGATGGGCTACAGCGAAGCCCTGTTCTGCGCGCTGGTGGTGGGCACTCTGCTCGCCGCGCGGCGGGAGCGGTGGCTGGTGGCCGGCGCGCTGGGCTGCGCCGCGTCGCTGACCCGGCCGACCGGGCTGGCCGTGGCGGTGGCGCTGCTGATCGCCGCCGGCCTGGCATTGAAGAACCACCGGGCGGGCTGGCGCGCGGTGATCGGCGCCATGGTGGCGCTCGCCGGCGTCCCGGGTTACCTGATCTGGGTCGCGCTGCGGGTGGGCGACGTCAACGCCTGGTTCACAATCGAGTCGGCCGGCTGGGGTACCACCACCGACTGGGGAAAGTCCACAGTGGAGTACGTGGTCCACGTGCTGCGTACCGGTACCGGCTGGATCCAGGTGAGCGTGGCGCTCCTGCTGGTCCTCGCGACGGTGTCGGTGTTTGTGGCGTTCCGGATCGGGGTGTGGCCGCCGCTGGCCGGGTACGGGCTGCTCAGCTTCGCGCTCGTGATCGGCCAGGCCGGCTACTACCACTCCAAGCCCCGCCTGCTGGTACCCGTCCTGCTGACGCTGATACCGGCGGCGTACGCGGCGGCCCGTGCCCGTACCGGTACCGCCGTGCTCGCGCTGTCCGGGTACGCCGCCTTCGGGCTTTGGTACGGTGCCTACATGATCACGGTCTGGCCGTACACGATATGAGCCATGCCTGAGCTTCCCGAAGTCGAGACCGTCCGCCATGGCCTGGAATCCTGGGTCAAGGGCCGGACCATCGAGCACGTCGAGGTCTGCCATCCCCGGGCGATCCGCCGCCACCTGCCCGGCTCCGCGCACTTCGCCTCCGTCCTCAATGGACGGACGGTGGTCGACGTGTGCCGGCGCGGCAAGTACCTGTGGCTGCCGCTGGACAGCGGCGACGCGATCCTGGGCCACCTGGGCATGTCCGGCCAGATGCTGCTGCGGAACGCGCAGGTGGCCGACGAGCCGCACCTGCGGGTCCGGTTCCAGTTCCGCGACGGCGACCCGGAACTGCGCTTTGTCGACCAGCGCACGTTCGGCGGGCTGGCGGTATCGGAGGGCGGCGCCGACCTGCCCGCCGAGATCGCGCACATCGCCCGCGACCCGGTGGATCCGCAGTTCTCGGACGCCGAGTTCGTGACGAGGCTGCGGTCCCGGCATACCGAGGTCAAGCGCGCCCTGCTCGACCAGACGCTGATCTCCGGGGTAGGCAACATCTACGCGGACGAGGCGCTGTGGCGGGCGATGCTGCACGGTGCCCGGCCGACGGACGCGCTGACCAAGCCCGCCGCGTACCGGCTGCTGGGCCACGTGCGCGACGTGCTGGGCGAGGCGCTGCGGGCGGGCGGTACCAGCTTCGACGCGCTGTACGTCAACGTGAACGGGGAGAGCGGGTACTTCGACCGGTCGCTGAACGCGTACGGGCGCGACGGGGAGCCCTGCCGGCGCTGTGGCACACCGATCCGCCGGGAAGCGTTCATGAACCGCTCGTCGTACTACTGCCCGCACTGCCAACCCCGCCCCCGCCCCCGCGCGGCCGCGGCTTCGGCCGCGCCGCGCGGGCCGCAACTTCATTGAAGTTGCGGTGTCCCGGCCCGCCCAACACCGCAACTTCAATGAAATTGCGGGGATCTTGCGGTCGTCCCGGCGGGGATCTTGCGGCCGTCTCGGCGGGGATCTTGCGGTCGTTACGGGGTGAGGGCGAGTTCGGTGCTCGGTTGCGGGACCTGCGCCGCCTGGGCATAGACGCGCTGGTACCCGTCGAGCATGGTGCGCAGGCTGAACAGCGTGCGGGAGCGCTGCCGCGCCGAGTTGGACATCTCCCGGCGCAGCCGCTCGTCGTCCAGCAGAGCCACGCAGGCCCGGCCCAGCGGCTCGGGATCCGACTGCGGCACCACACTGGCGCCGATACCCACCATCTCGGCGAGGCCGCCCGACTCCGTGCATACCGTGGGGCGGCCACACATCATGGCTTCGATCAGCGGGTACGGCATCGCGGCGTCGTTGCCCGAGACCGCGATCACCTGAG
>JBPYFB010000634.1:0-17330 GCA_051986465.1 Rugosimonospora sp.
TCCCTCACCACGCTCCGGTCGGACGGGCTGCTCGTGATGATCGCCGGTAACCCCGCGGCCAAGCAGGTGATCGCGCAGGCGGCGGAGCTCGGGGTACGGGCAATTGATCTGCTCGTCGAGCCCGACCACACCGCGCTGGAACACCTGACGCGCCTCGTCGACAGCGGGCAGCTGCGCCCGCACATCGCGAGCACGTTCCCGCTCGCCGAGGCGGCGCGCGCGCACGAGTTGGCCGGGGCCGGCCACCTCATCGGGAAGATCGTGCTCACCGTGGCGGATGAACCAGACCCGTCTGGTACGCGATGACGACGAGCTGGGCGCGATCCCGCGCGCCCAGCTTCACCATGGCCCGGTTCACGTGCGTCTTCGCCGTGGCCGGGCTCAGCACGAGGTGCCGGGCGATCTCGTCGTTGGTCATGCCGGCGGCGACCAGCGTCAGCACCTCGCGTTCCCGGTCGGTCAGCAGCGCGAGTACGCCCTTGTCCACCGGTTCGGCCTGGTCGGGCTGGGCGAGGAAGCGGGCGATGAGGCTGCGCGTCGCGGCCGGGGACAGCAGCGCGTCGCCCCGGTTGACCGTACGGATCGCGCCCAGCAGCTCCTCCGGTTCGGCGCTCTTGCCGAGGAAGCCGCTGGCACCGTAGCGCAGTGCGCGGAAGACGTACTCGTCGATCTCGAACGTGGTGAGGATGAGGACGCGTACCCCCGCCAGATCCTCGTCCTCGCTGATGAGCCGGGTCGCGGCCAGGCCGTCCAGGTCGGGCATGCGGATGTCCATCAGCACGACGTCGGCCCGGGTTCGCCGGGCCAGGTCGACGGCCTGGTGCCCGGTGGCCGCCTCGCCGACCACCTCGATGTCGGGCGCGGAGTCGATGAGCACCTTGAATCCGGCCCGGAGCAGCGGCTGGTCGTCGGCGAGCAGCACCCTGATCATGACGACGGGGCCACCACAAACGGCAGGATGGCGAGGACCTGGAAGCAGCCGTCCGGACGTCGGCCGGCGTCAAGGCTGCCGCCCAAGGCCGCCACCCGCTCCCGCATGCCGAGGATCCCGTGCCCAGGCTCTACGTCTCGGCGGGTCGCGTTTGGACGGATGGCGGCAGGTCCCGCCGCCGGATTCTCCACAACGATCCGCAGCGCCGCCGGTTCGTACGCGATGCGCAGCCGCGCCGCCGGCGCCGTCGCGTGCTTGCACGCGTTGGTCAGCGACTCCTGGATGACCCGGTACGCGGTGACGTCCGTGGCCGACGGGAGCGGCCGGGCCTCGCCGAGCACGTCCTGCTCGACGCGCAGCCCCGAGCGGCGGAACGCGCCGACCAGTTGCGCCAGGGCGGACAGCCCGGCGGGCGGGTCGGTCGGCGCGGCGGGCTCGTCGGCCTCCCGCAGCAGTCCGATGGTGTCGCGCAACTCCTCCAGCGCGGTGCGGCTGGCCTGCTTGATGTGCGCCAGCGACTGCCGGGCCTGCCCCGGCTGCTCGTCGAGCACGTGCGCGGCGACGCCGGCCTGCACGTTGATGAGCGCGAGGTGGTGGCCGACCACGTCGTGCAGGTCCCGGGCGATGCGCAGCCGCTCCTCGGTGACCCGCCGGCTGGCCTCCCGGTCCCGCTCACTCTCCGCGCGGCGGGCCCGCTCCTCGACCTCCGCCAGGTAGGCGCGCCGGTTGCGGGACGAGTCGCCGGCCGCCACCGCGAGCGCGCCGAGCGCGGCGAGGGCGAGGTTCTCCGCGCCCATCCACGACTCCGGCTTGACGAGGATGTGGGTACCCGCCAGCAGCAGGATGACCAGTCCACCGCCGATCAGCCCCTTGCGTCGGGCGCTCGCGTCCGCGACGGTGTAGAGCGCGATCAGCGGCGCCGCCAGCACCAGGGCGCCCTCGTGCCCCCGATGCGGCCCCATGAAGACCTCGGTCGCGAACGTCGAGGCCATCAGCACCGGGAACGGCCAGCGCCGCCGCACCACCAGCACGCCGCAGGCCAGCGCCGCGGACACGGCGTCGAGGGCGGTGGGGACGCGGACGCTCGCCGTGGTCACCAGGACCACCACGTACAGCACCGCGGCGATCGCGATGTCCGCGTGCGGTTGGTGCCGGGCCGCCGCCCGCAACGCGCTGAGCATGAGACCACGGTAAGCGCCGGACGCGGCGAATGGCGTCCGCCCCGCGCGGTAGGCCCGGCGTACCGCAACGGCGGTAGCCACCCCCGCGCGAGCCACCCTGATCACCCCGCCCTCGCCGCAACTTCATTGAAATTGCGGCCTTGGGCGGGCCTTAACCCCGCAACTTCAATGAAGTTGCGCGGATCTTGGCAGCGCCGGGCGGGGCGCCGGGCGGGGCGCCGGGGTGGGCGGGGGCGCCGGGGTGGGCGGGGGTCAGTGGGTGGCGGCGATGATGAGGATCAGCGACAGCCAGAGCCCGAAAAGGCAGATCAGGCCGCCGAGCAGGGCCGAGCGCTCGGGTTTCTCGGTCTGCTGGATCCGGGCGCGCCCGAACGAGGCGATCGTGAAGTAGCCGGCGAAGAACGCCAGCGCCGGCAGCCCGCACAGCGACCAGGGCAGCAGGGACAGCGGGATGTGCCCGGCGCGGCCGTTCGGGTTCAGCTCCCACAGGCCGGCTGAGAGGAGCGCGGCGACCAGCGTCGCGCCCGCATACACAACGGCGTTGCGGACCCGTGCGGACGCGCCGGGCAGGAACGCCGGGCGCAGCGCCCGCTGGTCCGCCTGGCGCGCCCGGTCGTCGGCGCGCTCGACCGCCTCCCAGCCCCGGCGTACCGCCTCGTCGGGGTCGGTCAACCCGGCCCGCGCCGCCGGGTCGAACGCCGGCTTGGGCTCCCGCAGCCGGACCGCGAGCCCGGTCAGGTACTCGTACTGCGCGTCCAGTCGCTGCCGCAACTGGGCGAGGGAGGTGCGACCGGTACCGGTGCGCTCGGCCACGCCCGCGTTCCGCTCGGCCTCCCGAAGGCGCACGTCGGACAGCGCGCGGCAGGCCTCCGCGTACTCAGGCCAGTTCATCAGACGCCCTCGTCGGCCTCGGCGTGCCGGCCAGGGCGCACGAACGGCACGATGAGCCGGTGCCGCTGGTCGTGCCGGTCGAGCAGTAGGGCGCGGTTGGGCCGGGCCTGCCAGGTGAGGGTGTGGTCACCGGTCAGCGCGGCGAGTTCGTTGCCGGCGATGTTCAGCGCGACCAGGCACGCCACGTCCTCCCGCCCGGCGCTGCCGCCGATGGCGTCGCTGAACCGGCGGGCGATGCGCCACCAGCTCAGCATGTGCAGCCCGCGCGCCGGGCCCTGGCGCAGCACCGCGCGCAGGTCGTCCAGGCCGGTGCGGCGGTTCTCGCCGCGCTCGGCGAGCATCGGCACGATCACGTCGGCGGCGAACGCCACGAGGTAGGTGGGCTTGCCGCCGGTCGCGTCGGCGAGGTCGGCGAGCCGGTCCCGGAACTGCCCGGCGTCGGCCTCGATGCAGTCGTGGCCGGCGGCGGTCAGCCGGGCCACCAGGTCGTCGACGACCGGGTCCGCGGCGGCCGCGAAGCAGGCGATGAGGAAGTGCGCCGAGCCGGGGTCGTGCTGGCGGGCCAGGCCGAGGGCGGCGGCGTGCAGGATGTCCGCACCGACCGTGGAGGTGCCGAGGGCGGCGAGATGGCGACCGGGTACCGCGTCCAGCGCGAAGCCCACGGTGGGCAGGCCCACCTCGACGGCCCGGCCGACCAGGGCCTGCCGGCGGCGCTGCTGCGGGTTCAGCGCGGCGAACGCGGGGTCGTCGTCCACGTGGTACTCGGCGTAGCCGGCGAAGACCGCCGGCGGCGTGCTGTCCGGCTCGCGGGCCTGCCACAGCAGGTGCCGCTGCGCGGTCACCGAGGGCGAGTCCGCGTGCGGGAACCGCACGATCCGGTTGGCTTCGGTGACACCGGCCGCCGAATTGACCACCGCGGTGCCGACCGGCAGGGCGTCGGCCGCGGTGTTGGCGGAATCCAGGATTCCGGATCCGCCCGGCAGGGCGATCCGCAGCGGGAACTGGCCGAAGATCGAATCTTTCTTCGTGTACAGGGCCTCGATGCCCGCGATCGTCTGCGACGCGAGGATCAGGTGGATCCCGTACGAGCGGCCCTTGCGCGCCAGGTCCTCGAGCGCGGCGACCGCGTCGCGGGCGATCGTGTCGTTGCCGGCGAACAGCACCTGGAACTCGTCGATCACCACGACGAGCCGCGGCACCACCGCGTCGGGCTGGCTGGCGCGCAGGTCGGCGAGCTTGGTGACGCCGGCGGTCTTGAGCGCGCCGGCCCGCCGGTTCATCTCGCGTACCAGCGTGCGCAGCACGGCGAGGCCGTACTCGCGGTCGGACTCGATACCGACGGTCTGCGCGTGCGGTATCCACGACGGGTCGGCCGCGGTCGGGGTGAACTCGACGAACGACACGCCCTCCTTGAAGTCCAGCAGGTACATGCCGAGCTCGGTGGGGGAGTACCGGGAGGCGAGCGCGTACAGCAGCACCAGCAGCACGTTGGTCTTACCGGCACCGGAGCGCCCGCCGAGCAGTACGTGCGGGGTCGCGTCGTCGAGGGCGAGCGTGAACGGGTCGCGCCCGTCCCGCCCGACCACGGCGCGCAGCCCGTACGCGGAGGATTCCCGCCAGATCTCGTCCGGCATCAGCGACGCGAAGTCGGTACGGCGGGCCACCGTCGCGGTCGCGGCAAGCTGCCGGCAGACCGCCGTGACCAGGTCGGTGGCGGCGCCCGGATCCAGTCGCAGCGGGGCGGCGAGCCCGGAACCGTCCAGCGACAGCCGGTGCGGGCCGGGCGGCTCGGACATCGCGTACAGGCCGTCGCCGGTGGTGCTCAGGCAGGTCGCGTACTCGAGGCGGGGCGGGGCCTCCCCGTACATGTGCGGCGGCGGCCACCCGGCGAGCAGCAGGTGTACCCGCGCGCCCGGGCCGGCGTGCGCGATCGCCGCCAGCCGGGCCCATTCGCCGCGCCCCGCACCGGCCGGGGCGGCCGCCATCGCCACCACCAGTACCGGCGGGTTGTCCAGCGTGCCGGACTGTACCGCGTTGATCTGGTGCTCGGCCTCGTCCAGTACCGCGCGCAGCCCGGCCACGTCGGTCACCGGCGCCGCCCACGCCTCCGCGTCGACCAGCGGCCGGAACGGGGCGAACACCGAGCCGAGCGTGGCACCGTCCACAGGCAACACCCGCAGCGTCCCCTCCGGCAGCGCGCCCAGCGTGCGCAGCAGCGTGCCGCGCAGCCAGGCGGCGACCGCCGGGTCCCGGGCGTCCCGGTCGATCGCGAGGTGCCCGGCGCCGACGAACGGCGCGACGGCCCAGAAGACGCAGTCCTGCAACGGATTCGCGTCGCCGACGCGCAGGTACATCGGGCGGTCGGGTAAGGCGTCCGCGCCGAGCGGGAACTCCAGCGCGGCGGCGTCCAGCCGGGCACCGAGCCAACTGGGCAGGCCCGACTGCGCGAGGGTGTGCAGCCGGGCGGCGAGCCGCCGTTGCTGCACGTCGGCGGTTGCCGCCTCGGTGTCGTCGGACTCCAGCGCCCGCAGCGCGGCCTCGGCGTCCTGTGCGTACGCCATCGCCTGCCGGTGCGCATCCATCGCCTGGCGCAAGAACTGCGCAACCGAAGTCACCGCCTGAATGTAGCGTGCCACCGCGGCGAGCCCTACCATCCACACACGTGAACTGGGTCGAGTACGCGGAGACCGCGGCGCACCTGTCCGGCGTACGGCAGCGCGAGGCGCGCCGGCGTGCCGAGGCGGCCGAGCGCCATGCCGGCGTGCGTACCTCGATCGACGGGCTGCACCAGCGCCTCGCCGCGCAGCACGGGCACCTCGCGGATACCGCGAGCCTCCTGCACGCTCCGCTGCCGTCCAGCGAGCCGCAGCCTGCTGGGGAAGGCGAGCCGCCGCTACCTTCCAGCGGGGGCGACCCGGCCGAGGCGGTGCGCCTGGCCTGGGACGCGGTACACCGCGCCGACGGGTACACCCGTGATGCGCAGCGGCGCGGGTCCCAGCCGCTCCTGTTCCCGCAACTGCGCCCGGCCGCGCGCGGCGCCCTCGTGTACGGCCTCGCCGCGTTCCTGAGCGGCGTGTTCGCGGTCGGCCTGATTGTCTTCTCTCCGGTCCTCGGCGTGGCACTGGCCGCACCGCTGGCCGCGTGCGCCTTGCCGCTGGTCGCGTTCGCTGCCGGCTACACGACGCTGGCCACGGCCGGCCGGTCGCGGATATCGGGCGGCGACCAGCCCGGGATACCGGTGCCGGTGGGCTTCGGGATCTGCGTGATCGGTACCTGGGCGATCATCGCGCTCAGCGTCGTGGTGAGCGCGCTGCTCGGGCACTAGCGCTAGAGCTTGTACCCGATCGTGCGCAGCAGGTCCCGCCGCGCCGCCACGTCCGCCTCGGTCTCCACGCCCTTCGGTGGCGAGCCGTCGATGACGCCGACCACCCCGCGCCCGCGCTCGGTCACGGCGACCAGCACGTCGACCGGGTTGGCCGTGGCGCAGAAGATCGAGCAGACCTCGGCCACCGCCTTCACCGGGTTGAGCACGTTGACCGGGAAGCCGTCGCGCAGCATCACCACGAAGGAGTGGCCGGCGCCGATCGCGAGGGCGGCACCGGTGGCGAGCCGGATCAGCTCGTCGTCGTTGCCGGAGCGGCGTACCAGGCACACGCCGGACGCCTCGCAGAACGCGAGTCCGAATCGGATACCGCCGCCCACTCCGACGATCGCCTCGTGCAGATCCTCGACCGTTTTGATGAAGTGCGACTGGCCGATGATGACATTCACGTCGTCCGGCTTGTCGACGTTGACAACCTCCCATGTCACAGCCATGGGTTGCATGGTATCGGCTGTCGGACACACGTACCGCCGGTCGCCAGGGGCGGGGCATTGTTGAGCCATGCCGGGGTCCGGAGACCTGCTGCGGGACGGCGCGCGTGCGCTGGCGGTCGATGGCGACCTCGCCGCCGGGCGGCGCAGCTTCGACCGGGCCTACCGGGAGGCCGAGCGCGGGGGTGACGGCGAGGCGATGGCGCTGGCCGCGCTGGGCCTGGGCGGGCTGTGGGTACACGAGCAGCGCAGCGCGGCCGAGGCGGCGGTGGTACGGGACCGGCTGCGGCGCGCGCTGTCCCTTGTGGACAGTAGTTCGCTGCTTGCCCTGCGGCTGCGCGCCCGGCTCGCCGCCGAGGCGGACTACCACACCGGCGGCCACGCGGCGATCCTCACCGTACTGGAGGAGGCGCGGCGAGCGGGCGATCCGGTCGCGCTGGCCGAGGCGCTGAGCCTGGCACACCACTGCGTGCTCGGCCCCGACCACGGCAAGGCCCGGCGGGTACTGGCGCAGGAGCTGATCGGCGAGGGCGCCCGTACCGGCCGCCGCTCGGACACCCTGATGGGCCTGCTGTGGCAGACCGTCGACCTGTTCCTCGACGCCGACCCGCACGCCGAGCGGCGCCTCACCGAGCTGCGCGACCTGCTCGCGCAGCGGGACCATCTGGCGATCGGATTCGTGGTCAGCGCGATCGAGGTGATGCGGGCGATCCGCGCCGGGCGTCTCGACCAGGCGGAGGAGCAGGCGCTGGCGTGCGCGCGCCGCGGCGAGGAGGCCGGCGACGCGGACGCGACCGGCTGGTACGGCGCCCAGCTCGTGGCGATCCGCTGGTACCAGGGGCGCGTCGGTGAGCTGTTGCCGATGCTGCACGAGCTGGTCCACTCGCCGACGCTGAGCGCCATCGACAACTCGTACTTCGCGGGTCTCGCGGTAGCGGCGGCGACGGTCGGGGACCGGCGGCAGGCGATCGGCGCGCTGGCCCGGCTGCGTGGCCGGGACCTCGCCGAGCTGCCCCGCTCCAGCAGCTGGCTGGTGTCCATGTACGGCATCGTCGAGGCCGCTTACCTGCTGGGCGACGCGCAGACCGCGGCCGAGGCGTACGAGCTGCTGCGCCCGTACCCCCATCTGCCCATGATGGCGAGCCTCGGCGTGGCCTGCTTCGGCTCGGCCCGGCACGCCCTCGGCGTCGCCTGCCTGACCACCGGTGACCTGGACCGCGCGGTCGAGCACCTGCGGGGTGCGGTCCGCGACAACCTCGCGTTCGGGCACTGGCCAGCGGCGGCACTCTCGCGTGCGCGCCTGCTGCAGGCGCTGCGGCAGCGCGGCGCGCCCGGCGACGAGCAGGCCGCGCGGCGCGAACTCGCCGCCGTCAGCGCGCTGGGGCTGCCGGCTCCGGGCAGCGCCGCGGTCACCTGCGAGCGCCGCGGTCGCAAGTGGTGGGTGGAGATGGGTACCCAAGGCGTCCTCGTCGACCACGGCGTCGGCCTGCTGCACCTGGCCGCGCTGCTGGCCAACCCCGGGCGCGAGATCCCCGCGGTCGACCTCGCCGCCGGGGCCGACCTCGCCAGCCAGGCCGCGTCGATGTCGCCGCAGCCGGTGCTCGACGAGGTGGCCAAGCGGGAGTACCGGCAACGCCTCGCGCTGCTCGCGGCCGACATCGACGAGGCCGAGGCGATGAACGAGTACGAGCGCGCGTCGGCGCGGCGGGTCGAACGCGACTGGCTGGTGGCCGAGCTGGCGGCGGCGACCGGGATCGCGGGGCGGCCGCGGCACTTCGCAGACAACGAGGAGCGCGCGCGGATCGCCGTCGGCAAGGCCATCCGGCGGGCGATCGGCCGCATCGCCGCCGTCGACCCGGTCATCGGCGCGGAGCTGGCGGCCACTGTCCACACCGGACTGCGCTGCTGGTACCGGCCGCGCTGAACGCCTCTCCACCACTACCCTTTCAACCTCCATCATGGCTGCCGCGTCGTTGCTAGTGGACGGGTTCCCGCGGGTTAGGAGAGGGGCGGCGTGGACGACGACGGGTTCCGCGAGTTCGTCACGGCTCGCTACGCCAACCTGCTGCGCACGGCGTACCTGCTGACCGGAGACCGAGATACCGCCGAGGACCTGTTGCAAAGCGCGCTGCTCAAGGCAATGGGGCGCTGGCGACGGGTGGACGATCCGCAGGCGTACCTGTACCGGATCATGGTCAACCACCAGATCAGCGGGTGGCGTCGACCGTGGCGGCGGCGCGAGTGGCTGACCGATTCGGTACCGGACCGGCCGGCCGTGCCGGATACCGCGGAGCTGGTCGCGGACCGGGCCCAGCTGCTCTCCGCGCTGGCCACGCTGCCGCCGCGCATGCGTGCCGTGCTGGTGCTGCGCTACTGGGCCGATCTCAGCGAGGCACAGACCGCGGAGCTGCTCGGCTGCTCCGTGGGCTCGGTGAAGAGTCAGGCGTCGCGCGGGCTGGAGCGGTTGCGGCCGATGCTGCGCCCGGACCTCGCGACGGGCAAGGGGGGATGGTCATGAACATCGAAGACGAGCTGCGGGAGGCGTTCGCCGACGCGTTGCGGGATGTGGCGCCGAAGCCGGAGCCGTACCAGCGCCTGCTCGGCCGGCGGCGACGCCGCCGCCAAATCCGGGTGTTCGCGGCCCAGAGAGCCGGCGTCTTCGTGCTGGTCGTCCTGGTGATCGGGTCGGGCTGGGTGCTTGCCGGGCGGCACGGCGCACCGTCCCCGAACGCGAGCCGGCAACCCAAGCCAGTCCGGACAGCCGTGGCGCCCACCCTGCAGAACGGAATCGGCTGGGCCGACGCGGCCGACGCGGACCACCTGTACGCCACGGTGCAGCGATGTGTCAACCCGGAGGCCTGCGATGACCGCGTCCTGTACGGGTCGGACGACGCCGGCCGCACCTGGACCAAGCGCGGCTCGGCCGTACCGCGATTCCTCACGATCGCGCCGGGCGGTGCATTGGTCGCGTGGTTCGGTGGCCTCGATGCGGCGGTTGCCGAGCGGGACCTGCGGTTCAGTACCGACGGCGGCCGGAGCTGGGCGAAGATCACCACGGTGACCCAGCCGGTGGCGGCGGTACCCGCGGGCGGCTACGCCATGTGCCCCGAGGTGTACGGGGGATCCATGACCTGCACGGTGTATGCCGTGGATCTCGTCGGGCACCGCGCCGCACCGCTGGCCAACCAGCCTCCGCTCGGCGCCGGCCTCTCCTCCGACGTGCTGCCGATGAGCATCGGCGCGCCGGGCGGCTCCGGTGCCCTGTGGGCGATCGGCACACCACGCGGCAAGCAGCAGGGCATCGCGGTCGCGGTCAGCCGGGACGCCGGCCGGACCTGGCACACCAAGACCGTCGACCCGCAGTGCGCGGCGAACCTCAGCGTCCTGCCCTGGCGCTCGGCTGCCGGTAGCGCCGCGGTGCACTGCACGTCCGGCACGCTCGGCGCCACCCGGCTGTACGGCACGACCGACTACGGCGCGAGCTGGCAGCGGGTACCCGTCCCGACGCCGCTGCCGTTCGAGAAGGCGGGCGACCAGAGCGACATCGAGTTCGCGGCCGACGGCAGCCTGGTCGGCTGGGACTCGCCCAAGGACGGGTCGGCGTACCAGTGGTGGGTACTGCCGCCGGGCGGCGGCTCATGGCGGCAGGTGCCGACTGGCGCCCTGCCCGCCGGCTACTTCATCACGGTAGCCAGCGGCGGGGGGTTCCTCGGGTACAGCTTCAACGATCCGACCTTCGACCTGTACCGGAGCAGGCCCGACCTGACCGGCTGGACCAAGCTGACGATTCCGGTCAAGTAGCGGTGCGCTCGGGCTGGCAGCGCGGGCACCAGTACACGACGCGCTCCTGGGTGTCCGGGCCCATCGACCCGCGCTGGATACGGGTACCGCACCGGCGGCACGCCTCGTTCGCCCGGCCGTACGCCCACTGCTGCCGGCCGCGCCGGGTATCGCCAGTGGTCACCTGGCCGGGCCGGTCCCGGTTGGCCATCAGCAAGCGGCGGGCGAGGTCGAGCAGCCGCTCCAGGTCGGCGACCTCGCCCACCGGCGTCCACGGGTGCACGCCGCGCAGGAACAGGGTCTCCGCCCGGTAGATGGTCCCGATGCCGGCCACGTTGCGCTGATCCAGCAGTGCCTCGCCGATGGTACGGGCCGGGTCCCGGCGCAGCCGCGCCACCGCCTCGGCCCGGTCCCAGTCCTCGCCCTCCGCCAGCAGGTCCGGACCCAGGTACCCGACGAGCTCCGCCTCCCGCTCGGTCGGTACGAGCGCGAGGTCGTGCAGGTGGTAGCCGACCGCGATGGTGCTTTCGGTACGCAGCACCACGCGAATCAGGTGCGCCGGCCCCCAACGCGCACCCGGTTCGTACGTGCGCCACGAACCATCCATTCGTAAATGAGAATGAAGTGTCAGGCGCTTGTTGTCTTCAATGTGCGTGAGGCGCAACAGCAGGTGCTTGCCACGGCAGGCGGATTCCAGCACGCTCCAGCCGGTCAGGTCGGCGGTGGCGAGCTTCGGCACCCGGAAGTCGGAGCCGGTCAGGAGCTGGCCCGCCAGCGCGCGGTGCAGGGCGCGGGCGGTGTACCAGACAGCGTCGCCTTCGGGCACTCAGCCTTCCCGCTCCCGGTGCCCCTGCTGCTCCTGATTCCCGTGCTGCTCCTGATTCCCGTGCTGTCCTGGTGCGGTGCTGCCTCGCGGTGCCTGGTCGATGCGCAGCACGTCGCCCGGCGATACCGACAGCGCCACGACCGCCCGGCCGCCGTTGATGGCGACCGCGACCCGGTCCGCCGAGTCCACGAAGACGACGAGGGCGCCCGGCGGGGCATCCCCGAACGTGCCGCGCCGTACCGCCCGGATGCCGCCGACGACAAGGTCTGCGGGCAGGCTGGCGAGGCTCGATCCGGGGGCGGCGAGCTGTACGTTGCCGAAGCGGTCAACGGTCAGCACCTCGGCCTCGACGTACCCGTCGCCGATCGCGACGAGCGGATCGGGCAGGCGTACCAGGCTCGCCGGGTCGATCGCCTCGCCCGCCCCGTGCAGCGCCGCGCCCGCCGCCAGCCGCGCCGCGACGGGGGCGAAGACGTCCCGGCCGTGGAAGGTGCGCGACACGGTACCCGAGTGCCACGCCGGATTGGTCAGCGTCACCGCGTCGCGCGCGCCGCCCAGCGCGTCCACGGCCGCCGTGAGCAGACCGTTGTCCGGACCGACGAGCACCCCGCCCGCGGCCCGTACCGCGATCCCCCGCCGGGCCGTACCGACGCCCGGGTCCACCACCGCGACGTGTACCGCCGGCGGCAGGTGCACCACCGCCTGCGCCAGTACCGCCGCCCCCCGCGCGACGTCGCCGGGCGTCACCTGATGCGTCACGTCGATGACCCGTACCCATGGCGCCAGCCGGCCGATCGCGCCGTGCACCTGCGCGACGAACCCGTCGAACAACCCGTAATCGGTGGTCAGCGTGATCCAGTCGTACCCCGCCATGAGACCGAAGGTAGCTGGGGTGCCACCTCGGACGCGATGACATCCAGGTGGTCGAGGTCGGACAGGTCGAGGATCTGCAGGTACATCCGGGTGGCGCCGAGCGCGGCGAACTCGCCGATCTGGTCGACGACCTGAGCCGGCGTACCGAACAGCGGCGGCGTCTTCCCGATTTTCTCGGCGCGCGCCCTGGCCTCCGCCTCGCTCCGTCCACATGCGACGGTATGCGCGGCGGACAGTACCGGGCGCCCGGTGCGGCCCTCGCGGTCGCACGCCTGCGCCACCCGCTCGTACATCTCCTTCGTCAGCTCCAGCGAGCGGAACGGCACGTTGAACTCGTCCGCGTACTGGGCCGCCAGCGCGGGGGTCCGCTTCGGGCCGCGGCCGCCGACGATGACGGGCGGGTGCGGGCTCTGCGCGGGTTTCGGCAACGCGGGCGAGTCGCGCAGCTCGTAGTGCTTGCCACGGAAGCTGAACCGCTCGCCGGGCGGCGTATCCCACAGCCCGGTCACGATCGCGAGCTGCTCGGTGAGGCGGTCGAAGCGCTCGCCGAGCGGCGGGAACGGGATGCCGTACGCGGTGTGCTCCGCCTCGTACCAGCCGCTGCCCAGGCCCAGCTCCACCCGGCCGCCGCTCATCTGGTCCACCTGCGCCACGGTGATCGCGAGCACCCCGGGTAGCCGGAAGGTGGCGGAGCTGACCAGCGTACCGAGGCGGATTCTCGTGGTCTGCACGGCGAGCGCGGCGAGGGTCGCCCACGAGTCGGTGGGCCCGGGCAGGGCGGCGGAGTCGTCCATGGTCAGGTAGTGGTCCGACCGGAAGAAGCCGTCGAAGCCCAACTCCTCGGCGTGGCGCGCGACGCGCAGTTGGTCGGCGTACGCGGCGCCGAACTGGGGCTCGATGAAGACAACCAGCCGCATACCGCGACCCTATCGTCTTGATCGCTTCCCCGCCCCGGTTCCGCCGCCCCCCTGATCTTCCCCATGATCGTCGCAACTTCATTGAAGTTGCGGTGTTGGGTGGCTGCCAACCCCGCAACTTCAATGAAGTTGTCGTGATCTTGGAGTGTCCCTGGACCGGCGGGGGCGCGGCCGTTAGCCGGCGACGCTTGTGAAGACTGGGAGGTAGCCCTTGGACTGGCCGTTGGCGGTCGGGTGGTACGACTCGCTGATGTCCGTGATGTTCAGCGAGTGCAGCCAGTCTGAGCCGCTGCACAGTTGATGCCCCACGAAGATGGAGCGCACGTCGGCGAAGCGGAAGCCGTGGCTGCTGGCGGCGGTACTCAGGACGCCGTCAAGCAGGTTGATGCCTTCGTCGATCTTGGCGTGTGAGGTGGCGCTCAGACCGAGGCAGAACGTGTTGAGCTGATAGAACACCGGATAGTCCAGAACCACCACCCGCGCCGATGGCGCCTGCGCGGAGATGGCTGAGTACAACGTGTTCAGCAGGCCGGGGAGTTGCGTTTGTGCCTTGTTCTCCGCCGCCTGCACCGCGCTGACACACGCGCTGGTGCCTTGCAGCACACACGTCTCCATGATGCTGGAGAAGCCGACATCGTTGCCGCCGGCCGTGATGCTCACCAGCGTCGTGGTCGAGCTGAGCGCGGAGAGTTGCGAGTTGAGGACGCTTGTCGTGGTGGCGCCGGAACACGCGACCGAGGTGTATGACGCGGGGGCGTGCGCCGCGGCCCACAGCGCCGGATAGGCATTGGTGCTGCGGTCGCAGGAGCCGCTGGACGAGATGTAGCTTCCGGCGCCGACACCGGATGAGTACGAGTCGCCCAGGGCGACGTAGCGGTCGCCAGCGGCGGCGTGGGCGGGAGCAGCCACGAAGAGTGCGGCTCCGGTGGCCGCCACGAGGCTGGCGATGAGGGTCACGGCACGGGTTCGGTGCACGTCGTCCTCCGATTGTGAGGGGATCGGTGGACGTATAAATAGCACCGGGTCGATGTACAAAGGAAGGTAGTAGAAGGGGAATTCTTCGTATCGTATGCAAACGGCGACCGCGCCCGTTGCTGGGCGCGGTCGTGACATTCTTGCCGTATCCGGCGGTCAGGGGATGAGCAGGAGCTTTCCGGTGGTACGCCGAGCCTGCAGGTCCTCGTGTGCCCGGGCCGCGTCGGCCAGCGGGTACCGTCCGCCGATCCGTACCCGCAGTGATCCGTTCGCCACCCGGTCGAGTACGTCACCGGCGCGGCGGGCCAGTTCCTCGTCGGTCGCGACGAAATGCACCAGCGTCGGCCGGGTCAGGTAGTACGAGCCGCCCTGCAAGCGGTTGATGTCGAACGGATCGGGGCGTCCGCTCGCGTACCCGTACAGCACCAGTACGCCGTGCCGGCGCAGGCTCGCCAGGCTGGCGTCGAACGTGCTGCGCCCGACCCCGTCGTAGACGGCCGGTACCCCCTCGCCATCGGTCAGCTCGCGCACCTTGTCGGGTACGTCGCCGTAGCCGAGTACCGCCACGGCACCGGCCTCCCGGGCCAGCTCCGCCTTCTCGGGCGTCGAGACAGTACCGATTACGCGGGCGCCCAGCGCGGTCGCGAACTGGGTGAGCAGCAGCCCCATGCCACCGGCCGCGGCGTGCACCAGCACCGTGTCGCCCGGCTTGACCGGGTAGCTGTCGAAGAGCAGGTAGTGCGCGGTCATGCCCTGCAGCAGCACGGCCGCGGCCTGCTCGTCGGAGACGCCCTCGGGCAGCCGGACCACGCGCGTGGCGTCGGCGAGCGCGTACTCGGCGTAGCCGCCGCTGAGGTTGGTCGAGGCGACCCGGTCACCGACGTGTACCGACTCGACACCCTCGCCAACCGTCACCACCTCGCCGGCACCCTCGGCGCCCGGGATGAACGGCAGCGGCATCGGGTACGAGCCGGAGCGGTGGTAGGTGTCGATGAAGTTGACACCGCTGGCGGTGAGCCGGATCAGCACCTGACCCGGCCCCGGCTCGGGTGTGGGTACCTCACTGACCGTCAATACCTCGGGTCCGCCCGTATGACTCAGCTGGATGGCTTGCATTCGGTTACCTCCGGGCTACTCAAGAGCAAAGCCGAGCTGTTCAGGAACAAGCCGGGCTATTCACGAGCAAAGGTTAGCCGCGTAGCCGCAAACCCCGTGGAGTGGCCCGGAACCCGGCCGCGGACAGCGCCTCGGCCAGCGGGCTCTCGTGTACGGACGCGCCATCGGCCCGCTCCACCGACAGGGCGCCCAGCGCGCCGGTGTGTACCGCCCCCGCGAGTGCCTTGGCCGCCACGCCCAGCATCTCCTGACTGTCTACAAAGGACAGAAGGGTACGCCCGCCCCGCTCGACATAGAGCGCCAGCTCGCCATCGACGAGCACCACGAGCGCACCCGCCTTGCGGCCGGCGCGGTGTCCGCTCGGCTCGCCCTCGCCCGCGTCCACCGCGCGTTCCGGCCAGGGCAGCGCCGCGCCGTACGGGTTGGCCGGGTCGGTCGCGGCGAGCACCACCGGGTCGCGGGGGCGCCGCTCGTCCGAGCGCTCGGCGAACCCGCGCAGCCGGTCCACCGCGCCCGGCACCGCGAACTGGGCCGCGCCCAGACCCTCCACGAAGTACCCGCGCCGGGCCGCGCCGCGCTCCTCCAGCGCGGCCAGTACGGGGTACACGGCGGCGAAGCCCCCCGGTACGTTCTCCGCCATCACAGCGCCCCGGGTGACCACGCCGTGCCGTTCGAGTAGCGCGTCGGTCAGCGCGGTGGCCCGCCGGGTCGGATCGGTGTCCCGCTCCGGCAGCAGGTACCACCGGCCGGCGAGCGCGGGCGGGGCGGAGCGGGTGGCGGAGAGGGCGGCCCGGCCGGGTCGCCGGTACCGGCTGCGCGCCGGTGCCGGGCGGGCGCGGTGTGCGCCGGCACCGGAGATCTGGGCGCGTACCGGCGCCAGCGTGTCGTTGGCGATCCGCCCCGCCCAGACCAGGTCCCACAGTGCACCGGCCAGGTCGGCACCACCATCCCCGACACCCTCGACGAGCGACCGGTAGAACAGCGCCTGCCCGCCGGCGAGCGCGGCGAGGATCGCCTCGTGCTGGGGCGTCAGCGTCAGCGCCTCCGACGGCGGGGCGAGCAGCAGCGGGGCCGAGTCGGCGAAGGCGAGGCTGAGCCAGCCGTCACCGCCCGCGATCGAACCCGCGCCCGCCCACAGCACCTCGCCGGAGGCGCACAGCTCGTCGAGGTAGGCGGGGGAGTAGTCGGCGACGCGTGCCGGCAGGACCAGGCGTTCGAGCGCGGAGGCGGGTACCGCGATGCCCTGCAGTTGCTCGATCGCGGCGGCCACCGCCTCGACCCCGCGTGCCGAGGAACCCACGTGCTGCCAGGCGGGCAGGAACCGGGCCAGCGCCGGGGCGGGTACCGGCTCGATCTCCTTGCGCAGCGCCGCCAGCGACCGGCGTCGCAGCAGGCGCAGCACCTCCGCGTCGCACCACTGCAGGCCGGCCGCGTCCGGGGTGAACTCCCCGCTGGCCACCCGGCCCGTCGCGGCGAGCCGGCGCAGCGCTTGCTCCACCACGAACACGCCGAGCCCGAAGCGGGCCGCCGCGGCGGCGGCGGTGAACGGGGTATGGCCACGGGCGTACCGGGCGACCAGGTCGCCGAGCGGGTCCGAGCCGGGCTCCAGGAACGCGGTCGGTATCCCCACCGGCAGCGCCACGCCCAGCGCGTCGCGTACCCGCCCCGCGTCCTCGATGCCGAGCCACCGCTCCTGCCCGGCGACGCGTACCCGGATCGCCCGCCTTCGGTCGGCGAGCTCCACCAGCCACGCCTCCTCGACGCCGCGCTCCGCAGCCTCCTCTGTGGACAGATCGCCGAGCAGCCGGAGCAGCTCGGCCGCGTCCTCGACGTCGCGCGGTCGCCGGTCGCCGGACAGCCACTGCAACCGGCGCCCGGTCTCGGCCACCACCTCGGGGTCGAGCAGCTCGCGCAGGTCGACCCGGCCGAGCAGCTCGCCGAGCAGCGTGGAGTCCAGTGCCAGCGCGGCGGCCCGGCGCTCGGCCAGCGGAGCGTCGCCCTCGTAGAGGAAGGCGCCGACATAGCCG
>JBPYFB010000635.1:0-9304 GCA_051986465.1 Rugosimonospora sp.
GCAGCAGGCGTCCCGTCATCAGTGCGCGGAAAAACCGGGTGACGTCGGCCGGTGTCGAGATGAATTCACCGGCAGACGAGGCGATCGTCATGTTGAACGCGGTGATGTCGACCGGTGTGGTCGTGCCGTCGCGCTCGACGGGAAGGTACCCGTGCGGATGCGCTCCGGCGATCTGCGGGTCGTCGCCGGGCAGTACGGTGTCGCACAGCCGCAGCGGGAGCAGGATGCGCCGGGCTATCTCGGTGCGGTACGACCGGCCGGTGATCCGCCCGACCAGCATGCCGAGCAGGATGTAGTTCGTGTTCGAGTAGGACGACGAGGTACCCGGCTCGAACGCGGGCGGCTGCCCGGCCGTCAGCGCGATCAGGTCGTTGAGCGACCAGTGCCGGTACCGCTGGCGCAGCAACGCATCGGTGTTCGGGAACAGCTCGGACAACCGGTTCGTGTAGTCGTACACGCCGCTGGTGTGTTGCAGGAGCTGGCGTACCGTGATCCGGTCGCTGTTGGGGACGATACCGGGAAGCCACCGGTCGAGCGTGTCGTCGAGGCCCAGCCGGCCCTCCCCCACGAGTTGGAGCACCACCGTCGCCACGTACGTCTTGGTGACACTGGCGATGCGGAACCGGCCGTTCACCGGTACCGGCCGAGCCGTGCCCAACTCGGCGACCCCGCTGACCCCACGCCAGACGCGCGGGCCGTCCCGGAATTCGGCAAGCGCGCCGGAGGCCGCGGTCGCCACGATCTGGTCAAGGGCGGCCTGCAGGTCCGGGCGCTCGTATGCCGGGTCCGGCGCGGCAGACGCCGGCCGGGCGGGAGCGGACAGGGCACCAGACCCACCGGCGGCCAGGGCGAGCAACGCGCCCGTGCCGGTCTTCAGAATGCTGCGCCGAGTCGACACGCGAACTCCTTGGAAAGTATGGCGATTGTGGCCTGTCGCAACTGTCATCGGATCGGCCGGCGCCGCCGGTTCAGCACGGGCCGATGTCTTCGGTGCGGGATGATGCCCGGGTGGACGACGACATTCTCGATATCCAGCGCGCCTTCACGGACGCCGAACTGCGGGCGGATGCGGAACGCCTGGACGCTCTGCTGGTCGACGACTTCCTGTCGATCGGTGAGCGTGGGTTCGTACTCGACAAGGAGCAGTGGATCGGGCGGCACAAGGACTTCCGCTACCTCTCGATCGAGACGAGCGAGGTCGACGTGCGGCGGTACGCGAGCACGGCGATCCTCCGGTGCGTGCAACACAGCCGCGCGACGTGGCGAGGCGAGGCGATGGCCCTGGCCACCCGGGTAAGCCAGGTGTGGGTCGAACAGCCGGGCGGCTGGCGGTTGGCGGCTATCCAGTTCAGTACCTTGGCGCCAGGCTGAACTTCGCGCGGGTTCTCGTACTTTGGGCCGAGCCGAGCCGTTGCCGGGCTTCGTATCATGGTCCGGTGCACGGTCTGCTGCGGTCCGTGTGGGACGAGCCGAGCCCGCCCGGCGCGCCACCGCGGGTGTGGCGTGACTGGTTGTTGCTGGCCGTACTCCCGGTACTTGCCGTCATTGAGGGGCTCACTCGGCACGACATGCCGTGGCGGGTGGTTTCCGTGGCCGTGACCGTGGCGCTGGTACCCACGCTGTTGTGGCGGCGTACCCAGCCATTGCGCATGTTTCTCATTGCCGCGGGTGCCACGGCCGTGGCGCCACTGCTGATCGGTCGGGACTCGATCAGCAACACCTCGGCGTACCAACTGATTTTGATCTATGCCCTGATCCGCTGGGGCGCCGGCCCCGCGGCGCTGGCCGGCGTGGCGGTCGTGCTCGCCAAGGTCGGCCTGTCGCTGGCGCTGGGCTACCTGACCCTCGCCAACGCGGGCGCCGGACTCCTCGTCGTGCTGGCGACCGTGGCGCTCGGCGCGGCCTTCCGGTACCGGGCCCGCGCGCGCCTGCGCGAACTGGACCAGGCCCGGCTGCTGGAGCGCGAACGGCTGGCGCGCGACCTGCACGACACCGTCGCCCATCACGTCTCGGCGATGGCGATCCGGGCACAGGCCGGCCTGGCCGTGGCGGCGACGCAGCCGCAGGCGGCGACCGACGCGCTGCGGCTGATCGAGGCCGAGGCGACCCGGGCCCTGGCCGAGATGCGCACCATGGTCCGTGCGTTGCGTCAGGACGAACCGGCAGAGCTGGCACCCAGCCCGCGCATCGACGATCTGGCACGGCTGGCCGGTCCGACCCGCGCCGGGCCGCTGGTGGCCGTGGAGATCGACGGCGACGTCGACGGCGTCTCGCCATCCGTCGGCACCGCGATCTACCGCCTCGCGCAGGAGTCGGTCACCAATGCGCTGCGGCACGCCCGGCACGCCACGCGCATCGAGGTACGGGTGGCCGCCGACGATACGTCGATCCGCCTGCGGGTAAGCGACGACGGCGACACCAGCGGGGTACGACCGGCGGCGGCGCCGGGGTACGGGCTGATCGGCATGGTTGAGCGCGCCGGCCTGCTCGGCGGTGTCTGCGAGGCCGGTCCCGGCCCGGACCGGGGCTGGACCGTGACGGCCGTCCTGCCCCGCGGCGGGTCGCCGGCATGAGCGAGCGCAGCGAGCGAATCATGAGCGGAGTGCATCTCGTGCCTCATGCCGGACCGCAGCGCAGCGAGGATCCGGCATGAGTATCAGAGTGGTGGTCGCGGACGACCAGGAGATCGTGCGTACCGGGCTGACGATGATTCTCGATGCCCAACCCGGCATCGAGGTGGTCGGTGCCGCCGCCGAGGGCATCCGCGCCGTCGAGCTCGCCCGGCGGCTGCGGCCCGACGTATGCCTGTTCGACATCCGGATGCCGGGCGTGGACGGTATCGAGGCGACCCGCCGGCTGGCCGGACCGGGCGTCGAGGCCCCGCTCGCCGTCGTCGTCATCACCACCTTCGACCTAGACGAATACG
Organism: Rugosimonospora sp.; assembly: GCA_051986465.1. Lineage (GTDB taxonomy): Bacteria > Actinomycetota > Actinomycetes > Mycobacteriales > Micromonosporaceae > DATEJJ01. Next base: position 2,927 of record JBPYFB010000635.1, read on the forward strand.
TCTACGCCGCACTGCGTGCCGGCGCGCGCGGCTTCCTCCTCAAAGACGCCGGTCCGGCGCTGCTCGTCCAGGCCATCAACGCCGCGGCGAACGGGGACGCGCTGATCGCGCCGAACATCACCACCCGACTGCTCAAGGCATTCGCCGGTACCGGACCGGCCGCGCCGCTGCCGCAGCCCGTCGAGGCGTTGACCTCCCGCGAGGAGGAGGTACTCGGCACAGTGGCGCGCGGCCTGACCAACAACGAGATCGCCGATGAGCTGCACATCAGCCTGAGTACCGTCAAGACACACGTCGCCGCGCTCATGGCCAAGCTCGGTACGCGGAACCGGGTGGAGATCGCGATCTGGGCGTACGAAACCGACCGGGTGCGGGTACGCCGCCAGGATCCGCGCTGACCCGCCGCGGTCCGGCGCAGTCCTCCGGTGCCTCGGCCGAAAGTACGGTCCGGCCGCCCCTCTCATGACGGGTACCGTCGCGGCCCATGTGCCGATGACCCGGTACCGGCCCGGCCGCCACCATCGAGCCATGACAATCCGAGCGGCACAACCGACCGCCAGGCGGGACTGGCTGATACCGACCGCGCTGATCGTGCTCGTCCTCGTGCCGGTACTGGCGGGTGCCGACCGGGTCGCGCAACTCGCCGGCGGCGCCCAGGTCACCCCGCAGAACGCCAGGTTCTTCGACCAACCCGTGCCCGTGCTGGTACACATCTTCGCCGCCAGTACCTACACGATCCTGGGTGCCTTCCAGTTCTCGCCCGGCCTGCGCCGCCGCCGGCCGCGCTGGCACCGGCTCGCCGGTCGGGTATTGGTCCCTTGTGGACTCGCGGTCGCGCTGTCGGGCCTGTGGATGGCGCTGTTCTATCCCGACCCGCCCGGCGACGGCAACCTGCTCCTCGGCTTCCGGCTGGTGTTCGGCAGCGCCATGCTCCTGTCCATCGTCACCGGCTTCGCCGCGATCCTGCGGGGTAACGTGGCGCGGCACCGGGCCTGGATGACCCGCGGGTACGCGATAGCCGTGGGCGCGGGTACCCAGGCGGTGATCGGCGTGCCCATCGCGGTGGCGGCCAGCCCGCTCACCGGTACCCCTCGGGCGTTGTCGCTGGCCGCCGGCTGGGTGATCAACCTGGCCGTCGCGGAGTGGGTCATCCGGCGCGGTCCGGTACCATCGTCGCGCCGCGCCCGGCCCACGCAGGCGCCGGCGTGAGCCGAAGCGTCCTAAGTGGAGGATGCGGCCGACTCGTGCAGCAGGCGGTACAGCGGCACGCTGTCCGGGTCATGACCCCAGGCGTGGTCACCGTCGACGCCGCGCAACAGGCCGAGCAACTGCTGGCGCAGCGGCGTCAGCTCGGTGACCATCGCGGGTGCGGTGTCACGGATGTGGATCCAGCGATAGGTGTACCCGAAGAAGACCGCCTTGCGAACGATCGTCGACCGGTTCTCCGATCGCGAGTGCCACAGCCGCCGGTCGAAGAAGACCGCGTCCCCCGGCTGCACCGTGACCTGGATGGCGCCGGGCGGGTCCGGCCAGCGTACGTCGCGGCGCGGCGGCCCGTCGATCCGGTTGGTGCGGTGGCTGCCTGGTACCACCTTGAAGTTCCCGCGACCCGGCTGCGACACGTCGGACAGCCAATACGCCACCTTGACCGACATTCGTGGACGTGGATCCGTCTCCAGTTCCACGTTCTGCCGGCCCCCGTCCTGGTGCCACTCGAAACGGTACGGCTTGTCCGTCGGTACCCGCGGGTGCACGTCGACGTGCGAGTGGTACACGTGCACGTTCCAGCCCAGCGTCGACCACACCAGCCCGAGCACCTTCGGGTGGTCCACGAGCGGCGCCAGTTCCGGGCACCGGGCAACCGCGCTCAGCTCGTGCAGCGATCCGTCGCCCGCCAGCAGCCCGGCCCGCTTGCGCTGCTCGTACAGCGTGTCCACGATCGACGTGTACCGCCCGAGCTCCTCCGGGTCGAGAACCGACGGCAACACCAGGTACCCGTCCCGCTCGAACCGGGTGCGTTGGTCGTCCGTCATCGCCGATCCGGGTACCTGCGCCACCGTGGCCATCGCGTTGTCCACCATCTGCTCCCCCGTCCTGTCCGCGCCGATCGCCCGCAACAGAGCGGGCCGGCGCAACGGTAGGCGGCGGCCGGTGAAGAACTCGTCAAGAACCGATGCGTTCGCCGCGAAGCCGTCCCGTAGCAGCCGTATCGGCTTTCACGAGTTCTTCACGGGTTCCGCAGTATTCTCGTCGGCGAGATGAGCGCGCGCATCCTGGTCGCGGAGGACGACCCCAAGCAGGCCAACCTGATCCGCATCTACCTGGAGCGCGAGGGTCACAGCGTGCTCGTGGTCGGCGACGGCCGGCGAGCATTGCAGGCCTGCCGGGAGCGCAGCCCCGACCTCGTCGTGCTGGATGTCATGATGCCGGACATGGACGGGCTGGACGTGTGCCGTATCGCGCGCGCCGAATCGCAGGTACCGATCCTGCTGTTGACCGCGCGCAGCACCGAGGAGGACAAGCTGCTCGGGCTGGACCTGGGCGCCGACGACTACGTCACCAAGCCGTACAGCCCGCGGGAACTGGCCGCGCGGGTACGCGCCCTGTTGCGCCGGGCCGGGAAGGCGGTGCCGGACGCGGCCGCGGTACGCGCGGTCGGCCCCCTGGAGATCGACGCGGCCCGATTCGAGGTGCGGGTGTCGGGCCGGCCGGTCGCGTTGACGGCCAAGGAGTTCGGCATCCTCGAGGTCCTGGCGTCGGAGCCGGGCCGGGTGTACACCAGGGCCCAGATCATCGACCGTGCCTTCGGCTTCGACCACGACGTACTCGAACGCACCGTCGACGCACACGTGATGAACCTGCGCCGCAAAATCGAGGATGACCCGGCGGCGCCCCGCTACGTGCAGACCGTCTACGGCCGCGGCTACCGGCTGGCCGACCCGTGAGCTTCCGCCTGCGAGTACTGGCACTGGTCGCGGTCGTCGCCGTGAGCGCGGTCGGTGCCACTGCCTACCTCGCCTACCAGCATGCGTCGCGGCAGGTGGTGGAGACCGTCACCGCCGACCGCGACACGGTCAACCGGATCGTCGCGGACCTGGTCGACTACGCCCGCCGGCACGGCACCTGGGATGGGGTGGCGGCGCGGGTGGCCAGCCTCGCGTCGGCCACACACCAACGGATCCAGCTGGTCGCCGAGTCGGGGGCGATCCTGGCGGACAGCGATGTCATGCAGCGGCGTACCCCGCGCGGCGTGGCCGGACCCGCCTCCGTCGTCGACCCGCGACCGGTCGTGTCGATCGGTGCGGCACCGTCGCCAACGGCGGTCTGGGAGATCGCCATCAAAGACATCAGCCGGTACCGGATGCAGGTCGCGCTGGCCGGCTGCCTGACCAAGCACGGCCTCGACGTCCTGTACGGGCCGGGCACGGACGGGGTGCCCGAGTACGCGCCGACCAAGGCCGACGAGGCCCGCGACCCGACGACCGTGGCCGTGTGCGAGAAGGTATCGGCAAGCAGCGACCAGCTCGACGATGCCGCGGGCGTCCGGCGCTGCCAGCCGGCGCTGGCGGTACTGCCGTCGCCACGGCCGGAGAACCCGCCGCTGCCGAAGTTATACACCCGGGTCGACGTGGCCGCCTGCCTGCGCCAGCTGTTCACCGAGCAGACCGCAGACGTGGCACCGGCCCGCACCGAGGTCTACGTCGGCGCCGCGGGCGAGGCCGCGGCGGCGAAGCTCACGCCCGGGCCGGTGCTCGCCGCAGCCGGGTTGGTGGCCCTGCTGGCACTGGCCGGCACCGCGCTGCTCAGCAGGCGGGTACTGCGCCCGATCGGCCTGCTCACCGCGGCGTCCCGGCGACTGGGCGACGGCGACCTGACGCTGCGGGTACCCGTGCGCGGGCACGACGAGATGTCCCAGCTCGCCCGCTCGTTCAACCGGATGGCGGACTCGTTGCAGCGCGGCGAGGAGCGGCAGCGCCGGCTGGTCGCCGACGTGGCGCACGAACTGCGCACCCCACTCGCGAACCTGCGCGGCTACCTCGAAGCGCTCAAGGACGGTGTGGTGCCGGCCAGCCCCGAGCTGTTCGCGAGCCTGCACGAGGAGGCCGTACTCCAGCAGCGGATCGTGGACGACCTGCAGGACCTGGCACTGGCCGAAGCGGGTGCCCTGGCCTACCACCGGACGACGACAGACCTGGCCGAACTGCTGGAGACCTGCCTGACCGCGCACCAGGCGGCGGCCGAGGCGGCCGGCGTGGCGCTGCGGGTACGGGCGCGGCCGGTGCTCGTGGACGCCGATCCCGACCGGCTGCGCCAGGTGATCGGGAACCTGGTGACCAACGCGTTGCGGGCCACCCCTCGGGGCGGGCGCGTGACGCTGCGCGCCGAGGGTACCGGGGCTCGGGCCACGGTATCCGTACAGGACACCGGCCGCGGCATACCAGCGCCGGACCTGCCGTACATCTTCGACCGGTTCTGGCGGGCCGACCAGGCGCGCCACCGCACCACTGGCGGAGCCGGGTTGGGACTGGCGATCGCCCGCCAGATCGTCATCGACCACAGTGGACGGATCGAGGTGGCGAGCGTGGTGGGCGCCGGTACGACGGTCACCGTCACGCTGCCCGCCCTCGCGGCCGACCCTTCATGATCCGGGATAACCTCTGGCGAGCAGGTCCCGGACCGCTGCTCGGGACACCGAGGGTGCCGCTTGCTCCAGCCAGTCCAACGGGGTTCGGCCGCGGCTGTCGCGGGCGGCCGGGTCGGCGCCGGATTCGAGGAGCACCTCGATGGTCCGCACGAATCCCGCCTTGGCCGCGTAGTGCAGCGCCGTCGCGTTCAGCGCCCGGACGCCGGTGGCGCCTTTGCCGTAGTCGCCGCCGCGCCGGTCGGTTGCCCGGGCGCCGTGGCGCAGCAGCGCGCGTACGTACTCCGGATCGTCCTTGCGGCCCTGGTTTCCGGTACAGGCGGCGCCGATCCACGATCCGGACGAGTCGATCGCCGCGCCCCGGCTGGCAAGTAATGGCGCGAGTTGGGGGTGCAGTACCCACCGGCCGACCCCGATCCGGGTCGCGTCCGCGCCGTGTGCCAGCAGCAGCTCGACCATTGCCACGCTGCCCTGGGCGGCGGCCCCGCGCAGCGCCCGTACACTGCCGGGGAGCGCGGGTGTGAGGTGGCCGAGGATGAGCCGCAGGGCGTCGGCCTGGCCGCCCGCGACGGCGTGCTCGACGGCTGTGATGTCCACGGCGTCGACCGCCGGATCGGTCGCCTGGGCAAGGCCGGGATCGGCGTCGAGCATCCGCGCGAGCGAGGTGAGGTCGCCGAGGAACGCCGCGGTGAAGACGTCCTCGCGGGCACCCGCAGCCAACAGCAGCGACTCGACGGCGGTACGGCGCTTGAACCGGGCCGCACACAGCGGGGTCACGTATATCACCCGCTCGAACGCCAGCCCGGTGACGCCCACCGGAAGATAGAACGGATGGTCCGGCCCGACGCCGTTGTCGAGCAGCATCCGTACGATCTCAGCGCGACCCGCCAACGCAGCCGCCTGCATGACCGCGGCGGCGTACGTCGGGCGCAGCAGCTCCGGCGCCTGCGCCAGCGCCGCACCGAGCCCGGCGACATCGCCGCGGCGAGCGAGAGCCACTGCCCGCGTCACGGTACGGGCCCCGATCCCGCACCAGGTCACCTCCGGACGCTCGGGCTGGTTGACCAGAGCCATCGCGAGCGGGCGAACCTGTTCGGAGATCGTCCTGCGGTCGCTGTCGGCCGCGACCGTGGCCCCCAGCGCCCTGGTGAAGTGCCCGAGCCACCGGCCGGCGAGCGCCTGCGTGATCGGCTTACCGTCGTGGCTGCTTTTCAGGTTGGTCCAGGCCACTTCGCTGTATCGGCGCGGGCCGCCCAGCCACTCGGCGAAGAACAGCTTCTGCCGCGGCTTGCCGGCGCTGACGTCGCGTCCGAACAGCGGACGCAACTGGTCGTCGTCGCCGATCCCCTCGTACAGGAGGTCGACCAGCCGGTCGACCGCCGGCTGACCACCGATGCGTTCGAACAGGTTGGTATCGCGGAAGGGCCGGAACCCGGGCGGGTAATCCAGAAAGCCGCGGTGCTCAAGACCGGAGCCGTTTCCCGGTATCAGTTGCCTGCGAAGGGCCGCGGTGTACTTTTCCCCGGCGCGGGCCGCCGTGCGCGCCTTCTTCCCGGCGGTGGTCTGCTTCTTCGGCATGGCTGCGTCCCAATCCGGCCAGACCCCGCGCCTCCGCCGACGAAAGGACATGCCTACCGGACAGCGACTCATCACGGGCCCCGAGAGACCTTGACCGGCGATGCCATCGTGCGGCGCGGGCGCCGATGGCGGCGGCGGACGGCGTACGGATCATGCCG